>DATILH010000217.1:0-50281 GCA_035476655.1 Variovorax sp.
TTCCGCGACGTGTCCTTCGGCATCGGGCCTGAAGTGCCGAGCCAGATCCTGGTCGACGCCATGGTGGCCTGGGAAAGCGCCCAGTGGCGCCTGGCGCTCAACGTCAACAACCTGGGGGACAAGACCTACTTCAGCACCTGCCTGTCGCGCGGCGACTGCTGGTATGGTGCGCGCCGCACCGTGGTGGCCAGCGCGACCTATCGCTTCTGATCGCCGCCGTCTTCGACAGCCAAAAGCCATCGCCATGAATACCCGACGCATCAAGACCTGGACCTGGATTCACAAGTGGAGCAGCCTGGTCTGCACGGTGTTCATGCTGCTCTTGTGCATCACCGGCCTGCCGCTGATCTTTCATCACGAGATCGGCCATCTGCTGGGCACCGAGGTGGAAGCGCCCAAGATGGCAGCCGACACCCCGCGCGTCAGCCTGGACCAGGTGATCAGGACGGCGCATGCCCTGCACCCGGAGCGAGTCGTGCAGTTCGTCTCGCAGGACGAGGACGACAGCAACATCTGGTTCGTCACCCTCACCCCCACGCCCGCGCCCACCGACGACTTCAAGTCGGTCGCGGTCGACGCCCGCACCGGGCAGGTGCTGGCCACGCCCAAGTTCGACGAGGGCTTCATGTGGGTGATGTTCAAGCTGCACGTCGACCTGTTCGCCGGGCTGGCGGGCAAGCTGTTCCTGGGTTTCATGGGCTTGCTGCTGCTGCTGGCCATCGTCAGCGGCGTGGTGCTCTACGCGCCCTTCATGCGCAAGCTGCACTTCGGCACCGTGCGGCGCGAGCGCCGGCCGCGCCTGAAGTGGCTGGACCTGCACAACCTGCTGGGCATCGTGACCCTCGTGTGGGCCTTCACCGTGGGCGCCACCGGCATGATCAACACCTGGGCCGATCTGCTCATCAAGTACTGGCAGTACGACCAACTCAGCCACATCCTCGCGCCCTACCAGGGGCAGCCGACGGTGCCCGCGGCCGAGCGTGGCTCGGTGCAGCGCTCGCTGGACATGGCCATGGCACAGGCGCCGCAGACCAAGCTGTCCTTCATCGCCTTCCCCGGCACCGCCTTCTCCAGCCCGCACCACAACACCGTGTTCCTGCGTGGCAACACGCCGCTCACCTCGCGCCTGCTGCAGCCGGTGCTGGTCGATGCCAAGACCAACGCCGTGACGGCCGCGCCCGAGTTGCCCTGGTACCTGACGGCGCTGCTGGTGTCGCAGCCGCTGCACTTCGGGGACTACGGCGGCATGCCGATGCAGATCATCTGGGCGCTGCTGGACATCGCCACCATCATCGTTCTGGGCAGCGGGCTGTACCTGTGGCTCAAGCGCGGCAAGACGGCCAATGTGCATGCGCCGCGCAAGGAAGGCGAAGCCGGCCAGCCGACGGCGCAACCGAGCGCCGTCACCACCGAGGCCCTGACATGAGTGCACACCACCACACCCCGCGCTTCTGGCCGATGTGGCGCTGGCCGATCGTGCTGGGCGTGCTGACGGCCATCGGCCTGGTGTCCGCCCTGTTCAGCGATGGCGGGCTGGGCGATGCCTTGGCCTGGATCACGCTGGGCATCCCGGTGGTGGCCGGCCTGTGGTTCGGCTGGGGTCGACGGCGCTGAGGCGCGCCAGGTCGACGTACCCGAGAAGGGCCCGCGGCCACCGCAGGCCCTTGTTCTTTTGATCGCATCGTGTCCAATCCGGTCCATCGTCACCCTTGCTCGGGAGTTCCTCGATGAAGGTCCGCAAGATCGCCCTCTGGTTGCTGCTTGCCCTGGTGGCCATCGGCGGCGCCGGCTGGTTCAGCCTCGACAAGGAGACGCGCGGACTGCTGGCGACGCTGCCAACCAACCGTGACCTCCTGTTCTGGAGCGAGCCACAGCGCGATGCGGCATTTCGCGCACTGGATCGGCTGCCCGTGCTCGCGAAGTCGCGCGTCGTGGCGGTGGGTGGGGCGCCGATGTCGCTGCCGCCGGGCCCGCCGCTGAAGTTGCCGCTGGACCTCGATGCCTACATGGCCGGCCAGCGCAGCGCGGCCCTCCTGATCGTGCACGACGGCAAGGTTCGGCTGGAACGCTACGGCCTGGACTTCGACGGCAGCGGACGGTGGACGAGCTTCTCGGTGGCCAAGTCCATCACCTCCACCCTCGTGGGCGCAGCCATCCGCGACGGCCACATCAAGAGCATGGATGACAAGGTCAGCGACTACATCCCGCAGATGAAAGGCTCGGCCTATGACGACGTCAGCATCCGCCAGCTCCTCACGATGACCTCGGGCGTCCGCTGGAACGAGGACTACGCGGACCCGAACTCGGACGTGGCGCGCTTCAACAACCACCAACCCGAGGAAGGCGTCGATGCGCTGGTGAGCTACCTGCGACGCCTGCCGCGCGAGGTGCCGCCTGGCACGCGCTGGCTCTACAGCACCGGGGAAACCAACCTCGTCGGCATCCTCGTCAGCCAGGCGACGAAGAAGCCCTTGTCGGCGTACCTGTCGGAAAAGATCTGGGTCCCGGCCGGCATGGAACAGCAGGCCACCTGGCTGCTCAGCCGGACCGGGCAGGAGATCAGCGGCTGCTGCATCCAGGCCGCCACGCGAGACTTCGCCCGCTTCGGTCTCTTCATCCAGGGAGGGGCCCGCGTCGATGGCCAGAGCATCGTGCCCGACGGCTGGCTGGCCGCAGCCACGACCGAGCGCGTGGGCATCGGCCAGCCAGAGCGCGGCTACGGCTACCAGTGGTGGACCTACGCCGACGGCAGCTTCGCCGCGCGCGGCATCTTCGGCCAAGGCATCTTCATCGACGCGAAGCGCAGGATCGTGATCGCCTCCAACGCCAACTGGGCCGGCGGAGCGATGGACCGCAGCGCCAGCGCGGCACGCGAAGCCTTCTACCGCGCAGTGCAGAAGGCCATCGACGACGAAGCCAGGGCTGCGCCTGGCGCCGAACCGTCGCGCTGACGCTCGCGCGTCAGACGAGTTGCGTCAGCGCGTTCTCGAACGCGGTGCGCGCGATGCCGGTGCTGGCGCTGGATCGCGCATGGCAGCGCTCCAGCGCCGCGGCCACCGTGGCCGACACATCGCCGAATATCGCTTCATCCGAAATCTCGACGTCGCCCTGCATCAGGAACGCGAACGCGCGCGCCATGCCGCAATTGGCGATGAAGTCGGGAATCACCGCGACGCGTGAATCGGCGTGCTCGTAGATCGGGCCATAGAAGATCTCGCGATCTGCGAAGGGCACGTTGGCACCGCTGGAAACGACTTCCAGGCCGCCCGCAATCAGTTGCTCGACCTGCTGCTGCGTCACCAGGCGCGAGCCGGCGCAGGGCAGGAAGATGTCGGCGCCCACGCTCCACACCCGGCGGTTGATTTCCTCGAACGAGAGCATGCCCTTGGCGGCGAGCTGGTTGCCCTTCTTTTCCAGGAACAGCTGGCGGATCTCTTCGAAGCTGAAGCCCTCGGGATTGAGCAGCCCGCCCTCGCGATCGATGATGCCGACCACGCGCGCTCCGGCCTGCGCCAGGTAGTACGCCGCGGTCGAGCCCACGTTGCCCCAGCCCTGCACGACGACGCGCTTGCCGGCCACCTGGCCACCATAGAGCCGGTAGTAGTGAAGCACCGATTCGGCCACGCCCCAGCCGGTGATCAGGTCAGCCACCAGGTACTTGCGGGCCGGCTCTGGCGAGTAGCGCTTGTCTTCAACGACCTTGGCCACGCCCATGCGCAACTGGCCGACCTTCTGGATGCGCTCGCTGTCGCTCGGCTCGAAGTGGCCGTTGACCACGCCCTCCTGCGGATGCCACAGCCCGTAGCTCTCGGTGATCGGAATCACCTCGTGCACCTCGTCGACGTTCAGGTCCCCGCCGGTGCCGTAGTAGGTCTTGAGCAGCGGCGTGACCGCCTTGTACCAGCGCTTGAGCACATCGTTCTTGCGCGGATCGGCCGGGTCGAAGTCGATGCCCGACTTGGCACCGCCGATGGCGGGGCCCGACACGCTGAACTTGACTTCCATCGTCTTGGCCAGCGACTCGACCTCGCGCCGGTCCAGGCCCGCTCGCATGCGCGTGCCGCCACCGGCCGCCCCGCCGCGCAGGGAATTGATGACGACCCAGCCCTTGGCGGGCGTCTGCGCGTCATGCCATTCGAAGACGATCTCGGGGGCCTTGTTCTCGAAACGGTTCAGCAGTTCTTTCATCTCGGTCTTTCAGGGTATTGGGTTTCAGGCAAGCAGCAGCTTGTCGTCGTCGAGCTTCTCGCCGCGCGTCTGCTCGAACATGTGCAGAAGGTCGGGCACATCCATGCCGGCGCGCTCGGAGCCCTTGACGTCCAGGATCACGCGGCCCTCGTGCAGCATCACGGTGCGGCTGCCGTAGTCCAGCGCCTGGCGCATGCTGTGCGTGACCATCATGGCGGTCAGCTTTCCGGCCTCGACGATCTTGGCGGTGAGTTCGAGCACGAAGGCAGCCGTCTTCGGATCGAGCGCCGCGGTGTGCTCGTCCAGCAGCAGGATGCGCGAGGGCTGCAGCGAAGCCATCAGCAGGCTCACCGCCTGGCGCTGACCGCCCGAGAGCAGGCCCATGCGGTCGGCCAGGCGGTTCTCCAGCCCGAGGTTGAGGATGCTGAGCTTCTCGCGGAACAGCTCACGCAAGCTGCGCGTCAGCGAGAAGCCAAAGCCGCGGCGCGCGCCACGCTTCCACGCCAGCGCCATGTTCTCCTCGATGGTCAGCGCTTCGCAGGTGCCGGCCATCGGGTCCTGGAAGACGCGGGCGACCAGGTCGGAGCGCTGCCAGGCGGAGCGGCGGGTGACATCCGCGTCGTCGATGTGGAGGGTTCCGCGGTCGACCATCAGGTCACCGCTGATGGCGTTGAGGAAGGTCGACTTGCCGGCCCCGTTGGAGCCGATGACGGTGACGAACTGCCCCGTGGGGATGCTCAGGTCCAGCCCGCGCAGCACGCGGTTCTCGATCGGCGTTCCGGGGTTGAAGGTGATTTCCAGGCCTTTGGCGCGCAGCATTACTTGGCCTCCTTGATGGCGACTGCCGTGTTGTTGGTGCGCACGCCCGGCCACAGGCCGGCCAGCTTGCGCTTGTAGGCGGGAACGAGCAGCGCGAAGGCGACCAGCACCGCAGTCACCAGGTTCAGGTCCTGGGCCTGCAGGCCGATGAAGTCGCTGTTGAGCGCCAGCGCGATGAAGAAGCGGTAGAGCACCGCGCCCAGCACGCAGGCCAGCGTCGTGATGACCAGGCTGCGCGCGGGCAGGATGGTCTCGCCGATGATCACCGCGGCCAGGCCGACGACGATGGTGCCGATGCCCATCGAGATGTCGGCGCCGCCTTGCGATTGCACGAACAATGCGCCGGCGAGTGCCACGAGGCCGTTGGACAGGGCCAGGCCCCACACGGTCAGCTTGTCCGTCGAGATGCCCTGCGCCCGTGCCATGCGCGGGTTGCTGCCGGTGGCGCGCATCGCCAGACCGGTTTCCGAGGCAAAGAACAGATCGATCAGCACCTTGGCGACAACCACGATCACCAGCAGCACCAGGGGCTTGAGCCAATAGTCCGGCAGGCCGCCGAACTCGACCATCGTGAACACCGTGGGATCGTTGATCAGCGCCACGTTGGGCTTGCCCATGACGCGCAGGTTGATCGAGTACAGCGCGATCATCACCAGGATGCTCGCGAGCAGCTGCATGATGCGCAGCCGCACGTTGAGCCAGGCGGTGAGGTAGCCCGACATCGCACCGGCAAGAATCGCCGCCGCCGTCGCGGCAAAGGGATTCCAGCCCGCGACGATCAGCGCAGCGGCCACGGCGCCGCCGAGCGGAAAGCTGCCGTCGACCGTCAGGTCGGGGAAGTTGATGATGCGAAAGGAGAGGTACACGCCGAGCGCGACCAGCCCGAAGATCAGGCCGATCTCGATGGCACCCAGGGAAGCAATGAGCGACATGGGAAGGTGCGCCCGCTTACTTGACCACGACCTTGGCCGAACTGACCAGCTCTTGCGACAGCGTGATGCCCTGCTTCTGCGCCGCGGCCGGGTTGACGTGCAACTCGAAGTTGTTGCTGGTCTGCGAGGCGATGGTGCCGGGCGCCTGGCCATTGAGGATGCGCACGACGATCTTGCCGGTCTGCTGGCCGATGTCGTAGTAGTTCAGGCCCAGGGCCGCCACCGCGCCGCGCTTGACCGCGTCGGTGTCCGCCGCGACCACCGGGATCTTCGCCTGCTGGGCCACCTTGACGATCCCCTCGAAGGCCGACATCACGTTGTTGTCGGTGGGCGCATAGATCACGTCGACCTTGCCGACCAGGCTCTGCGCGGCGCTGGCCACGTCGACGGTGCGGGCGGCGGCGCCTTCCACCAGCGTCAGGCCCGCGGCCGGCGCGGCCTTCTTCAGCGCATCGACGATCGCCACCGAGTTCGCCTCGCCCGGGCTGTAGATCACGCCGACGCGCTTGGCGCCGGGCACGACGCGCTTGATCAGTTCGAGGTGCTTGTCCAGCGGCGAGAGATCGGACACGCCGGTGACGTTGGTGCCCGAGGCTTCCCAGCTCTTGACCAGCTTGGCTGCGACCGGGTCGGTCACGGCGCTGTAGACGACCGGGATGTCCTTGCTCGCGGCGACCACGGCTTGCGCGGAAGGCGTGGCGATGGCGACGATCACGTCGGGCCGCTCGCCGGCGTACTTGCGGGCGATCTGCGCCGCGGTGCCGTTGTTGCCCTGGGCGGACTGGTACTGGAATTTCAGGTTCTTGCCGGTCTCGAAGCCGGCGGACTTCAGTTCGTCCTTGACGCCGTCACGCACGGCGTCGAGCGCCTTGTGTTCGACGATCGCGGTGACGGCCACCGATTTCTCGGCGGCGAAGGCGGGCGCGGCAGTGGCGGTCGCGGCCGCAGCAGCCATCAGGGCGAGGGAAGAACGCAGGAAAGAATGTTGCACGTTGAAGTCCTTGTGGGAAATAGTCAGCGGATCTGGCTTCGGAAGGCCGACCCCGAGTGAGGACCTGTTGGATCCCCGTCGCTGGCTCGCTTTCCGAGACGAGAAGTGTGAACTTCCGCACGGAAAATCTGCTTTCATCCCGCGTCAGGGCGAACCCTTGGTCACGCAACATAATTGCATCGTCTGGCCACAATTGGAGACGAACGTGCAAGAGATTGAATTTGACCGCATCGACCGCAAGATCCTGGCCTTCCTGCAGGAACACGGACGCGCGTCCAACCTGGAACTGGCCGAGGCCGCCGGCCTGTCGCCGGCGCAATGCCATCGCCGCCACCGACGACTGGAGGAAGCGGGCTTCATCGCCCGCTACGAGACGCGCCTGGCCCCGGCGCGGCTCGACCTGAACGTGGTGGCCTTCATCCTGGTGGCGATGGAGAAGGGCCACATCCGCGACCTGTCCAAATTCACCGACCTGGTGATGGACATGCCCGAGGTGCTGGAGTGTTACTCGATCACCGGCGACTACGACTTCGTGATCAAGGTCATCGCGCGCGACCTGAAGGGCCTGTCGCACTTCCTGATCGACAAGCTGATGCGCATGCCGGGCGTCGATGGCGTGCGCTCCAGCGTCTGCCTGGAAGAGTTCAAGTGCACGAGCTCACTGCCGTTGCCGGAGTGATGGTGCTGGCCCTTCCGAAGCAGGCGCCGCCCGGGCGAAGTTGACGCTCGACCAACCCTCGGCTACAACCGCGGGCAAATGTCGGCCTCGGCTCAAATCGCGTTCCGCGGATGGGTGACGGCTCCCGGCCAGCCGTCCTTGGGACGCGTCGGGGTCACGCCGAGGCGTGCCTTGCTGCTGGTGGGCGCACTGCTCGCCATGGCCCTGGCGGGCATCGCTCGCGCGCAGCAGGACCCGGCCATCCCCGCCTTCAAGGCCGTCGACTCGATGGAGGCGCGCGTGCAAGGCTGCGTGACCTGTCACGGCCAAAGTGGGCAAGGCACCAGCAACCAGTACTTTCCACGCATCGCCGGCAAGCCCGCGGCTTATCTCTACAACCAGTTGGTCGCCTTTCGTGACGGCAAGCGGGTGTATCCGCCGATGAACTACCTGGTGGCCTATCTGCCGGACTCCTATCTGCGGGAAATCGCCGAGCACTTCGCCAAGCAGCGGCCGGCCTTCGAAGCAAAGCAACCGGCAACCGCCGCAGAGTCGGTGATCTCGCGCGGCGCGACGATCGCCCTCTCGGGCGATGCGGGCAAGCAGATTCCGCCGTGCATCACCTGCCACGGCGCCGGGCTCACCGGCATGGAGCCGGGCATCCCGGGCCTCGTCGGATTGCGCTCTTCGTACATCGTCGCGCAGCTCACCCGCTGGCGCACGGGAAACCGGCAAGCCGCGCAGCCCGATTGCATGAAGCGCATCGCGGACCGCATGTCGGAAGCGGATGTGCATGCGGTGGCGACCTGGCTTTCGACTCAGGATCCGCCGCGCGATGCATCTCCCGCGTCGTCCAACCTGCAGCGCATGCCGGTGGCCTGCGGCAGCCAGATGTAGCCGCCATGCGAAGAGGCACGCGCAACCTGCTTGTGGCCGCCGTGGCGGTCGTGGTGTTGCTCGTCGCCGGCTTCCTCTACTTCATGCCCGGCTACCTGCCCACGGTGCCCAAGGTGCCGGGCACGGTGGAAGCCAGTCCCACGACGCAGACGATCACCAAGGGCGAATACCTGGCGCGCGCGGGCGATTGCATCGCCTGCCACACCGCACCCGGCGGCAAGCAGTTCGCCGGTGGCCGCGCGATGGCCACGCCCTTTGGCGACCTCTACGTTCCCAATGTCACCCCGGACGATGAGACCGGCATCGGCCGCTGGACCGCCGACGACTTCTATCGAATGATGCATCTTGGCATCTCGCGCGATGGGTCCCTGATGTATCCGGTGATGCCCTTCGCCTCGTACACGAAGGTCACGCGCGAGGACTCGGACGCCATCTACGCCTACATGATGTCCGTGCCGCCGGTGAGCCAGAAGAATCGGCCCCACGAGTTGAAGTTCCCGTTCAATCAGCGCGACCTGCTGGTCGGCTGGCGCGCGCTCTACTTCAAGCAGGGCGAATACGCGCCCGACAAGGGCAAGTCAGCGCAGTGGAATCGGGGGGCTTACCTGGTGGAAGGCCTCGGACATTGCGCCATGTGCCACACGGCGATCAACAAGCTCGGTGGCTCCAAGACCTCGCAGGAGTTCGAAGGCGGGATGATTCCCAACCAGAACTGGTATGCGCCCTCGCTCACGTCCAACCGCGAGGCAGGCCTTGGCAACTGGAGCATCAAGGAAATTACCGACCTGCTGCAGGCTGGCATCTCGGATCGGGCCACCGTCTACGGGCCGATGGCGGAGGTGGTCTACAACAGCCTGCAGTACCTCTCGGACGCGGATGTCGAGGCGATGGCCGTCTATCTGAAGGAGCTTCCGCAGCGCGACACCGAACCGCCGCCGCCGAGCAGCGCACGCCTGGTCAGCCCGAACGTGATGGAACTAGGCCGCAAGATCTACGCGAAGCAGTGCGCCATGTGCCATGGCGAGGAAGGAAAGGGCCACGCACCCCAGTTTCCGCCTCTGGCCAACAACCAGTCGATCACCATGAGTTCACCGGTGAACTCGATCCGCATGGTGCTCAACGGCGGCTACGCGCCTGGGACCAAGCGCAATCCCAAGCCGCACGGCATGCCGCCCTTCTCGCACATCCTCAATGACGACGAGGTGGCGGCGGTGGTGACCTATATCCGCGTCGCATGGGAAAACAGCGGGACGCCGGTGACTGCGGCCAACGTCAGCGAGCTTCGCACGCTCGTCCCCGAATAGCAGCAACGAAGGCGCGCGCCATGGCAACCCCCAACGATCTCCCGACCACGGCCAGTGCCGCCGACCTGGCGCGAGAAGATGCAAGGATCGACGACATCGTCGCGCGCGGACCGGCGGGCACCTTTGCGGTCGTCGGCGTCGCCACCTTCATCGTGGTCGCCATCGTCTTTCTCTTCTACTTCCTGGTCTTCCTGCCCAGGGGAGCCATCCAGTGACTTCCATGAACGCGGCATCGCACGCATCGGAAGCCATTGCCGCCGCGGCGGAAAGACGCTGGGCGATCATCGTCATGCTCATCATCGCCATGCTGCTCGCGATGATGATCTTCACGGGGCTGCACTGGGCGTCCATGCCGCCCTCTCGCGTGGAGACCGTCGATCCGCGCACGCTGCACGTATCGGGTGAGTTCGTCGAGAACAACCTGGGCACCACGGTCGATGCGAACGGCAGGGTCTTCGTGCGGCTCATCGCGCAGCAGTATTCCTTCGAGCCGCAATGCCTGGTCGTTCCCGCCGGCGTGCCCGTCACCTTCCGCGCGACCAGCGCCGACGCCATCCACGGTTTCGTGGTCGACAAGACCAATGCCAACGTGATGCTGATTCCAGGATTCGTCGCGACCTTCACCGCCACCTTCGAGAAGGCCGGCGAGCGCGTGATGCCTTGCCACGAGTACTGCGGCACGGGCCACGAGGCGATGTGGGGCCGTGTGCAGGTGCTGGCGGCCGAGGAGTTCCTCGCGAAGGCCAAGGGCGCAGAGAGGATGAGCTGTGTTCCTGGCTAGAAAACTCGTTCTCGCGCACTTCTGGATCGCCTTCATCGCGTTCGGGGCGGCCATCGTCCTGGGCGAATGGCAGATGTTCGTGCGCAGCCCGCTCAGCGCCTGGGTGGGCAACCCGGAACTCTACTTCCGCTCGGTGACCGCGCACGGCACGGTGATGGGCTACGTCCTGCCGACGCTGGTGGCCATGGGCTTCGGCTACGCCATCAGCGAACTGGCGCTGAAGCAGCCGCTCATCGGCCTGCGCTGGGCATGGGCGGGGTTCTGGCTGGTGGTCATCGGCACCGTGATGGCCGCAACGCCGATCGCACTGGGCCTTGCCTCGGTGCTCTACACCTTCTACCCGCCGATGATCGGCAGCCCCTTCTACTACCTGGGCGTCGTCCTGGTGGTTGTGGGCTCCTGGATCTGGGTCGCGCTGATGGCGATCAACCTGCGGGCATGGAAGAAGAAGAACGCCGGCACGGCGGTGCCGTTGGCGATGTTCGGCAACGTGGCGGGCGCCTACCTGTGGGCGTGGACGTCGGTGGGTGCGGCGGTGGAGATCCTCCTCTTGATCCTGCCTGCGGCACTGGGCCTGACGGACACCATCAACGCCGGCCTGGCACGCGTGTTCTTCTCATGGACGCTGCACGCCATCGTCTATTTCTGGCTGATGCCCGCCTACATCGCGTTCTACACGATCGTGCCGCGCGCCATCGGCGGGCGGCTGTACAGCGACACGATGGGGCGCGTGGCGTTCGTGCTCTTTCTCGTGTTTTCCATGCCCATCGGCATCCACCACCTCTTTGCCGACCCGCAGGTGGGGGCCGGGTTCAAGTTCCTGCATGCAGTGTTCACTGCCATGGTGGCGGTGCCCACCTTCCTGACCGTGTTCACCATCGTCGCGTCTGTCGAGATCGCGGCACGCCTGCGCGGCGGCAAGGGCATCTTCGGCTGGGTGAAGGCCTTGCCCTGGGGCAATCCGATGATGCTGGCCGTCACCTTCTCCTTCATCATGCTTGGCTTCGGCGGCGCGGGCGGGCTCATCAACATGAGCTTCCAGCTCAACGAGACGATCCACAACACGCAGTGGGTAACGGGGCACTTCCACCTCATCTTCGCGGGCGCCATCGTCATCATGTACTTCGTGGTGGCCTATGACCTGTGGCCGCAACTCACCGGCTGCAAGGCGCTGCCCGCCGGCCTGGTGAAGACACAGCTGTGGCTGTGGTTTGTCGGGATGATGGTGATGACCATGCCCTGGCACTGGGTCGGCCTGCTCGGGCAGCCGCGACGCATGGCGTACTTCGACTTTTCTCATCCGGCCCTCAGCGGTCAGGGCTGGACGCTCGTGGCAGGCACTTTCGGGGGATTGATGCTGGTGTTGTCCGCGCTGCTCTTCATCTACATCCTGGCGCGCGCCGGCCGGAGCGACGCTGCACCGGCACCGTACAGCTTCAGCACACCGGTCCACATGCCCGCGACCACGCCGGTGGCATTGAACGGCTTCGCGCTCTGGGTCTCGCTGATGGTCGCCCTCACGGTCGTGAACTACGGCTTCCCGATCGCGCAACTGGCGACGCTCAAGGACGCCTCGGTTCCCGTCATTCCCATTGGGGGCCGGTGATGCAGGAACCCGGCATGTTCGCCTGGAGGAACCCATGGTTTCGCTGGAGTGTGCTCGGCCTCGTTGCGCTGACCGCTGCCACGCTGCTGGTGGGCTTCGCGTGGCTTCCCTCCAGGCACGGCGACTTCACTGCCAAGAGCCTCTGGGACAGCATCTGCCGGGCGGCAGGCGTGCCCAGCGAGTGGACTGCCACGGCGCAATGGCCGAAGCCAGGCGCTGGCACGACCAACGTCGTACTGACCAACGCCATGGGGCGCTCGGGCGCAGGCGATGCGACCGGCCGCGGCGCCACCATCGCGATCCAGCAATGCAGCATGTGCCATGGCGCGCAGGGCATGAGCGACGGTGGCTCGCCCAATCTTGCCGGGCAGTACCCGGAAGTCATCATCAAGCAATTGCGTGACTACAAGCGCGGCGACCGCAGCAGCGCGTTCATGCAGACCATTGCCAACAAACTGTCGGAGCGGGACATCCAGGACGTCGCCGCGTACTACGACTCGCTGCCCAGAGCGCGTGCGGCGCCGGTACGGGTCGATGAACCCGATGCACCGGCGCTGGTACGCGTGGGCGACCCGCTGCGAAACATCGTGCCCTGCGTTGCTTGCCATGGCGGCATCGACCACAAGCTGGGCGCGCCCTGGCTGGAAGGGATGCCCAAGGAGTACCTTCTCAAGGAGCTGAAGGCCTTTGCGTCGGGCGCACGCCGCAACGACAGCTTCGGCCAGATGCGCAACATGGTGCGGCCCTTGACGGCGCAGGAACTCGACAGCGTCGCCGAGTTCTACGCGCGACGCGAGCCCGCGCACCAACGCTGAATGGTGACCTGGCTACTGCGCCGCCCCGCTCGCCTTCGACACATAGCGCGCCAGCGCCTGGATCTGCTCTTCGGACAAGGTGGCCTTGTACGCCGGCATGTTGCCCACGCCGTTGCGCAAGGCGTTGGCCACGCGGGCGGCATTGGGCTTGAGTTCGTCGAGCACCGGCCCGATGGCGCCTTCGCTGCCGGCATCCTTGAGCGTGTGGCAGACGGCGCAGGCTGGTACGGACTGCGTGAAGAGCTTCTTGCCCAGGGCGAGTTGGTCCGCCTCGGCGGCATGGGCCGGCACAGCCGACAGGGCCAGCGCCGCGGCTGCCAGCGCATGAGAAATCTTGTGGTTCGAACGCATACGGTGCCGGTCCATCAAGCCACGACGATCTTCACGGCGTGGTCTGCCCAGCTCGTGTTGTTGTAGCCGCTGAGGTTCTCGACGCGCTGCTCCGGTTGCACGTTGCCGGCGGCATCGGTGGCGCGGCTGGCCAGCGTGTGCGTGCCGGGCGGCAGCTTGGCCGCAAGCGCAAACTGGCGCCAGGCGAACTTGCCCAGGTCGGGCCCCACGAAGCGCGCATCGCGCCAGGACTTGCCGCCGTCGATGGACACCTCGACGCGCTTGACCGCGTGGACGCCGCCGAATGCGACCCCTTGAATCTGCACCATGCCGGCGCTCAAGTCGCCTTCGTCGGGGATGGGCGAGTTGATCCACGACTTGACGCTCATTTCCAGCACCGAGTCCTGGCTCGGATCGGCCTTGCCGCCCGGCGGCGTGATGCGGTAGCCGTGCGCCATGATCTTGGCGTCGGTCTCGGCGGCGGTGAAGGCGAGGCGCTTGACGTACTTGATGTTGTTGACGCCCTGGTAGCCGGGCACGACCAGGCGCAGCGGCCCGCCGTGCGCCAGCGACAGCGGCGTGCCATTCATTTCCCAGGCCAGCAAGGCGTCGTCGAGCGCCTTGATCGGCACCGAGCGCTCCACCACGATGCTCTTCGGATCGATGCCCTCCGGCAGCTTCTCGCCGCCGGTGCCGGTGATGTGCAGCATGCCGTCGGTCACGCCGCCGAGCGCCTGCGCGACCGCCTTCAACGGCACGCCGGTCCACATGACGCAGCCTGCGGCGCCCACCGTCCACGGCGTGCCGCTGGGCTTGCTGGGGAAGAAGCCGCGGCCGTTGCCCGAGCACTGCAGCACCGTCGCCAGCGTTTCGACGCCGAGCGACTTCAGCTCCCGCACGGTCAGGGTGCGCGGATTTTTCACGCCTTCGATCGCGACCTGCCAGCCCTCGCGGTCGGCCAGGATGGACGCGTCCGGCGCAGGCAGGTTGTTGCGCACGTACAAGCGCTCCGAAGGCGTGATGACGCTCATGCCCATGGCGCTTCGCTTGGTTTCCAGCGTGCTGGAACTGTGCACGATCACGCTGTTCGCATCCTTCCAGGCTGCGTACGGCGGCAAGGGCTTCGCCTCGGCGGCGCCGGCGCTGCCGCTCCAGGTGCCAAGGCCGGCGGCAACAAGAGCGCCTGCCGTGCCCGCCAGCACATGGCGGCGGCTCAGCGGGGCGGCGCAGATTGCGGGAAAGGTGCTTGTCTTGTGGTTCATCGTTGACTCTTCTGTTGGCGTGAAGTCATTCGCTCAAGGCGCTGGCGAGAGTGTGCGGAGCATCGCGTCGACCAGCAAGGGGGCGCGTTGAGCGCCTTCGACGGCGATGGTGTCGTTCAATAGAAAGTACGGCACGCCGTGCATGCCGTGCGCCAGCGGTGGGCCAGGTTCGGCTGCATCGCCTGGCGAGATCCCGTGTCCGGCTGCCACGTCGGCAAGCACGGAAGCTGCCCCGATGTTCTCGCCGCGAACGAAGTAGCGCTCGAACAGTGCGTCGATGACAGCGCCAGCGCGGGCGGCGCCGCCCCGGCTTTGCGCCTGCGCCACCAGTCGGTGAGCGTCGAGGGAATTGGGAAACACCTGGATGCGCTCGAACGCGATCTCGACCCCGGCAGCGCGCGCCGCCTCTCGCACCTGCGCCTGGCGTCGCGCGACGGCGTCGGCACTGCCCAGCCTTTGCTCGTAGAACTCGGCGAAAGGCAGCCCCTGCTTCGGGATCTGCGGCAGCAAGGGGAAGGATCGCCAGGTGAGTTCGACCACCACGTCCGGACGCTGCGCGCGCAACATGCCGATCGCGGTGTCCAGGTGTCGCTTGCCGATCAGGCACCAGGGGCAGATGAGGTCGAAGCTGGCCTCGATGGAAAGAACCGCGGCGCTGCTCATGCGTGCTTGATCCTGGCGTTGTGGGGAGGCGTCGATGCTCCTCCCGGACGAGCCGCACCGCCCCCTCCTCGAAGGAGGGGGCACGTCACGGATTCACGCCCGCTCAGTCCAGGCCCCAGACCTTGAGGTTGGCCGTCGACTTGTCACCCAGGATCTTGTAGTTGACCGTCACGCCCGTAAGACGCCCCTTGCGCCCCGGGGCGTCCGCAGGAGCTGTTTGACCCCCTGACTTCAGGGTCCCGACATCCTTCAACGTGTCGTCCTTGCGATTGTCCCAGTGCAGGACGAGGTTCGTGATCTGCACGTCCGCGCCCTCGGCAGAGAGCTTCACCTGCTTGACGTCCTTGTCCCACCGACCCCCTGCGCTCTTGATCGCGGCGCTGGGATCGCTGGACTTGATCGTCTGCTCGCCCAGCACGAACCACTCGTCGGCTGCGATGGCGCTGCCCATGGTGCCCATGAAGGCGGCGGACGCGACAACGAAAGAGCCCATCAAGGCATGAATCTTCGTTTTCATAGGGATTCCCTCCTGATCCCGTCGATCCCGGGATCGGTGTCCGCCTGCCGCTGGCAGCGAGACGAAAGGTTGAGCAGCCAGCTGCCGCTTCAAGAAAAAGCCGCTCAATATCCGTCGACAAGGCCAGCGTGTCAACTGCCAGGATGACCAGCCGGATCAGCTCGATACAAGCTCAAAATCCCGCCATGGACACTTGCAAGATCTGACCAATGAAACCTGCCGAATACGCAAACCAAGGGCTGACGCGAGCCGAGGTCGACGCAGCAAAGGGAACGACAGTTCTGGAATTTGGCGCATCCTGGTGCCCGATTTGCCAAGCCGCGCAACCGCTCATCATCGAGGCGCTGGGCGGGCGGAAGTTGAATCACATCCTGGTTGAAGATGGCCCCGGGCGTCCTCTGGGCCGGTCGTTTCAAGTGAAGCTGTGGCCGACCCTGGTCTTCCTTCACGACGGAAACGAGATTGCGCGTGTTGTGAGGCCACGCATGCCGCAAGACCTCGCTGTCGCGGTGGCGCTGACCGAAGAGCCGGGCGGTTCGCGAGGGCGGTGAACTGGCGCACAGCCCGAAAACATTAGAGGCCGGCAACGCAGTGCGTTCCGGCCTCTCGCCTGCGAAACGGAAAGTCCCAACTAGAACGGAATGTCGTCGTCCATGTCGTCGAAGCCCGACGAGGACTTGGCCGGCGCCTGGCGCGGTGCCGGTGCAGCGGCGCGGGGGGCCGGAGCCGGCGGGCGCGAGTAGCCGCCGCCACCGCCACCGCCACCACCGTAGCCGTCGTCATCGCCACCGCCCATCGGGCCGCCCTGGCCCTGGCGGCTGCCCAGCATCTGCATCTGGTCGACGCGGATGTCGGTGGCGTACTTCTCCACGCCGTCCTTGTCCTGGTACTTGCGGGTGCGGATGGCGCCTTCCACGTAGATCTGCGAGCCCTTGCGCAGGTACTGGGCGGCGATTTCGGCCAGGCGGCCGTTGAAGACCAGGCGGTGCCACTCGGTGGCTTCGCGCATTTCGCCGCTTTGCTTGTCCTTCCACTTGTCGGTGGTGGCCAGGGTCACGTTGCACACCTGGTCGCCACTCGGAAAGGTGCGGGTTTCGGGATCGCGGCCGAGGTTGCCGACGAGGATGACTTTGTTGACCGATGCCATGTGCACTGCCCCTGATGAATGCGTGAAGGAGAAGGAAAAAGTAAGCCAGGGATTGTGCCCGATGCCGGCCGGCCGCCGGCGCCGCACCGGGGTTAACACCGGCACCATCAGAACCTTCCGATTCCGTGCCGACCCCGAAACCGGTCGAAACCGAGCCCGAGCGCTTGCGGCGGCGGGCGTCTATCATGCCCGGTTGCCCTCAAAAAGCCCCCACGCCCCCGTGAACGCTCCCCAAGAAGACGCCTACCTCGGCGCCGTGCTCGCGCAGCAGCGCATCAGCATCCGCGGCGCCCGCACGCACAACCTCAAGAACATCGACCTGGACATTCCGCGCAACAAGCTGGTGGTGATCACCGGACTGTCGGGCTCGGGCAAATCCAGCCTGGCCTTCGACACGCTGTATGCGGAAGGGCAGCGGCGCTATGTGGAAAGCCTGTCGGCCTATGCGCGGCAGTTCCTGCAGCTGATGGACAAGCCCGATGTGGACATGATCGAGGGCCTGTCACCCGCCATCAGCATCGAGCAGAAGGCCACCAGCCACAACCCGCGCTCCACCGTGGGCACGGTGACCGAGATCCACGACTACCTGCGCCTCTTGTACGCACGCGCCGGCACGCCGTACTGCCCGGACCACCAGCTGCCGCTGCAGGCGCAGACGGTGAGCCAGATGGTGGACCATATGCTGGCCATTCCCGACGAGCCCAGGCTGATGATCCTGGCGCCCGTGGCACGCGAGAAGAAGGGCGAGTTCCTCGAGCTTTTCGCCGAGATGCAGGCGGCCGGCTATGTGCGCTTTCGGGTCGACGGCCAGACCTACGAATACAACGACCTGCCGCAGCTCAAGAAGACCGAGAAGCACGACATCGACGTGGTGATCGACCGGCTGCGCGCGCGCCCCGACATGCAGCAGCGCCTGGCCGAGAGCTTCGAGGCCGCTCTGCGCCTTGCCGAAGGCCGCGCCATCGCATTGGAACTGGGCGCAGAAGGTGCCGCGGACAAGGAACACCTGTTCAACGCGAAGTTCGCCTGCCCGGTCTGCCACTACTCGCTGGCCGAACTGGAGCCGCGCCTGTTTTCCTTCAACTCGCCGGTGGGCGCCTGCCCGTCCTGCGACGGGCTGGGACATCGCGAGTTCTTCGACCCGACACGGGTGGTGGCCTTCCCGTCGCTGAGCCTGGGCAGCGGCGCCATCAAGGGCTGGGACCGGCGCAACGGCTACTACTTCAGCATGATGGAGTGCGTGACCAAGCACTACAAGGTGGACGTCGATGCGCCCTTCGAGTCGCTACCGGCCAGCGTTCAGCAAGCGCTCCTGCACGGCTCGGGCAGCGAGGAGATCAAGTTCAGCTACACCATGGAGTCGGGCGCCTCGGCGGGCAAGAAGCTGACCAAGAAGCATCCCTTCGAAGGGATCATCCCGAACATGGTGCGGCGCTACCGCGAGACCGACTCGGCCATGGTGCGCGAGGAACTGGCCCGCTACCGCAACGTCCAGCCCTGCCCGGATTGCGGCGGCTCGCGGCTGCGGCGCGAGGCGCGCAGCGTCTTCCTGGTGAACGAGCCGGCGAAGGAGGGGCAGGAACCCACGCGCATGGCGATCTTCGAGGTCAGCCACCTCACGCTGCGCGAGAGCCTGCAATACTTCAAGACCCTGCATCTGCGCGGCGCCAAGGCCGACATCGCCGACAAGGTGGTGCGTGAGATCGGCCTGCGCCTGCAGTTCCTGAACGACGTGGGCCTGAACTACCTGAGCCTGGAGCGCAGCGCCGAAACCCTGTCGGGCGGCGAGGCGCAGCGCATCCGCCTGGCCTCGCAGATCGGCTCGGGCCTGACCGGCGTGATGTACGTGCTGGACGAGCCCAGCATCGGATTGCACCAGCGGGACAACGACCGGCTGATCGGCACCCTGAAGCACCTGCGCGACATCGGCAACAGCGTGATCGTGGTCGAGCACGACGAGGACATGATCCACGCTGCCGACCATGTGATCGACATGGGCCCGGGCGCCGGCGTGCATGGCGGCCGGGTGATGGCGCAGGGCAGCTTCCAGCAGGTGGCCGAGAGCCCCGAATCGCTCACCGGCCAATACCTCTCGGGCCGGCGCAAGATCGCGGTGCCGCAGCGGCGCACGCCCTGGCTGCCGGTGCTGACGAAGAACAAGCCCGAAGCGGACGAGAAGAAGAAGGTCTCGCGCTTTCCGATGAGCCCGGCCGCGGAGCGGCGCGCCGCGCGCGAGGCAGCGCACCTGGCCAGCCAGGGCGACTTGCAGGAAATCCGCGTGCTCGGCGCCACCGGCAACAACCTGAAGAACGCCAGCGTGGCCTTCCCGGTGGGCCTGTTGACCTGCGTGACCGGCGTGTCGGGCTCGGGCAAGTCGACCCTGGTGAACGACACGCTCTATGCGGCGGTGGCGCGCACCCTGTACCGGGCGCACGAGGAACCGGCCGCGCACGAGGCAGTCGAGGGCATCGAGTACTTCGACAAGGTCATCAACGTCGACCAGTCGCCCATCGGCCGCACGCCGCGCAGCAACCCCGCCACCTACACGGGCCTGTTCACGCCGATCCGCGAGCTGATGGCCGAGACCAACACGGCGCGCGAACGCGGCTACGGCCCCGGGCGCTTTTCCTTCAACGTGGCCGGCGGCCGCTGTGAGGCCTGCCAGGGCGATGGCGTAGTGAAGGTGGAGATGCACTTCCTGCCCGATGTGTACGTGCCCTGCGAGGTCTGCCACGGCCAGCGCTACAACCGCGAGACCCTGGAGGTTCAATACAAGGGCAGGAACATCGCGCAGATCCTCGACATGACGGTCGAGACGGCCTATGAGTTCCTGAAGGCGGTGCCGACCATCGAGCGAAAGCTCAAGACGCTGCTGGACGTGGGCCTGTCCTACATCCAGCTCGGCCAGGCCGCCACCACGCTGTCGGGCGGCGAGGCGCAGCGGGTGAAGCTGGCGCTGGAACTGTCCAAGCGCGACACCGGCCGCACCCTCTACATCCTGGACGAGCCGACCACCGGCCTGCACTTCGCCGACATCGAGCTCTTGCTCAAGGTGCTGCACCAGTTGCGCGACGCCGGCAACACCATTGTCGTGATCGAGCACAACCTGGACGTGATCAAGACCGCCGACTGGCTGATCGACATGGGGCCCGAGGGCGGGGCCGGCGGCGGCACGGTGGTGGGCGAAGGCACGCCCGAGCAGCTCGCTGCCAACGAGGCCAGCCACACCGGGCGCTACCTGAAGCGCCTGCTGTAGCCGCCTTCAGGCGACGTGCAGTTGGGCGCGCTGCAGCGGTGGGCGCTGCGGCGCACCGCCCACGGCCTGGCGCGCCATGCCCTCGCTGCGCAGTGCCTCGTGGAGCGCATGGTCGCCTGCGCGGCGTGCAGCCTCCATGGCCGTGATCTGGAACAGGCTGCGCTGCGCCTGGCTGCCGCCGAAGCCGTGCGTGGCATGGAGCAGCGGCAGCAGTTGCCGTGCGCAGTCCCGGTAGCGGCCTTCGCCGAAGGCCGACATCGCCTCGCAGGCCGTGCCGGCTTCGCGCCACCACTGAGCGGGCGCGTCTTCGAGCGCCACCCCATCGATGCGCGCGCGCAACTCGCCCGTGCGCGCCACCTCGCCTGCCCCGATCTGCGCCAGCAGCGCATGCGTGTCGTTGAAGCTGAACCAGCCGGGCACGGCCCATTCGTGCCAGCGTGCGGCCAATGCCTGCCAGCGATCGCCCACGTCCGCGCCGCGCAGCATCAGCCGCCACAAGAGGGCGCTGCCATCGACCAGGTCCAGGGCCATCGAGTTGCCGTTGGGTGCGATCGCCCGGTCGTACACCGCCAGCGCCGCGGCCTCGTCGCCGGCGCGCAGGTGCTGCAGCGCCAGGTGCCACCAGTTGTGCACCGCGAGCATGTTGTCCTGCTGCCAAAGCGTGTTGCCATGTGTCAGCCAGCGGATGCCGTCTGCCGCGCGGCCCTGCATCTCGTAGACATGCGCCACCGCGTGCACCGCCCAGGCGTCGCGGGGATTGCGTTCCAGCGCCTCCAGGCCCAGCGCCTCGGCGCGTGCGTACTCGTTGCACTCCTCCAGGCCGAAGGCGTGCATGCCCAGCACATAGCCATAGCCCGGGTCGTCCTCGCTCCAGCTGCCCAGCGCACGGCCGATGCGATCGCGCAGCAGGGTGGGCTGGCCCAGCACCAGGTCTTCCAGATGGGTGAGTTGCAGCGCGAACAGGTCGCGCGGATGGTCGATCAGGTGCCGGTCCAGCAGCCGGTTGGAACGGCCCATGTCGCCTTCGGCCCACGGCTGCAGCGCGGCCAGCAGCGACTGCTCGCGCGCCGTGGGCTGGCGCCGGGTGGTTGCGGCCGCCGCCGCGGCCAGGCTGTCGCGGGCTTGCGGCAGCACCTGCGGATCGATGGCGCTGAGCATCAGGCCGGCCATCAGCAGGTGGCCGCAGATGAAGTCGGGGTCGGCGTCCAGCGCCGGCTGCAGCGCCGCGACCGGGTCCAGCCGCAGGCTGTGCAGCAGCTCCAGCGCCTGCTCGTAGGCGGCCAGGGCGGCAGGCTGGTCGGTGGAAAGGGTCTCGCCGCGCACGTCCTGCAAAGTCATGGGGTTCTCCTTGTACGAAAGGTGCAGCAAGCGTAAGTTCGGGCCGCCGCAAGCACCGCAGCGATTCCCGCAACAAGCCTGACGAATCCGCCATGCCCGCCAATTTGCCAGTGGTCGCCATCCTCGTCACGCCGGAAAGCGCGGCCTCGGTGGTCTACGGGATGTACGACCTGTTCCGATGCGCCGGCCGCGACTGGCCGATGGTGGTGAGTGGCCAGCCCGGCGAGCCGCTGCTGGAGCCGGTGATCGTCAGCGCCAAGGGCGGCACGGTGCGCGTGGCCAACGGCGTGCCGATCGAGGCGCACCGCAGCCTGGCCGAGCTGCCGGCGCCCACGGCGGTGTGCGTGCCCGAGCTGCTGATCGTTCCGCACGACCCGCTCGACGGCCTGTTCGCGACCGAAGTGGCCTGGGTGCGCCAGTGCCACGCCGCCGGTGCCCTGGTGGCCACCGCCTGCTCGGGCGCCCTGCTGCTGGGCGAGGCCGGCCTGCTCGACGACGAGGACGCCACCACCCACTGGGCCTTCTGCGACATGCTGCAGCGCCGCTACCCGCGCGCCCGGGTGCGCCCGCGGCGCGCCATGATCACCGCCGGCGAGGGCCAGCGCCTGGTGATGGCCGGCGGCGGCAGTTCCTGGATGGACCTGGCGCTCTACCTGATTGCGCGGCTGGCCGGCATCGAGGCCGCCATGCAGGTGGCCAAGCTCAACCTGATCGACTGGCACCACGTGGGCCAGCAGCCCTTTGCCCGCATGGCCTGCGCGCGCCAGGTGGAAGACGCGGTGATCGGCCGCTGCCAGGCCTGGATCGCCGACCACTACACCCATCCGGCGCCGGTGGCGGCGATGACCGAGCACAGCGGGCTGGCCGAGCGTTCCTTCCAGCGCCGCTTCAAGCTGGCCACGGGCATGACGCCGATGGAATACATCCAGACCCTGCGCATCGAGGAAGCCAAGCACCTGCTGGAGACCACCGCCGGTCCGATCGAAGCCGTGGCCGAGGAGGTGGGCTATGACGATGCGGCCTTCTTCAGCCGCCTGTTCAAGCGCAGCGTCAACCTCTCGCCGGCGCAGTACCGGCGGCGCTTCGGTGGCATGCGCGCTGCCATGGGGGCAAGCGCGCTTTCGTGATGACCTCCCAGGTCATGGACGCTGTGCGCGTGCCGCGCGACAGTTGCTCCATCGATCAATCAACAACCACCTGGAGAGAACTTCATGAACGGCTTCGACATCCTTCCCCTGGCAGTCGCCCTGCTCATCGGCATTGCGGCGCTGGGCTCATGCCTGGGCATCGGCAACCTGGGCGGCAAGCTGCTGGAAGGCACGGCGCGCCAGCCCGAGCTGAAGGATCAGCTCCAGACCACCTTCTTCCTGGCGGCGGGCGTGACGGACGGGGCCTTCATCATCGCCACCGGCATCGCGCTGTGGTTCGCGACGGCGAACCCGTTCAGCGGCTGACGCGCAGCATGCCCTCTTGCGCGGTGGAGGCCACCAGCCGCCCGTCGCGCGTGAAGATGCTGCCCCGGCACAGGGCCCGTGCGCCCTGGGCGCTGGGCGAATCGATGGCGTAGAGCAGCCAGTCGTCGAGCCTGAAATCGCGGTGGAACCACATGGCATGGTCCAGGCTGGCGGCGCGGATCTTGCCGCTGAGGAAAGTGAGGCCATGCGGGTTCATGGCGGCGCGCAGGAGGCCGTTGTCGGAGGCATAGGCCAGCAGGGCGCGGTGCACGATCGGGTCATCCGGCAGCGGCGCCACCGCGCGCATCCAGATCAGCGACTGCGGCGCAGTCGGCAGGGGGGCCAGCAGATCCGGCGCGTCGACCACGCGGAACTCCATGCCGTGCGAGACCAGGCCCTTCAGGCGCCAGCGGTCCGGCAGCCGGTCGCCCAGGGCAATGCGGCGCTCCAGTTCGCTCGGCTGGGCCAGCGGCTCGGGCGCGGCGGGCATCGCGTCCTGATGGTCGATGCCCTCGTCATTCGTCTGGAAGGAGGCCGCCATCTCGAAGATCTCGCGGCCGCCCTGCTTGGCGATCACATGGCGGGTGGTGAAACTGCGGCCGTCGCGCGCGCGGTGCACCGTGTAGTCGATGGGCGCATGCTCTCCCGGCAGCAGGAAGTAGGCGTGCATCGAATGCACTGCGCGCTCGGCCGGCACGGTCAGGCTGGCCGCCACCAGGGCCTGGCCCAGCACCTGGCCGCCGAACACGGCCGGGGTGCCGATGTCTTCGCTCTGGCCACGGAAGCGGTCTTCGCCGGTGGGCTCGAGCTTCATCAGCTCGACCAGTTGGGCAACGAGGGAGGCGGGAGGGGCGGAGGCGGGATCGGTCATGGCGGCACGAGGAAAGACCTCGAACCTTAGCAAAGAACCGGCCAGCCGCCTGTCACGCGCCGGTCAGGCCAGCTGGACGCCGTCGGCGACCAGCTTCTTCTGCAGCTGCGGCACATCGACATCTGCAAAGCTGCCGCCACCCAGCGTGGCCGCCGCGGTGCCCGCCGCCTGCCCCATGACGAAGCAGCCGCCGCTGGCGCGCGCCGCCGACTGCCCTTCGTGCGTCATCGAGGCGCAGCGGCCGGCCACCAGCAGGTTGCTCACCCCGCCCTGGGGCACCAGCATGCGCCAGGGCAGCTGGTTGGTGGCATTGGCCTCGTCGCGCGGGAAACGCCATTCGATCTGGCCGTCGCCATGGATCTCCATCGGCCAGGCATTGACGCCGATGCTGTCTTCGAAGCGTGCCGACGAGAGGATGTCCTCGCCCGTCAGCGCGTAGAGGCCCTGGATGCGCCGCGTCTCGCGGATGCCCACCTGCGGCGCGATGTCGACGATCGACGAGCCCGCGAAGCCCGGCACCTCGGCCTTGAGGAAGCGGAAGTACTCGCGGATCTGGCGCCGGCCCTCGACCTCGCCGTCGCTCAGCTCGCGCGCATCCACGCCGTTCATCGCCTTGCCCTGGGCATTGCGGATCTGCGTGACGTTGGCACGCCATTCGCGCGGATCGATCTGCGGTCGCAGGATGGCGCCTTCGCGCGGGAAGTCGTAGGCGCCCGGCTTGCGCTCTCGCGCCTCGTTCATCAAGGTGTTGATGGCCTTGAACTCGCCCACCGCGGCCAGTGCCTCCTTGGCCTCCACATGGCCGACGCGGAACATGGTGGTGGGAAAGAGGCTGCTGCCATGGCCGTCGCCCACTTCGAAGGGCACGCCGGCAAAGGCGGCCACGTCGGCGTCGCCGCTGCAGTCGATGAAGGCATTGGCACGGATCGCCTGGCGGCCGGACTTGGTCTCGACCACCAGCGCCTCGATGCGCGAGTCCTTCCTGATCACCGCTGCCGCCCAGGCGTGAAACAGCATTTGCACGCCCGCTTCCAGCAGCAGCGGATCGGCCGCGCACTTGTAGGCCGAGATGTCGTAGGAGCGCACCCGGATGCGCCCACCCATGCCGTCCTGCGGCTTGTTGAGACCGCCTGCTGCATCCAGCCGCTCCAGCAGCTCGTCGACCACGCCATGCACCACCTGGCGCATCTCGCCGTTCTGCCGGCCATAGAGCCCGGCGAAGTTGGTGACGCCGCCGGCGGTGCCCATGCCACCCAGGAAACCGTAGCGCTCGATCAGCAGCGTGCGCGCCCCATGGCGCGCCGCGCTCACGCTGGCGGCAATGCCGGCCGGCCCGCCGCCGACCACCACCACATCGAATTCGCCGAAGACAGGCAGTTCGCGTGCAGGCTCGACCAGTGCGTTCATTGGAGCTTGATGCCCTTGGTGGAAATGATCTTCGACATGATCGCCGCCTCGTCCTTTACCCGCAGGCGCATGCCTTCGGGCGAGGTGCCCACGGCCTGCCAGCCCTGCTCGAACAGGCGGCGGCGCACATCCGGGTCCTTCATGATGATGGCCAGTTCACGCGCGATGCGCGCCTGCGCCGCCTTCGACAGGTTGGCCGGGCCCAGCAACGCGGTCCAGACTTCGAGGTTGAAGTCCTTCACGCCGATCTCGGCCAGCGGCGGGATTTCGGGCACCAGCGTGCTGCGCCCGCCGGTCAGGCCGATGGCTTTGAGCTTGCCGGCCTTGACCTGCGGCATGGCCACGCCCGGCGGGATCAGCGCCATCTGCACCTGGCCGCCCAGCATGGCGGTGACCACCTGCGGATTGCCCTGGTAGGGCACGTGCTGCGCCAGCATGCCGGGCACGCGGCTTTCCAGGAGCTCCATGCCCAGGTGGCCGACCGAGCCGACGCCGACCGAGCCGTAGTTCCACTTGTCGCCGCCCTTGCGCGCTGCCTCCAGGAAGGCGGCGCCCGAGGGTTCGCTGGTGGGCGTCACCAGGATCAGCGGCGCGGTGGTCAGCAGCGACAGGTAGGTGAAGTCCTTGGCCGGGTCGTAGGGCAGCTTCGGATACAGCATCTTCGAGGAGGTGAGGTTGCCGTTGATCACCACGCCCAGGGTGTGATCGTCATTCGCCTTGGCCACCAGGTCGGCCGCGATGTTGCCGGACGCGCCCGGCTTGTTGTCGATGACCACCGGTTGGCCCAGCGCCTTGGCCAGCGGCTCGCCGATGGTGCGCGCTGCGATGTCGGGCGTGGAGCCGCCCGGGAAGCCGACCACGATGCGCAGCGGCTTGGTGGGCCAGGCGTCCTGCGCCAGGGCGCCGACCGGGGCCAGCAGGGCTCCGGCGGCGGCGGCGAGCGCGGAAAGAAGAAGGGTTCGCTTGTTCTTGGTGATGAAGGGCATGTTGTCTGGTGGATGGTTTGTTCAGTCGAGGCTGATGTTGCCCCGCTTGACCAGGTCGCCATAGATCTTGGACTTGGCTTCGGCGTTGCGCGTGATCTCTTCCGGCGACCAGGCCAGCGGTTCGAACGCAAAGGTGTCGAAGCGCGCGCGGATGTCAGGGTCGGCGATCACTTTGGCTACATCGGCATTGATTTTCGCCTTGATTGCCGCCGGCACGCCCTTGGGGGTCAGGAGTGAGACAAAGGAGTTCACTTCCAGCGCGGCCGGGCCGCCGGCTTCCGCCATGGTCGGCACGTCGGGCATCTGCGGCACCCGCTTGGGCGCGGCCACCGCGATGTAGCGCAGCTTGCCGGCCTTGTAGATGCCCTGGCTGGACGGAATGCTGGCAAAGCTCCAGGCCACCTCGCCCGAGCCCACGTTGGCGAAGAGCTGCGAGACCTCCTTGAAGGGCACGTGCTGCATCTGGGTGCCGGTCAACGCCTCCAGCTGCTGCGCGCCCAGGTGGCCGGGGCTGCCCACGCCCCAGGAGCCATACGTGAGATCGCCCTTCTTGGCCTTGGCGGCTGCGGCCAGGTCGCTCATCGACTTCCAGGAGGACTCGGTGGGCACCGCCACGAAGAAGGGCGTGCGAAAGAGCGAGGCCACCGGGTCGAAGTGCTGCAGGGTGACGAAGTTCTTCTGCTTGTACAGGTGCGGCAGCGCGGCGATGTGCTCGCTGTCCAGTTGCAGCAGGGTGTAGCCGTCGGGCGCGGCGCGCCTGGCCGCGTCGATGGCGATGAAGCCGCCGCCGCCCGGCTTGTTGTCCACCACCACGCGCTGGTTCCAGATGCGCCCCAGCTTGTCGGAGATCAGCCGCAGTACCGCATCCGGTCCGCTGCCTGCCGCAAAGGGCGTGATGAGGGTGACGGGCTTGCTGGGGTAGTCGCCGGCGCTTTGCGCGCTGGCGAGCGAGGTGCCGAGCGCGGTGGCCAGGGCGGCGAGGATCAGGCGGGATTTCATGGGGCTTTGTCTCCAGGTAGTCAGTTCTTTGTGGCGTCGTCCAGGCAACGCTCGGGGCGCCAGGAATAGAGCCATTCGACGGCGTCGTAGAAGCGCTCGGGCGTGCGGCCGGTCCAGAGGCTGTTGCGCACCAGGCGTTCCACGCCCTTGGCGTGATACAGGCGGCCCATCTCGCGCACCGACAGCACGACACGGGCAGTGCGGGCCACGCGCGCCGCCTCGTACAGGCGAAAGGCGCGCGGCAGGTCATCCTCGCCGCCGCTCTCGCTGCGGCAGCGCTGCACCGCGGCGCCCAGGGTCACGGCGTCTTCCAGCGCCATGCAGGCGCCCTGCGCCAGGTACTGCATCATGGGATGCGCCGCATCGCCCAGCAGGGTGGAAGGGCCGCGGCCCCAGCTCTGCACCGGGTCTCGGTCGGCGGTGCTCCAGCGGCGCCAGGAAGTAGGCCGGTCCAGCAACTGGCGCGGGCGCTTGTGGATGCCTTCGAAGTAGGAAAGCACCTCTTCCTTGCTGCCCTCGCTCACGCCCCACTCTTCCTTGTCGCGGCTGTGGAAGGTGACGACCAGGTTGTATTGCTCGCCACCCCGCAGCGGGTAGTGCACCAGGTGGCAATTCGGGCCGGCCCAGACCACCGGCGCATTCCAGCGCAGGTCCTCGGGCATGTCGGCGGCCGGCACCACGGCGCGGTACACCACATGGCCCGAGACGCGCGGCGCATCGCCCAGCACCTTGGCGCGCACCACCGACTTGACGCCGTCGCAGCCGACGATGGCGCTGGCGCTGAAGCGGCGGCCGTCGCGGGTGACGGCTTGCACGCCCTTCTCGCCAATCTCCAGGTGCTCCACCGCGGCGGAGGTGTGGAAGCGGATCAGCGGGTGCTTTTGCACCGCTTCGTAGATCGCGCCATGCAGGTCGGCTCGGTGGCTCACCGCATAGGGGTTGCAAAAGCGCTGGCGGAAGGCCTCGCCCACCGGCACCGAGGCGACCTCGCTGCAATCGACCGCGTCCATCATCACCAGGCGCTCGGTGAAGACCGCCTTGCGCCGTACCTCCTCGCCCACGCCCAGGGCATCGAGCGCGGCAAAGGCGTTGGGTCCCAGTTGAAGGCCGGCGCCGATCTCGCCGATGGTGGCGCTTTGCTCGAGCAACTCGACGGGCAGCCCCAAGCGCGCCAGGGCCAGCGCCGCGGACAGGCCGCCGATGCCGCCGCCAACCAGCAGTACAGAAGCTTGAGACGCTTTCATGGCGAGCGCTCCTGTTTCAGGCGACGCGCACCGAGATGGGCGTCAGGCCGTCGATGTGCACCGCCATGGTTTCACCGCGCTGCACCGCGCCGACGCCTTCGGGCGTGCCGGTGAAGATCAGGTCGCCGGGCTGCAGCGCGAACAGGGTCGAAAGGTTGGCGATGACTTCATTCACCGACCAGATCAGGTTCTTCAAGTCGCTGGACTGGCGTGTCTTGCCATCAACCTGCAAGCTGATGGCGCCGCCCTGCACTTCGCCCACATCGGCGCGGCGGTGCACCGGCCCGATCGGCGCCGAATGATCGAAGGCCTTGCCGATCTCCCAGGGCCGGCCCTGCTCGCGCATCTTGATCTGCAGGTCGCGACGCGTCATGTCCAGGCCGACGGCGTAGCCGTAGATGTGCTCGGCCGCCTTCTCGACCGGGATGTCGCGGCCGCCCTGTCCGATCATCACGACCAATTCGGCCTCGAAGTGGTAGTTGCTGCTCAGGCTCGGGTAGGGGATGGCGACCGTCTCGCCCGCCGGCACCGGGACGATGGAGGCATCGTCATTGGGCTTGCAGAAGAAGAAGGGCGGCTCGCGGTCCGGATCGAAGCCCATTTCGCGGGCATGGGCGGCGTAGTTGCGACCGACGCAGTAGACGCGGCGCACCGGGAACAGGTCCGCCGAACCAGCGACGGGCAGGCCCACGACCGCGGGCGGGGAAACAACGTAGGACATGACAACTCCTGCCGCGTGGGGGCGGCGAAAAAGGGACAAGAAGAACGGATCAGAGAAAGGCTTCGCGCAGCACGCCCATGGCTTGCTGCACCGGGCGGTCGGAGAAACTGAAGAGGACAGCGTCTTCGCTGGCCGAGAGGGAAAGCGGCGCCCAGGAAGGCACGACGAAGGTGTCGCGCGGGCCGAAGTCGAAGCGCTGCTCGCCGATCTGCGCCGTGCCGCGCCCCTGGACCACGCTGTAGACGCTGCCGTCGGTGCCGCGGTGCACCTTGCCGGCGAAGCCCTTGGGCAGCAGCTGCAGGAAGGTGGCGATGGTGGGCATGGGCGAGCCGCCCGTCAGCGGGTTGATGTAGCGCAGCTTGTGGCCCTGCCAGGCATCGGGCGCCTCGCTCTTGTGCAGTTGCGCCAGCGCCTCGCGGCTGCGCGCATAGGGATAGCTGAAGATGGGCGAGGTCGGCGAGGCGTGGTCGTGCCGCACCGGCACCATGTTGTGGCCGAAGCGGGCGAAGCTGTGGCCCTCGGGCCGCGCGACGTGCTGCACGCGCGACGAGTCGTTCTCGGCAAAGCCGGCGTCGAAGAAGCGCAGCATCGGGATGTCCAGGCCATCGAGCCACACCACCGGCTCGCTCACGCCTTCGATGCCCTCGTTGCCATGGTCGTGCCAGGCCCAGGAGGGCGTGATGATGAAGTCGCCCGGGTACATGGTGGTGCGCTCGCCGCCCACCGTGGTGTAGGCCCCCTTGCCGTCGACGATGAAGCGCAGCGCCGACTGCACATGGCGATGCGAGGGCGCGACCTCGCCCGGCATGATGAGCTGCAACCCGGCGTAGAGCGACTGGGTGATCGCGGAGCGGCCAGGCAGCGCCGGGTTCTCCAGCACCAGCACCCGCCGCACGGCTTCTTCGGCGGTGATGAGCGAAGCCGATTCCATCAGCAGCGGCCGGATCTCGTCGTAGCGCCACAGGGCCGGGACGCAGGGCGTTTGCGGCTCGCGCGGCACCAGCGCGTGCAGTTCCTCCCACAGCGGCGTCAGGTGCAGCGGGCGGATGCGCGCGTAGTAGTCGCGGCGCTCGGCTGCATGGTCGACTGTTTTCTTGGCTGCGGTGCTCATCGGCTTGTCTCCTTGGGACTGGAGCGGATTGTTCGCCCGCACCACTATTTGCTCAAGCGACGTCTGCAATACCTAGAATCTGGAAATTCAATAGTGGTCAAGCGCAAGGAGTGCAAGGACATGGCCAGCCTCGACCTGGAATGGATCTCGGTCTTCGACGAGGTCTACAAGAGCGGCAGCGTGTCGCGCGCGGCCGACCGGCTGGACCTCTCGCAGTCGGCCGCCAGCACCGCGCTCAACAAGCTGCGCGCGCATTTCGACGACCGCCTCTTCGTGCGCACCGCCCAGGGCATGCTGCCGACCCCGCGCGCCCAGGAGCTGTACCCGGCCCTGCGCGAAGTGCTGGCGCAACTGGACAAGGCGCGCGGCAGCGGCGCCACCTTCGACCCCGGCAGCGCGCACCGGCGCTTTCGGATCTGCCTGACCGACATCAGCGAGGTGGTGCTCCTGCCGGCCCTGCTGGACCATCTGGGAAAGGTGGCGCCGGGCATCGTGATCGAGACCGAGATCGTCTCCAATGCCAGCGCGCGCCGGCTGGAAGATGGCGAGATCGACCTGGCGGTGGGCTTCATGCCGCTGCTGGACGCCGGTTTCTACCAGCAGACCCTGTTCAAGCAGAACTTCGTCTGCCTGGTGGCCAAGGACCATCCCCGCATCGGCGAGAAGCTGACGGTGAAGCGCTTCGCGGCGGAGGCGCATGCGGTGGTGGCATCGTCAGGCACCGGCCATGCCATCGTCGACAAGACCATCGCGCGCCAGCGCATCGCTCGGCGGGTGGTGGCGCACCTGTCGAGCTTCCTGGGCGTGGCGCGCATCGTGGCGCGCACCGAGCTCATCGTGATCGTGCCGCGGGTGCTGGGCGAGGTGCTGCGCACCCAGGAGGCGGTGAAGCTGATCGAGCCGCCCTTCGCCCTGCCCGACTATGCGGTCAAGCAGCACTGGCACGAGCGCTTCCATGCCGACGCCGGCAACATGTGGCTGCGCCGCACCATGGCGCAGTTGTTCGGCGAGCGGCGGCTCGCATAATGGGCGTCACCATGTCCTCCTCCATCACCCTGCGCTTCCTGGCCGAACCCAGCACCGTCAACTTCGGCGGCAAGGTACACGGCGGCACCGTCATGAAATGGATCGACGAGGCCGGCTATGCCTGCGCCACCAGCTGGGCGCAGCGCTACTGCGTCACGGTGTTCGTCGGCAGCATCCGCTTTCACCGGCCAATCCCGATCGGCCACCTGGTGGAGGTGGAGGCGCGCCTGGTCTACACCGGCACCACCAGCATGAACATCTCGGTGCAGGTGCGAAGCGGCGACATGAAGGGCGGCGAGATGGCGACCACCACCGAGTGCCTGATCGTCTTCGTCTCGGTGGACGAGAAGGGCAAGCCCCTGCCGGTGACGCCCTTCAAGCCCGAGACGCCAGCCCAGATGGCGTTGGCGGAGCATGTGAAGGCGCATCTGGAAAGCAGCCGGGCGGCCGGCAGCGCGCCGTAGCTCAATCGCGCAGCAGCGCGGCCATCAGTTCGCGCAGGATCGCGAGGGTCGGTGCCTCGGTGCGGCGCTCCAGCGTCACCAGGCCGAAGCGGGCGACGCGGTTCACGGGCGGGCGCATGTCGAGTTCCACCAGGTCCGGCGCCGCCGCGCGGATGGCGAGCAGCACCGCGTCACTGCGGCGCGCCACCTCCACCAGGCTGTGCACTTCCTCGCATTGCAGGGTGACGCAGGCGGCCGGATGCGCCTCTGGCCCATAGGCCTCGACCAGGAAGCGCGCCACCTCGTCGCTCAGCGGGGTGGAGGCGATCGGATAGCGCTGCACCTCCTCGAAGCTCACGCTCTTCTTGCGGCGCCGCGCCAACGGATGTCCCGGGCGGCACATGAAGACGCCGCGCATCTCGCGCACCATGCTCACCTTCAAGTCAGGCGCCGGCTTGAGCGAGCGCGCGTCGATCACCAGCGCATCCAACGTGCGCGCGCGCAGCGCCTCGGCCAGATGCTCGGTGTCGCCACGCGCCAGTACCAGGCGCACCTTGGGATGGCGGGTCGCCATGTGCATCAAGAGCGGTGTCATCAGCATGGCGCCGGGGCCCGAGCCCATGCCTACCCGCAGCACGCCGCCTTCGCCTTCGCGCATGTGGCGGCCGCTGCCGCGCAGTTCGTCGGCATCGACCACCAGATGTTGCGCACGCTGCAGCACCTCCTGGCCGAAGGAGGTCAGCTCGTTGCGACGGCCGACCCGGTCGAACAGCGGCACGCCCAGCTCATCTTCCAGCGCGCGGATGCTGCGGCTCAATGCCGGCTGCGTCAGGTGCAGCGCCTGCGCCGACTTGCTGAAGGAGCCGGTATGCGCCAGCGAGATGAGGTGCCGAAGCTGGACCAGGGTCATGATGGTGAATCCAACTCATGCTAATACAAAGAACAATGCATTGGACGCACGGTTTCCCGGCTCCTACGATGCGCGAACACACCAACCCCATGGGAGACACACGATGACGACGAAGTCCTTGTTCCAGCGCCTGCGCCGCAGCCTCCTGGCCGCAGGCCTGCTGATGGCCGCCGGCGCCGCGCTTGCTCAAAGCTATCCGAGCAAGCCGGTCAACCTCATGGTGCCGTACCCGGCCGGCGGCCCGTCGGACGCGGCGGCCCGCATCTTCACCACGCCGCTGGGCAAGGAACTGGGGCAACAGGTCATGGTGGAGAACCTGGGCGGGGTGAGCGGCGCCATTGCCGCGCAAAAGGTGCTGGCGGCGCCGGCCGACGGCTACTACATCTTCCAGGGCTCGCCCAACGAGGTGATCCTGTCTCCACTGGCCAACGCGGCCGTCAAGCTCAAGACCGAGGACTTCCGCCTGGTGCACCCCACGGCCGACGCGGTGATGGTCTTCGTCGCCCGCAAGGACCTGCCGGCCAACAACGTGGATGAGCTGATCGCACTGGCGCGCAAGTCGGCGGACAAGCCGCTGTCCTATGGCAGCGTGGGCATCGGCTCGCTCTACCACCTGCTCTTGGAGAAGGTGCAGCTGCAGACCGGCATCAAGCTCAATCACGCGCCCTACAAGGGCAATGCGCCGCTGTTGCAGGACCTGGGCGGCGGGCAGGTCGACTTCGCGGTGCTGGTCTACAGCGCGGCGATGGGCGCGCTGGCGGACCAGGGCCGGCTCAAGGTGATCGGCCAGCTCGGCGCGCAGCGCTCCGAGCTGTTGAAGAACGTGCCCTCGGTGAGCGAGGGCAAGGAGCTCAAGGACTTCGACTACAAGACCTGGAGCGGCTTCATGGTACCCAAGAAGACGCCGGAGGAGACGGTGCAGCGCCTGCACAAGGCCATCGTCGCCACCTTGGCCGATCCGGGAGTACGCTCGCAGCTCGCGGCCCAGACGCAGACGGCGGCGGCGCCGATGTCGCTGGCCGAGGCGCAGAAGTTCTTCGAGAGCGAGACCGCGCGCTACCGCGAGATCGCCAAGTCCATCAACCTGCAACCCCAGTAAAGGACTCTCCCCATGAGCAGCTTGCTTGAAGACCTGCAGAGCCAGTCCGAGGAATTCATCGGCGTCCGGCGCGACATCCACCGCCACCCCGAGCTGGCCTTCGGCGAGCATCGCACCGCGGCGCTGGTGGCGGAAAAGCTGCGGGCATGGGGCTACCAGGTGGAGACGGGCCTGGGCGGCACCGGCCTGGTGGGCCGCCTGGTGCGCGGCGACGGAACACGCCGCCTGGGCCTGCGCGCCGACATGGACGCGCTGCCCATCGACGAAGCCACCGGCCTTTCCTATTCAAGCTGCAACCACGGCGTGATGCACGCCTGCGGCCACGACGGCCACACCGCCATGCTGCTGGCCGCGGCGCACCATCTGGCCACGCGTGGGCGCTTCGAGGGCACGCTCAACCTCATTTTCCAGCCGGCCGAGGAAGGCGGCGGCGGCGCACTTCGCATGATGGAGGACGGCCTGTTCGACAAGTACCCATGCGACGCCGTCTTCGCCATGCACAACATGCCGGGCATTCCGCAGGGACGCTTTTCGCTGCGCGACGGCGCCGCCATGGCCTCTTCGGACTACGCGACGGTCACCCTCACCGGCATCGGCGGCCACGGCGCGCTGCCGCACCGCAGCGCCGACCCGATCGTGGCTGCGTCCAGCATCGTGATGGCGCTGCAGACCGTGGTGTCGCGCAACGTCGATCCCTTGCATATGGGCGTGGTGACGGTGGGCGCGATCCATGCGGGCAAGGCCAACAACGTGATCCCGAACAGCGCCACCCTGGAAATCAGCGTGCGCTCGCTGAACCGCGAGGTGCGCGCGCTGCTGGAGCGCCGCGTCAAGATCATCATCGCGGCGCAGGCCGAGAGCTTTGGCTGCCAAGCCGACATCGACTGGCGCAAGGGCTATGCGGTGCTGGTCAACACCAAGGAAGAAACCGACTTCGCCCGCCAGGTGGCGATCGAACTGGTGGGCGCCGAGCGCGTCACGCTGCAGGGCCCGCCGCTGACCGGCAGCGAGGACTTCGCCTTCATGCTGGAGAAGGTGCCGGGCAGCTACCTCCTGATCGGCAACGGCGACGGCGACAGCGCCGGGGCGTGCATGGTGCACAACCCGGGCTATGACTTCAACGACGACAACGTGGCGCTCGGCGGGGCGTACTGGGTGTTGCTGGCCGAGCGCTTTCTGGCGCCTTGATTCCCACGCTGCAGATCGGTCGCCTGGCAATTGGCCGTATTTTTTGCGAAATCGCATAAATTACGGCCAATGGACTATTTCCCCCTGCCGGACAACGCAGCGCGCCAGCTCATCGACTCCGTCACGGTGTTCGAGGAGTTCACGCGGGTGCAGGCCGAAGCACGCCGCTACAGCGGCGGCATGTACTGGAAGAAGCAGGGCGCCTACGAATACCTGGTTCGCACCCGACCGGACAACCGCCAAAGCCGGATTGGTCCGCGCGACGCGGAAACCGAAAGACTGTTCGACGACTTCGGCCGTCGAAAGGCCGTCGTCGAGACCCGCCTGAGGTCGCTGCGCGAAGCACTCAAGGACGCCGAGCGCCTGAACAAGGCGTTGAAAGTGGGGCGGGTGTCGACCATGGTGCTGGCCGTGCTGCAGGCCATCGAGGATGCGGGCTTGGGCGAGCATTTCGTGGTGGTGGGTACACATGCCCTGTACGCATACGAAACCGCCGCGGGAGTGCGCATTGTCCAAGGCGCCCTGGCCACCCAGGACGTGGACCTGTTGTGGGATGCGCGCCGCCGTGTCCGCCTCATCACCGATCTGGGGCGCCTGGAGGTTTCGATGCTGCAGGTGCTGCAACGCGCCGACCCGACCTTCATGCGCAAGGAGCGGCAAGCCGAAACTGCCATCAACGCGAAGGGCTTCGAAGTCGACTTCCTGCGCCGCCAGCCTGAAGGCGATGATCCTCATCCGTTTCGATTTTCGGATGACGAGGACGACTTGTGGCCAGTCCAGGCCGTGCGCGCTTCAGTGCTGACCAATGCTCCGCGCTTTGACCATGTGGTGGTTGCGGCCACCGGCCGCATGGCGCGTATGCGCACGGTCTCACCGGAAACCTTCGCGGAGTTCAAGCGCTGGATGGCGGCTCGCGCCGCAAACCGGCCCGAGGCCAAGCGCAGACGCGACCTGCGGCAAGCCGACATCGTTCAATCTCTGCTCGATGCGGGCCTGCTGCTGAGCGCGCAGCCTATCCCGCCGCCAACACCGTCCCGCTGACTTCGCCCAGACCGATGCGCGCCGCGCCGGCGCGCTCGCACCAGCCGCGGATCGTCAACGTGTCGCCGTCTTCCAGGAAGCCGCGCTGCTCGCCGTTTGGCAGCTGGATCGGGTTCTTGCCGCCGGTGCTCAGCTCGAGCAGCGAACCGGCCTGATCGGGCTTGGGCCCTGAGAGGGTGCCGGAGCCCAACAGGTCGCCGGGCTGCAGGTTGCAGCCGTTCACCGTGTGGTGCGTGATCAGCTGCGCCACCGTCCAGTAGGCCGACTCGGCGGCGTTGCCGTGCGAGAGGCGCACCGGGGCAACGCCCGCCGCGCGCATCTTCGCGGTCTGCAGCCAGACTTCCAGCGTGATGTCGAGCCCGCCCGCTTCGCGGTTGGCGGGTGAATCCAGGTAGGGCAGCGGCTGCACATCGTCGGCCGCGCGCTCGAACTTGGTGCGGAAGGGGGCCAGCGCCTCGGTGGTCACGATCCAGGGCGACAGGGTGCTGGCGAAGTTCTTCGACAGGAAGGGACCGAGCGGCTGGTATTCCCAGGGCTGGATGTCGCGCGCCGACCAGTCGTTGAACAGGGCCACGCCAAAGAGGTGTTCTTCCGCCTGCTCGATGGTGATCGGCTCGCCCAGCGCATTGCCGCCGGCGATGAAGAAGCCCAGCTCCAGTTCGTAGTCCAGCTTGCGCGTGGGGGCCAGCACTGGCTGCGCGTCAGGCGAGGGCTTGATCTGGCCCTGCGGCCGCTTGAACTGCTGCCCGCTCACGCCCACCGAGGAGGCGCGGCCGTGGTAGCCGATGGGCACCCACTTGTAGTTGGGCAGCAAAGGGTTGTCGGGACGGAACTGCTTGCCCACCGTGGTGGCGTGGTGGATGCTGGTGTAGAAGTCGGTGTAGTCGCCGATGCGGCAGGGCACCTGCATGGTGACGGCCGATTGATCGGCCAATGCGTTCTTCTCCCACTCGGCCTGCTTGGCGCTGCCTTCGGCCAGGCCTTGCGAGATCGCCGCACGCAGTGCCGAGCGCTCCGCCGGGCTGGCGGCCATCAGCACGTTCATGTCGTTCGTCTCGATCAGGCCGGCGGCGCGCAGGTCCAGGACCTGGTCGCCGATGGCCACGCCGATGCGCGGCGCGCCACCGCTGGCGCCGACGAAAGTGCCGAAGGGCAGGTTCTGGATCGGGAAGTCCGCGCCTTGCGTGTTGGCCGAGGCCACCCAGCTGCGCAGCGCCGGGTCGTGGGTCTTGTTGAGCGTGCTCATGATTTGAATTGGTCCTTCAGGCCGGCCCAGCAGTCGGCGTAGTCGTTGTCGAGCGCCGGGCTGTTCAGCGCGAACTCGGTGGGGATGAAGCGAAAGCGGCTTTCGAACATGAAGGCCAGGGTGTTGTCCAGCTTCTGCGGCTTCAGGTCGGCATTGCTCGCCTTGTCGAAGGCTTCCTCGTCCGGGCCGTGCGGCACCATGGCGTTGTGCAGGCTGGCGCCGCCCGGCTTGAAGCCGCCGGGCTTGGCGTCGTACTCGCCGTAGACCAGGCCCATGAACTCGCTCATCAGGTTGCGGTGGTACCAGGGCGGACGGAAGGTGTCCTCCATCACCAGCCAGCGCGGCGGGAAGATGACGAAGTCGCAGTTGGCGGTGCCCGGCGTTTCGCTGGGCGAGGTGAGCACGGTGAAGATCGACGGATCGGGGTGGTCGAAGCTGATCGAGCCGATGGTCATGAAGTTGGCGGTGTCGTACTTCACCGGTGCCAGGTTGCCGTGCCAGGCGACCACGTTGAAGGGCGAATGGCTGGTGGGCGCGCGCCAGAAGCGGCCGCCGAATTTCTTGACCAGCTCGTAGGCACCGCCGTCATGCTCGTAGGCCGCCACCGGCGCTTGGAAGTCGCGTGCATTGGCCAGGCCGTTGGAGCCGATCGGGCCCAGCTCGGGCAGGCGGAACTGCGCGCCGTAGTTCTCGCACAGGTAGCCACGCGAGGGGCCGTCGGGGAGCGCCACCTTGAACACCACGCCGCGCGGCACCAGGGCAATCTCGCCGGGCTTGACTTCGAGCACGCCCATCTCCGAGGTGATGACCAGGCGGCCCTGCTGCGGCACGAAGAGGATCTCGCCGTCGGCATTGACGAAGGCACGCTTTTCCATCGAACGGCCGGCCAGGTAGACATGGGCGGCGATGCCGCTCTGGGCATCGGCATCCCCGTTGGCAGCCACGGTGTGCACGCCGTCGATGAAGTCGATGTCGGCCACGTTCGCAGGCAGCGCCATGGGGTGCCAGCGCATCGGCTCGGGCGGCACCGCCAGCGACTTGTCGCCGCCGGTGCTCCAGCTGCGCTGCTCATAGGGCTGGTAGCGGCCCGCCACCACCGAGGGCTGGCGCCGGTACAGCCAGCTGCGGCGGTTTTCGTGGCGCGGCGCGGTGAAGGCCGTGCCGGAGATCAGCTCGGGATACAGGTCGAGGGGTGCGCGCTGCGGGCTGTTGCGGCCTTGCGGCAAGGCGCCGGCCACCGCTTCGGTGGCGTACTCGTTGCCGAAGCCGCCTTGATAGCGCACGGCGCCGGAAGGGTCGAGAGAAGTCATCATGGTGTTCAGTCCACGCGAATGTTGTTGGCCTTGATCAGGCGGCCCCAGCGCTCCCGCTCGGCCTTGACATAGCTGGCCATCTGCGCCGGCGTACCCGGCAAGCCCTCCACCCCCAAGGCCTGGAAGCGCGCCTTCACGGCGGTGGAATTGAGTGCATCGACCAAGGCCCGGTTCAGTGTGTCGATGGTCTCGGGCGGCGTGCCCGCGGGAACCGACAGGCCCTGCCAGGCGTAGGCCTCGAAATCGCCCAGCCCCTGCTCGGCCAGGGTGGGGACGTCGGGCAGGGTGGCGATGCGCTTGGCGCTGCCAACGCCGATCGCCTTGACCTTGCCGGCCAGCACGAACTGGTTGCCGCTGGCCGTGTCGACCAGCATGAAGGGCACGCTGCCGCCCAGAACGTCCTGCATGGCCGGTGCCGCGCCGCGATACGCAACATGCGTCATCGGCAGCCCGACCTTCTCACGCAGCAGCTCGGTCGCCAGGTGGTGCGGACTGCCGACCCCGGCCGACGCATAGTTGACGCTGCCCGGCTGGGCCTTGGCCCAGGCCAGGAACTCCTTGAGGTTCTTCGCGGGCACCTGCGGCCCTACCACCAGCACCAGCGGAAAGCGCGCCAGCATGCCGACCGGCGCCAGGTCCTTCTCGGCGTTGTAGTTCAGCTTGGAGAAGAGAAACGGGTTGGCCGCCAAGGTCGCGAAGTCGGCGGTGAGCATGACCTTGCCGTCGTCCCTGGAGCGCGCGACGTAGTCGGCTGCGATGTTGGTCGCGGCGCCGGGCTTGTTGCTGATGACGATGGGCGTGCCCAGGCTCTTGCTCATGGCTTCGCCGGTGGCGCGTGCCACCGTGTCGGAACCGCCGCCTGCCGCATAGCCGACCACCCATTCGATGGGCTTGCCGCCCTGTGCTTGTGCAGACATGCCGGTGGCGGCCAGCGCCAAGCCCAGGAGTGTGGAACGGATCATCGAGAAGGTCTCCATATCAAGGTTGTTCAAGAAAGCGGCTTCATGCCTTGGCCGCGGCCAGGGCCTCACGCAATACCGTCAGTGCGCCCACATGGTTGGCCAGCACCAGGATGAGCCGCGCGTTGAACGCATGACTTTGCTCGGTGGACAAGCCTTGATGCGCCTCGATCAGCGCTTCATAGAAATCGTCAGGCGCATCGAAGTTGGGTTCGGTGGTCAGGCGAAGGGGGTTGTCAGTCATGGCGCTTCCTTCAGGTCTTGGCGAGGGCACGGTCGAATGCGGCGCGGATGGCCTGCGCCGAGGGCTGGCGCCAGCGCGCACACACATGCTGGTCGGGCCGCAGCAGATACACGGTGCCGGCTTGCGCGTCGTAGCGCTGCGCGGCCAGGGCATGGTCGGCGTCCAGCGGCAGGCGCAGCAGACGCAAGGGCAGATCGACCTGCGCCAATGCCTGCAGGCTGCGCTGCGCTGCCTCGCCCTCGCCAAAGACCAGAGCGGTGAAGCCCGAGGGTGCCAGCGCCTGCAGCAGCCAGTTGCGGCCGCTTTCGCCTTGCCGGCGCAGCGGCGCGTCCGCCGCCGGTGCGCCCAGGGCCATGGCGCCAGCGAAGCGATCGGCATCGGGCGTGTTGAGCTTCGAATCACGCAAGGTCGCCGGCACCGACAAGCGACCGCTGTTGACCAGCGCGCGCGCAAAGGCGTGCTTCTTCGACAGCGCCAGCACCGCATCGCGGAACAGCCGGCTCACCTCGCTCTTGGGCGTGATGAAGTCGGTGGCGCGGGTCGAGTTCAGGATGTTCTCGTCGGCCGCGTATTCGCGCTCGCTGCCGTAGCTGTCCAGGAGCGCATCGGGCGCCTGGCCCTGAACCACTGCCGCGAGCTTCCAGGCCAGGTTGTCGGCGTCCTGCACGCCGGAGTTGGCACCGCGCGCGCCGAAGGGCGAGACGCCGTGCGCGCTGTCGCCGGCAAAGAGCACGCGGCCCTGGCGGAAGCGCTCCATGCGCTGGCAGGCAAAGGTGTAGACGCTGGCCCAGCCGATCTGGAACTGCACGCCTTGGTGCCCGATGCTGTCGAGCAGGGCGCGCACGCGCGGGACGATGCGCTCGTGCTGACGCTCGAGCATGGGGTCGGCATCCCAGCCGAGCTGGAAATCCACACGCCACATGCCGTCGGCCTGCTTGTGCAGCAAGACGCTCTGGCCGGGATGGAAAGGCGGGTCGAACCAGAAGCGGCGCTCGGTCGGGAAATCCGCGTCCATCGTGATGTCGGCGATCAGGAAGCGGTCGCGGAACACGCGGCCCTTGCTTTCCTGGCCCAGCATGGCGCGAAGTCGCGAGCGCGAGCCGTCACAGGCCGCCACGTAGTCGGCTTCCATCTCGTAGAGGCCATCTGGCGTCTCGACCTGCAGCCTCACGTGATCGGCCTGCTGCGCGAGGCCCACCACCTTGTTGTGCCAGCGCAGCTCGATGCCGGGCAGTTGCGCCGCCTGTTCGACCAGGAAGCCTTCCACGTAGTACTGCTGCAGGTTGATGAAGGCCGGCCGCTGGTGGCCGGCCTCGGGCAGCAGGTCGAAGCGATAGACCTCCTCGGCGCCGAAGAACACACGGCCCACCTTCCACGAAACACCCTTGTCCACCATGCGCTCGGCACAGCCCAGGCGATCGAAGATTTCCAGCGTGCGCTTGGCAAAGCAGATGGCGCGCGAGCCGGTCGAGAGCTGGTGGCCGCCTTCCAGCAGCAGCACCGGCACCTTCTTGTGCGCCAGGTCGATGGCCAGCGCCAGGCCGACCGGGCCGGCGCCCACCACCACGACGGGTCGGCGCACCGGCGCGCTCGCGTCCTGGTCGGGATGACGCTGGTAGTCGAAGGAAACAGCCTGGTAGTCGAGCGGGCCGCTAGCCGCGGCCGCCGCAAAGTCCTGCAGGTTCATGGCTGCTCTGCCGCGCCGATCAGGACTCGAGTGCCTTCCACATCTCGACGTCGCGCTCGGCCGTCCAGATGCGCGGATCGGGATGCTGCGTCACCTCGTCATAGGCGCGCGTCACGTCGAAGGGCAGGCAGTGGTCGAAGATGACCCAGTGGCCGTACTTGGGTTTCAGGGCGGCGTAGGTGTCCTTGTAGACCGCGTTCAGGTCCTTGCCCGCGGCCACGCCGGCCTCCACCGACGCATGCATGTCGGCGACGAAGCTGCGCGTGCCGGCCAGGCCCTGTGCCACCTCGTCGGGCGTGGTGAGCGCGGCGCCGCGGCCGGGCACCAGGGCGACCGGCTTCATGGCGGCGATGTTGTCCAGGGTCTGGGGCCAGTCGCCGAAGTAGGCGTCGCCGGCATAGGGCGTGGCATCGAACTCGACCAGGTCGCCCGAGAACAGGATCTTCTGCTGCGGCAGCCAGGCCACCGTGTCGCCCTTGGTATGGCCGCGGCCCAGCTGGATCAGCTGCACCTCCAGTTTGCCCAGCCAGACCGACATCTTTCCCTCGAAAGTCATGGTGGGCCAGGTCAGGCCCGGCGGCACCGATTCGACGGCCTGGAACAGGCGCGGGAAGCGGCCGATCTCGCTGGCCTTGTCCTGTTCGCCGCGCTCGACGATCAGGTCGTAGGTGTCGCGGCTGGCGATGATGTGCTCGGGCTTGTAGCCGGAGGCGCCCAGCACCCGCACCGCGTGGTAGTGGCTCAGCACCACGTACTTGATGGGCTTGTCGGTCACCTCTCGGATGCGGCGCACCACGTCCTGCGCCATCACGGGGGTGGCCTGGGTGTCGATCACCATCACGGCGTCGTCGCCAATGATCACGCCGGTGTTGGGGTCGCCCTCGGCGGTGTAGGCATAGGCGTTGTCGGACAGCCTGGTGAAGCTGACCTTCTTTTCCTCGAGGTCGGCTTGGCTGGCAAAGGCTTTGGCGGGCTGGCTCATCGTGGTCTCCTGGTTCGTCTAAGTTAAACGAGTTCGTTCTGAACGAATTCGCGAAGTGTAGAGGTCGAATCAGATAATGTCTAATGCTTTTTGTATCAACGAATTAACGACCCGGCGAGGCAAGCATGGCGAGTGACAACCAGCGCGGCATCCAGAGCATCGAAGTGGGCGGCCAGCTCCTGCGGGCGCTGGTCCATCACGGCCGGCCCATGGCCCTGAAGGACCTGGCGCGCGAGGCCGACATGTCGGCCGCCAAGGCGCACCCCTACATGGTCAGTTTCGGCCGATTGGGGCTGATCGAGCAAGACCGCAGCAATGGCCACTACCAGCTTGGGCCCTTGGCGTTGCAGCTGGGGCTGATCAGCCTGCAGCAGGCCAACCCGGTGCACGTGGCCACGCCGCTGATCGCCGAGCTGGCGCAGGAGACCGGTCAGACGGTGGCCATCGCCGTCTGGGGCGCGCGCGGCGCCACCATCGTGCGGATTGCCGAATCGCCCTCGCCAGTGCATGTGAACATGCGGCACGGCACGGTGTTCTCGCTGACCAGCACGGCCTCGGGCCGGCTGTTCGGCGCCTACCTGGATGCGGCGCTGGTGAAGGCGCAGATCGAGGAGGAGAGCCGGCGCGAGAAGACGCGTGGCGCCAGCGAGCCCGGCATGCCGCCGGCCCCCGCGGTGCCCGCCTGGAAGGACTTCGAGGCGCAACTGCAGGAGGTGCGGCGCCACGGCCTGAGCCGTTCCGAGGGTGAGATCATCCCGGGCGTCAACGCCATGTCGGCGCCGGTCTTCGACCACACCGGCGCCATCGCGCTGGCGCTTACCGCCATCGGGCCGGCCGGCATCCTGGACAGCAGTTGGGACGGGCCGCTGGCACGCGCCCTCAAGCGCTGCGCCGACGAGGTCTCGCAGCGCCTGGGTTCGACAAGGCTCAAGCCATGAAGCCGAGATTGCGCGGGTAGTCGATCCCGTTGGCCGTCACGCCGAAGTTCTTCAGGTTGGGCAGGATGCCGGCGAGCTCGGCATCGGGCACGCCGAACCAGCTGGCCAGCGTGGCCGCGTACTGGTCGACCGAGGTGCTGGGAATCAGCCGGCCCTGGCCCACATGGCCGTCGTAGCCGGCAAGCGCCGGGTTGTTGTTGATGCTGACCACCGGAGCCGTTCCGTAGATCTTGTCCTTGCCCTTCACGGCACCACCCACCACGAAGTGATGCCCGCCCCAGCCGTGATCCGAGCCGTCGCCATTGGAGGCGAGGGTGCGGCCGAAGTCCGAGGCGGTGAACTGGGTGACCTGGTCCGACAGGCCCTGCACTTTCATCTCGCGGTGGAAAGCGGCCATGGCCTCGCTCACCCGGCCGAGCAGGCCGGGCTGGTTGGCGATGAGGTTGTCATGCAGGTCGAAACCGCCCATCGAGACGAAGAAGACCTGGCGCCTGGCGCCCAGCGTTCCACGCCCACGGATCAGGCGCGCAACCATCGCGAGCTGCGAGGCCAGGTTGTTGTCGGCCGGGAAGACGCCAGCCGGATAGGCCGCACCGATCGCCGATGTGATCGAGCCTTCGGCCGTGATCGCCCGCTGGGTGACGCGACAGTATTCGCTTTCCAGCGTGTGGCCGCTGGCCTGTGTCAGCAGTTGCGCCATCGCCGCCCTGACCGAGGAGGAGCCATAGACATTGCCGTTGATGGCATTGATCTTCACCGCACCGCCGGTGCCCACCTGGTATTGCAAGGCCGTGTCGCCCGACAGAAACACCGCGTTGCCCGACACCGACATGCAGGTGAACAGCGAATTGGTGTTCTGCGCCAGCATCAGGTCGCCCAGGTTGCCGCCCCAGCCGACGATGGAGCCTTCCGGCGAAGAAGACTGCCAGGTCGACTGCTGGTCGTTGTGCGAGAAGAGCTTGGGCGGGATCTTCTTCGCGCGGGTTTGGTACTGCACCCGCGTGATCGGCTCCACGAGCGGCCCGACGTTGAGCTGCACCGCCACCTTGCCTTCGGTGTTGTAGAGATTGGCCAGTGCCGTCATGGCCGGATGCAGCGCGTATTGGCGGCTGTCGGGCAGGGCCAGCGTGGGCTGCAGGAGCGTCGGCGTCAGTGCCGCCTTGGGCAGTGCGATGCCGCCACCCGACTGGTCCGCGGCACCGCCACGAATGGCGGCATAGGCGTTGTAGCTGGCATCGTCGTGGGTGACGACGGTGTTCGCATAGTCGTTGCCGCCATACAGGAAGACGCAGACCAGCGCCTTGTAGTCGGTGGCGGTTTGCGCCGCCGCTTCGGCCATGGTCGCCAGATTCAGGGCAATGGGCAGTGCGCTGCCGGCCAATGCGAGGTGGCCGGAGCGGCGCAGGAAGGCACGACGGGTGTGGAGTTCGGGCTTGAGGAGGTACATCGCGTGCGCCCTTATTTCTGGACCAGGTATTCGCTCGAAGCCATCACCAGCAGCACGGCGGCGCAGACGCGGTTGAGCTTGAGCGCATCGCTGCTCGCCGCCGTCAGCGCCGGCGTTCCCAGCGCGTTGACGATGAGCTTTAGCGAGGCCTCATGCAGCTGGTTGCCGCACAGCATCAGGTTGAGCCGGGCGACCAGCGCCGCCGGATCGAGCACCAGCGCCTTTTCGGCGGCGTAGGCGGCCATCACGTCCTTGCCGTTGAAGCCGATTGGCAACACGCCCTGCATGTAGTTGAGATAGGCACCCACGCTGGTCTCGTTGACGATCTGGAACTCCGGCGCCACCAGGCCCTGGCTGGCGATGGCGGTGGATGGCGGCACGTAGCCGGGCCGGAAGAAGTTGAAGACCGAAGGCGAGCGCAAAGGACTCTGGCCCAGGCGGGTGGGGCTCGAGGTGTCGTCGACTCGCCAGCTGCCCAGGGTGGATGTGGCGCCGAAGGTGCGCGCCCATTGCGCCAGCCGCAGCATCGGCTCGCGCAGGCGGCCGAAATTGGGGTCGGCCAGGCCCGCCGGGCTGCGCGCCTCGTTGTCCAGCAGCACGGCGGCAAAGACGCTCTTCATGTCGCCGCGCACGCCGGCGCCGTTGTTCTCGAACACCGCCGCGACCCGACCCACGTAGTCCGGGCTGGGGTTGCTGCTGACCAGCCGCTGGATCAGCTGCCTGCCGATGAAGGGGCCGACATTGGGGTGGTTGGCCAGGGTGTCGAGCGCGGTCTTGAGGGCCGCCTTGCCTTCGGTGCTGGCCGGCACCGTCACGCCCAGGAAGCTGGCGGCCAAGGTGGAGTGGCGCGCGGGGTTGAGCGCCATCGGCCGGGTGGTCCAGCCGTTGCCGTCGGCGGCGGCGGTGTCCAGGTCGTAGCCGGTGAAGACGCGCGCCAGGTTGGTGACGTCGTCCTGGCTGTAGCTGTCCAGCTTGCTGGCGTCGGCCGCCAGCTTCACATTGCCCTTGGCGTCGAGCTGGTACAGGCCGATGGTCATCAGCTGCATCACCTCGCGCGCATAGTTCTCGTCGGGCTGGCGGCCCTGCGCGTTCTCCTTCTGGTTGCCCTTGGTGTTGAGGTAGTAGCCCATCGCCGGGTTCAGCGTGATGGCCTCCAGCAGGCTGCGAAAGCTCCCGGTGACGCCGGCCACCAGCGTGTCCCAGTACTGGGCCATCATGTGATGCGGCCAGCTCGAGCCGATGTCGGTGCCGGAGACCACGAAGATCTCCGACAGTGCCAGCGCCAGCCGCTTGCGCAGGCCGTCGGGCGAGGCCATCAGCTGGGCCCAGATCATGTGGTCGAAGGTCGCGCTGTCGGTGCCGCTGGAGGGCTTGCTGTTGACCCAGCTCCAGCCGGTCTGTGCCGCCGGCGCATCGAATTGCGCAGCCAGCCAGGGCAGGTAGCCCTGGCTGCGCACCGCGGCCAAGTCGGCATCGGTGGCGAAGGCCTGCGACTGCAGCAGGAAGCGAGCGGCCTCGGCATCAGTCTTGGCAGACGGGTAGACGTAGCCGGCAGCGGTCGCCGTCGATGCCAACGGCGCCAGCGAGCCGTTGCCAGCGGGCGGCGGGCCGGCCGTCGCGTCGCTGCCGCCACCTCCGCCACCGCAGGCAGCCAACAGCGCGGATGCGCTCAGCGCGGCGCCCAGCGGCAGGCGTGCGTCGAGTTGCGGCGAGGCGCGCTGCGGCGCCTCGACCTGGATGTCTTCGAGCATGAGTCCTCACTCCTTGGCGCGTTGGCGCCAGCCGAATCGAGGCAACTGCCATGCCGGGAACGGCGAGGCGGCGGCGGGACTTGAGTTGCGCACAAAGGTTTGCGTCCCGCGCAAAAGCGTGACCAATTCTGTCCTGCGCGACGCACCGGCCTGCGCCGACGTGACGCGAATTGTCAAAAGCTCAGGACTTGGCCGCTTCCAGCGCGTCGCGCGTTTGGGTGGCGGCGCTCCGCGCCGCCTGCGCGAAGTCGTCGCCGGCCTAGGCGTAGATGCTGGCGCTCGAGGAGTTCACGATGATCGGCGCGTCGGCCCGCCAGCCGGCCTTGACCGTGGCCACCGCATCGCCGCCCTGGGCGCCGACGCCGGGGATCAGCAGCGGCACGGTGGGCGCCAGGGCGCGTACTCGCACGATTTCGGCCGGATAGGTGGCGCCCACCACCAGGCCGAGCTGGCCATTGAGGTTCCACGGCCCCTGGGCCAGGCGCGCCACATGCTCGTACAGAAAGGGCTCGCCAGGCAGGCTGGCCAGGCGCTGCGCCTGCAGGTCGTCGCCGCCGGGGTTGCTGGTGCGGCACAGCAGGAAGGCGCCCTTGCCGTGGTACTGCAGGTAGGGCGCCACCGAGTCGAAGCCCATGAAGGGCGAGAGCGTGACGGCATCGGCCCCGTAGCGCTCGAAGGCCTCGATGGCGTACTGCTCGGCCGTGGAGCCGATGTCGCCGCGCTTGGCATCCAGGATGGTGGGCACACCGGGCGCGTTGCGGCGCATGTGCTCCATCAGCTTTTCCAGCTGGTCTTCGGCGCGGTGCGCGGCGAAGTAGGCGATCTGCGGCTTGAAGGCGATCGCCAGGTCGGCCGTGGCGTCGACGATGCGGGCGCAGAAGTCGTAGATGCGGCTCGGGTCGCCCTGCATGCCGGCGGGAAAGCGCTTGGGTTCGGGGTCCAGGCCAACACACAGCAGCGAGCGGTTTTTCTGGGCCGCGCCTTGCAGCTGGTCGAGGAAAGTCATGGGGTGGGATTTTAGGTCGGCGCTAACATCTCTCGCCGCGATTCCCACGCACCATGACGCATCGCTTCTACCTGGTGGATGTCTTTGCCGAGCGACCCTACACCGGCAACCAGTTGGCGGTGGTGGTTTGCGAAGGAGCGGCCCTGCCGGCCGAGACGATGCAGTTGCTGGCGGCGGAGACGAACTACTCCGAAACCACTTTCGTGACGCCCGTCGCGAAGAGTGATGGCGGCTTTCGGGTGCGCATCTTCACCCCGGCACGCGAGATTGCCTTTGCCGGGCACCCGATCCTGGGAAGCGCGTGGGTGCTTCGTCAGCTGCTTGCGCCGGGCTCCACGGCGCCGTTGCGCTTGAATCTTGCCGTCGGCCAGGTTTGCGTCTCTTTCGAAACCTCCGACCAGGGCGGCGAGCTGCTCTGGTTTCTCGCTCCGGCCGTATCCGCCGGTCCGAGCTGCTCACCCGAAGCCATGGCCGCGGCGCTGGGGCTCTCGCCGCTGGACATCAGTTCCGAGGGCCCGGTCCAGCAGATGTCGGCCGGCACCGCGGCAATGATCGTGCCGTTGCGGGGCCTGGATGCCCTGCGACGAAGCAGGCTCGACCTGGCAGCCTACGCGAGCCTGGCAGCCAGCGGCTACCCGCCCCTGATCTACCTCTTTTGCCGGGAAACTCGTCACGCCGGAAACGACTTCAGTGCGAGGTTCTTCTTCGAGGCGAACGGCGTACGCGAGGACCCGGCCACGGGAAACGGCGCAGCCTTTCTCGGTGCCTACCTCCTGGGGCACCGGCTGGTTCCCGGCCTGGACTTTTGCGCGCGGATCGAGCAGGGCTACGAGCTGGGGCGACCGTCCCTGGTCATGCTGCGCACCCGGATGGCCAAAGGGCGCATCGAGGTGAGCGTCGGCGGCTCTGTCATTCCAACCGTACGCGGCGAGTTGGCGTGAAGGAATCCCTTAGCATCGCCCGACCCAGACCATGCCTCGATACGTCGCCTTCCTTCGCGGCGTCAGCCCGCTGAACGCCAGGATGCCGGAACTCAAGCGCTGCTTCGAAGCCGCCGGCTTCGAGGACGTGCGCACGCTGCTGTCCAGCGGGAACGTGGTGTTCAGCACCACTCGCGCATCGGCACCGGCTGCCCTGGAGCGGCGCGCCGAGAAGGCCATGCTGTCGGAGCTCGGCGCAAGCTTCGTCACCTTTGTCCGGCCCGCTCGGTACCTCCAGGACTTCATCGCGTCGGACCCGTTCGGGCAGTTCGAGCTGCCGCCCGCCGCCAAGCGCATCGTTACCTTTCTTCGCCACCCGCTCGACTCGAGCGTGGCGCTGCCCATCGAGCGTGGCGGCGCCAAGGTCCTGAAGGTGGGCACCACGGAGGTGCTGTGCGCCTACGTTCCCAACGAGAAAGGCCCGGTGTTCATGAACCTGCTCGAGCGCAGCTTCGGCAAGGACATCACCACCCGGACGATCGACACCGTCTGCAAGTGCGCCCTGGCATAGGGCGCAGCGCTCAGGCGCCAGCGCGCTCGAACAGCGCCGCCGCCAGGCACAGGTCGGCCCAGGCCTTGGCCTTGTCGGCGCCGTTGCGCAGCAGGTAGGCGGGGTGGTAGGTGGCAAGGGCCTGCGCGCCCGCCAGCGGCCCTTCGAGCGCCTGCGCCTCGCCGCGCAGCTTGCCGATGGGGCCGGCACGCCGCAGCAGCGCCTGCGCCGCCAGCGGCCCCATGGCCAGCACCACGCGCGGCGCCAGTGCCTCGCACTGCGGCACGAATGCTTCCTCGTAGGGGCGCGGCATGTCCGCGCCGGGCAGTGCGCTGCCGCGGTGCAGGCGCACCAGGTGAACCGGCACGCCGCCCGACTGCAGTTGCAGGGCGCGCAGCATGTTCTCGAGCAGGCGGCCTTCGTCGCCCGCCAAGGGCTGCGGGTAGCTGCCCAGCATGTCGGGGGCCATGTCGGCCACGATCAGCCAGCCGCCGGGACCGGCCTCGCCATAGAGCAGGCGCGGTGCGTCGGCCAGCAGGGTTTCGGAGCCCGGCAGCACGGGAGACACGCGGACGGGCGGCGCGGCGGGCGTGACGACTGCGGGCGCAGGTCGGGCTGTGGGGGCCGGCGGCGCAATCTCGCGCGCAGCTGGCGCCGCCGGCACTTCGGCCGCCGGGGCAGGCTCGGCCCGTTCCGTTGCCGCCGGGCGGGCGGCCTTGGCCTCGGGCCACCAGAGCTGGATGCCCATGGCTTCGAGCATCTCGCGCTGGCGCGCGTCGAGCCTCAAGATGGGCCGTGCGGTCGCGGAGTCGCTCATTTCAAGCCACCCCAGGCGGTATCGCTTTCGTCCAGGCGCAGGCTCATGACGATGGCGTCTTCGCGCTTGTTGTCGAAGGCCGGGTAGTAGCCCTTGCGCACGCCGACGCGCCGGAAGCCGTTGCGCGCATAGACGTCGGTGGCGCGCTCATTGCTGGCGCGCACCTCCAGCCACAGCCACAGCGCGCCCTGGGCCCGTGCCCAGCCGTTGAGCGCCGCCAGCATCAGCGGCGCCCAGCCCTGGCGCTGGTGCTCCGGCGCCACGGTGATGTTGAGCAGGTGCACCTCGTCCACGCCCTTCATCGCCACGAAGTAGCCGATGAGCACCGGTCCGGCGCGCAGCAGCTGGGCCTGGTAGCCCGAACGGATGGAGTCGCTGAAGTTGCCGCGCGTCCACGGGTGCTCGTACGCGAGGCGC
>DATILH010000218.1:0-86468 GCA_035476655.1 Variovorax sp.
CTCTCGATCAAGGGCGCGGTGAGGCCGCGCACCGCGCGGATCGCCTCCAGCATCGCCTTCAGGTCTTTCTCTGCGCCCGGGCTGCCTTCCTCGAACTGGTGGAAGCTCACCAGCGGCATGTCGAGCGGGTCGCCTGACGCAAGTCGCACAGTGCCGGCGCGGTTGCGCGTTTGGCCCTTGAGGATGGCCCAGCTGAAGCGGTCGTCGTGGCCGCTGATCAGCTTCGAGAAACCGGGAAAGTAGCCCTCGAACTGGGCCAGCAGCGCCATGCAGAACAGATCCGGCGGCTGCGCGGCGGCGGCGCTGCCGGAGCGGCTGACGATGCCTACGGCGGCGCCGTTGCTGCCGTACATGCCGCCGCGCGATTGCTGCCAGCGCTGCCACAGGGCATCGCCCTTCTGCCAGCGGGCGCCTTCCAGCACTTCCCAGGGCCGGCACATGCGGTGCGTCAGCGCCACCTCGTAGCGGTCCTGCAGGTTGCGCCCCACGCCCGGCAGGTCGACCCGCGGCTCGATGCCATGGGCGCGCAGTTCGCGCGCCGGGCCGATGCCCGAGAGCATCAGCAGTTGCGGCGTGTTGAAGGCGCCGCCGCACAGGATCACCTCGCGCTGCGCATGGACCTCGTGGCGCGCGCCCTTCCCTGGCCTGGGCGCGGCATGGGCGCGGTAGAGCTGCGCGCCCTTCAGGTACTCGACACCGCTGGCCGCGCCCTGGGCATCGAAGAGCACGCGCGTGGCCAACGCATCCAGCTCGATGTGCAGGCGGTCCGGATGGCGCTGCGCCACGTCCAGCAGCCGTTCGCGCACGCTGGCGCGGCGGTGCCCCGAAGTAGCCAGCGGCGTGTAGCACAGGCCTTCGAAGTGGCCGCCGCGCAGGCGCCGCGAATTCGGATCGCCGAGGCCGCCGCGCAGCCAGCGCCAGGCGCTCAGGAGAGGCGTCGGCAGCTTGCGGGTGAAGCTGCCGGCGGTGCCCAGCAGCAGGCGCACCAGGCCGTCATCGCCCAGCACCGACAGGGGCATGCACTTCTCGGTGCGAAGCCAGCCCGCCCAGCCGTGCCCGGTGGGATCGAGCCCGAGATGGCGCAGCGCCCGCCACACCGGCCGGTGTCCGCAGTGCTCGATGCGCTGGGCATAGCGCCGCATGTGCTGGCCGCGCCACGAGACGTCGCCGGTCAGCCGCGCGATCTCGTCCCAGTCGGACTCGTGCGGCGGCATGAAGATCATGGCGTTGTGCACCGTGCAGCCGCCCAGCGCGGCGGCGCGCGGATAGAGAACGCCCTTGCCGGGCTCGTATTTCGGGTCGCGCGCCTGCTGGACCTGGTTCTCGTAGTGGCGCACATGGAAGTTCCAGGCGAGCGCCGGGTTCTCGCAGGCGAAGGCGTGGAAGGCCGGCACCTCGCAGTCTTCCGGCATGCGCGTTGCCTGCTGCGGATCGCCGCCCGCCTCGATCAGGAAGACGCGCATGCCCTCCTCCGCCAGGCGCGCCGCCAGCACGCCGCCGCCGGCGCCCGAGCCCACGATCACGTAGTCCCAATCGAGCGCCGTTTCGACGACGGACATCAGAAGGTCTTCAGGAAGGCGATCAGTGCGCGCTTGTCGGGATCGCCAAGTTCAGGCTCCTTGCCGAAGGCCTTCTCGTCGGCCGACAGGCCGTCCTGCCGGTTGAACTCCGCAGTGCCGAAGTAGTGGCCGCGATTGACCACGAAGTCCGGGCACTTGCTCAGGTTGAGCATGGGTTCGCGCAGGTCGGTGAAATGCTGGCGCAACTGCGCGTCGCTGGCGTCCTTGGGCGCCGACAGCAGGTTCGCCTTCAGGCGCAGCGCCAGGGCGCTGACGCGGCCCAGGTGCTCGGCCTTGTCGACGATGCCGTCTTCCTCGGCGCGCAGCTTCAGGTTCGACAGGATGCCGATCGGCACGCCCTTGGGCACCGGGCCCAGCACCACGTCGCCGCCTTCGGAAAAGAGCTGCGGCAGCCAGCGGTGCAGCCGGCCCTGCAGCGGCTGCAGGCCCTCGGGCACGAAGCCCACCGGTATCACGATCTCGCTGCGCTCGGTGGTGCGGTCGATGGTGCCGTTGACCTTGTTGCCCAATTCCGAATCGCGCTCGCGCTTTTCCGGCCACAGCATCTGCTCGATGGAGGCATCGAAGACCTTGACCCGCGCATCCACGGAAGGGTTGATGTCGAAGGGCCCGACCGTGTTGTTCAGCAGGAAGGGCGCGGTCGACCACAGGCTGATGAGCGAAGGCACCCGGGTGTAGCCGCGCCCGCCGGCCGGCATCGCATAGGGCTTGGACTCGCCGGTGAACGGGTCGGCGATGGTCACCGTGCCGACGGAAGGCAGCGCCTTGTAGGTGCTGGAGGAGAAGTTGTCCCAGATGTTGCCGCCCAGCGCGTTGGTCGCCAGCGGGCTGCAGAGGTTGGTGCGCAGGAGCGTGGACGGGATGCGCGCGTCGGTCGAGAGGTAGTTGTTCTCCAGGAAGTCCGGCGCTGCGACGATCTGGCGCATCTGCTGCTTGTATTCGTCGGTCTGGGTCCAGGCCCAGTAGCGCTTGAAGCAGTCCAGGTAACCCGGGCCGGCGCATTGGGCCGGCGACAGGTCGATGGTCGGCTTGGGCGCCTTGCTCGAGTGGCATCGGGCGCAGGTGTCTGCAAAGACCTGCTTGCCCTTGTCCAGCGCGGCGGCGTCGGCCGCCAGGTGCTTGTCGCCGCCGGGCGCGTCCTTCAGGCGGTCCGGCTTGGCCGCCTTCAGGAAGAACAGCGCGGTGGCCGGCGTGCCGGCCTCGGTGGCCTGCCAGTAGCTGGAGTTCTTCTGCGCATCGGCGATCTTGATCGGCGTGATGGTCTTGCCACCCACCACCGCGTTGAAGTGCAGCAGCCATTCCTCGCTGAACAGGCCGATGTTGAGGTACACGCGGTTGAGGGCGCCCAGGAGGCCCACCGAATCGGCGCCGTCCTTCAGCACATGCGGGGTGCGCACCTGGTCGGGCGCGGTGTAGAAATCCAGCAGCGGGCCGCTGTTGGTGAAGTCCTGGAACTGCTTGTTGTCGCGTTCGCCGCCGGCCAGCTTTTCCTGCCCCAGGCGCTTGGCCAGTTCCATGCGCTGCGGAAACTCGTACACCGCGTTCATGGTGCGCGGGTTATTGATGGAATCGGTCGACACCAGCGAGGTGTCCATCGAGCCCGGCCTGAAGGTGTGGGCCAGCTGGTACATGAAGTTGCGCCGGCCTTCGGGCTTGTTGGCGTTGTAGATGAAGAGCCGGTCCACCCACATGTACTGCGCGCCGACCGAGGAACTCAGGTTCTCGAACTTCGGATTCCCGGGGTCGGCCGGCGGCCTGGTCGGGCTCGGGCCGATGTGGCAGAAGCCGCAGGACATGCCCACGCGGTAGGGCCGCACCAGGTCCTTGCGGTTGTAGTAGCTCGGGTCGGTGTAGAACTTCTCGGCGTCCCAGGCCTTGGCCGCCTTTTCATCGAAGTCGGGGTTGGGAAAGAGACGCAGGCCGGCGATGCCGGTGCCATAGCCATAGTAGGAGCCCAGCGCCTGCGTGGTGCCGTCGCCCAGCGGCTTGCCGCGCGAGCCGATGGCCACGCCCGGATACTTGCTTTCGTTCTCGAAGGGGTCGGGCCCGCAGTCCTTGCTGCGCACGTCCAGCCACAGGCCGCGCCGCTCCTTCGAAGGGCCGGCGGCCTTGTCGAAGCAGGGCTCGTTCACCAGGCCGAAGTAGTCCCAGCGGTTGGCGCGCGAATAGCCCAGGCTGGGGTGCGAGCTGACGATCTTCAAAAGGTCGAAGGCGCCGAAGGTGTAGTCGGTCATCCTGGTCCAGAAGCGGTCGTTGCCGCCGCTCCAGACCAGCCACATGTTGCGGCCCTTGATCTCCTCGGGCGTGAGCGCGACGCCGCCGTCCATGTCCTTGAAGTAGTCCTCGTCGGCATGCGCGAAGGAGGCTGCCGCGCGGCCAGCGAGCCGGGCCTCGTCGAGCACGGCACCGGGCTGGGGTTCATCCTTCTTCGAGCAGCCGGCCAGGACGATGCCGAGCAGCATCAGAGGGGCCAGCGCTCTTGCGGCGCGCCTGCAGATTCTTGTCATCGCCACTCCTCTCCCGCGCGCGGACGGCGGGCTCGATGCGGGCGAAGTTTGGGCGCCGGGTCTGGCCTTGGCTATTGGCCATGCGCGCTAACGCAAAGGTGGTAGCGAGGCCTCAGTCGTCGTTGCGTTCGCAGCGGCGTGAATTGACCAGGCAGGCGGCGTAGTCGGGATCGTTCTTCAACAGGAACATCGCGCGCGCCGCCACCGCGGTGTCGGCGAAGTCGCTGAACAGGCCGTCGACGCCGGCCTCGTAGAAGGCCAGGTACTCGTTGACCGGGTTGCCCTGGAAGCTGCCCGTCAGGCGCTGCTGCTCGCTGCGGAAGGTGTAGGGATGCACCAGCAGGCCCAGCCGGTGCGCGTCGGCGATCACCTTTGTTGCCGGCAGCAGCACGCGGTCGCGCTCGTCCACCTTGCCGTCGCCGGTGACGTCGGCGCAGGCGCCGTTCTGCACCGTCTTGCAGGCGCTGGGGATCAGGTAGGGCTTCCACGGGCCGATGCCGTCGGCATAGCCGCGCACCTCCTGCAGGCCGGCCGGCGTCAGCAGGTCGCCGAAGGTGCCGGCGCGGTTGGACACCACCCAGTCGTAGGGCTTGTCGAAAGGCGGCGTGAAGTCCATCGTGCCGTCGGGCTTGACGTCGTTGGCATCGACCAGCTGCACCAGCCGCACGCTGGTCTTGCCGCGCAGGTAGCGCAGGTTGGCCGTCTCGAAGGACTGGATGAAGACCGGCGCGTTGCGGTGGTTCCAGCCGGCGGCCGAGAGCGCCGCCAGCAGGCGGTCTTCCAGCGGCAGGCCGATCTGCTGGTGGTAGGTCGGGTGCTTGGTCTCGGGATAGATGCCGATGCGCCGGCCCTCCTCGCGCGACTTGCGCTTGGCCAGCTCGATCACCTCGGCCAGGGTCGGGATCCGGAACTTGCCGTTGAAGTCCTGGTCGCGCTCGGGAAAGGACTGCACCGCGCGCAGTTGCCTGATCTCGGCCAGCGTGAAGTCGCTGGCGAAGAAGCCGTCGGTCGGCACGCCGTCGACCATGGCGGTGCGCCGGCGTCCGGCGAACTGCTGCAGGTCCTTCACGTTGGTGGTGTCGATCAGGTTGGGCTCGTGGCGCGCGATCAGATGGCCGTCCTTGGTGGCGACCAGGTCCGGCTCGATGTAGTCGGCACCCAGGGCAATGCCCAGCGCGTAGGCCTCCAGCGTGTGCTCGGGCAGGTAGCCGTTGGCGCCGCCGCGGTGGCCGATCACCAGCGGCGCGTTGTCGGCGCGGCGGCGGCCACGCTCGTCGTGCGCGGCAGCCGGCGCCGTCACGGCGATCAACAGGCCGAGGCCGGCAAGCGCCAGGCCAAGCTTCTTCGTCACAGGGCTCACGATGGTCTCCTCACGGTTGGTGTTTGCTGCGAGCTGAACTTAGGCGCCGCGCGTGACAGGTCCGTGAATGCTCCGGGCTCAGTGCCGCGCGACGTTTACCACCACCCGGCCGCGGATCTTGGCCTCCAGGATGTCGTGCCCGGCCTGGATGGCCTGGCCGAGCGAGATCTCCCTGGTGATGGCGTCGAGCTTGGCCAGGTCGAGTTCGCTTGCCAGGCGCTGCCAGGCCTCGCGGCGCAGGGCCATGGGCGCCATCACGCTGTCGATGCCGTAGAGCGTGACGCCGCGCAGGATGAAGGGCGCGACGCTGGCCGGGAAGTCCATGCCCTGGGCCAGGCCGCAGGCGGCCACCGCGCCGCGGTAGCGCGTGGCCGAGCAGGCATTGGCCAGCGTGTAGCTACCCACCGAGTCGACGGCACCCGCCCAGCGTTCCTTGGCCAGCGGCTTGCCGGGCCCGGACAGTTCGGCCCGGTCGATGATCTCGGCCGCGCCCAGGCCCTTGAGGAATTCCGCCTCGGCGGCGCGGCCGGTGGAGGCGATCACGCGATAGCCCAGCCCGGCCAGCAGCGCGATCGCCACGCTGCCCACGCCGCCGCTGGCGCCGGTGACCAGGATGTCGCCGTCGGCCGGCTTCAGGCCGTGCTTTTGCAGCGCCATCACGCACAGCATCGCGGTGTAGCCGGCCGTGCCGATGGCCATGGCCTGGCGCGCACTCAGCCCATCGGGCAGCGGCACCAGCCAGTCGCCCTTGACGCGTGCCAGTTGCGCCAGGCCGCCGCTGTGGGCCTCGCCCACGCCCCAGCCGTTGAGCAGCACCCTGTCGCCCGGCTTCCAGTCAGCGTGGCTGCTCTGCTCCACCACGCCGGAGAAGTCGATGCCCGCCACCAGCGGGAACTGGCGCACCACCGGCGCCTTGCCGGTGATGGCCAGGCCGTCCTTGTAGTTGATGGTGGAGTACTGCACGCCGACCGTCACGTCGCCATCGGGCAGTGCGCTGTCGGCCAGGGGGCGCACGGCGGCGCGGTAGCCCTTGTCGTCCTTGTCGATCACGAGCGCCTGGAATGTCATGATTGGCTCTTCCCTTCAGATAAGCGCGCGATGGCCGGCGCCTGTGCCTATTGGAGCATCTTGCGGCGCGGCGCGGCAGGGGGCTTGACCGGGGTGGTGCCCAGCAGTTCGGCCTGATACTCGAAGGCGGCCTGCACGATGGGCCGCGCCCATTCGGGTGTCGCGTTCAGCGCTTCCCGGTCCTTGGGGCCGGGATGGGTCACATGGCCGCGCAAGGTTTCCAGAAGCAGGACCGGATCGGGAATGGGCTTGCCCGACGGCGCCTGCACGCTGTTGTCGAAGACCTGCAGGCGTGCCAGGTGCGGCAGCAGGCGGACCAGGTTCAGGCGCGAGGCGCCCCAGCGCTCGCGGATCTTCGCTTCAGGGATGTCGTGCCCGCCGACCGCCACCCGCTCCTTGACGCGCCGCATGTGCAAGTCGACCGAGGCCAGCCCGCAAAAGAGCATGACCACGTCGTGGGTGCGCGCCGCCTGCGCCAGCAGTTCGGGGATGGTATGGGCGCCCAGCGTGGTTTCGAAGGCGAAGTTGCGGCCCTGCGCCATGGCGGCCTCGAGCTGCCTGCGGCCATGCTCCCAGGCCCGGGCATTGGCCTCGCCGATGGAAAGGCCCATCAGCGCCACCAGTTCACGCGCATAGCTGTCGGGGTTGTACCAAGCCAGGCCATGCTCGGCCAGCAAGGCCCCGCCGACCGAACTCTTGCCGGCGCCGTTGACCCCGGCCAGCACGAAGATGAAGGGCCGGGGCGTTGCAGCCTTCGCCATGCCTCAGTGGGTGGCGCCGGCCTTGGGGCGCTTGCCGCCGAGCTTGCCCTTGGCGTCGAACAGCGCACCGACGCGGGCGGCGGCATCACCGTGGTGCAGGTTGGCCAGGCGCGCATCGAAGCGCTGCGCCAGGTCGTCGAGCACCGATTGTTCGCGCGCCTGCAAGGCCTGCAGGCTGTCGGTGAGTTGCTGGTAGGTGGCGGCGTCGAGCAGCACCATCTCGACCGCCGAATGATTGGTGATGGCCACGCTGCCGTTCTGGCGCACCTGGCGCACCACCTCGCCCCACTTGTTCTTGACCTGCGAGGCGTTCTGGCGCGGGAGCTCTTCGATGCTGGGCAGGGCGGCGGTCATGGCATTCCTTCAGTTGCAGCCATTATGGCAAAAATGGCCATATCAGACAATTTGGCTCCTATTTGACCTTGGCCCTGTCGATCCACAGCCAGGCGCTCAGCGCACTGAGCAAGGCCAGGGCGGCACTGGCCAGCATGATCCAGCGAAAGCCGGCCACATAGGCGGCATGGATCTGCCCGCGCAGCGCCTCGGCCGCCGCGCCTTCGGTGCCGGGCGGCAGGGCCGCCTCGGCCAGGCGCTCGCGCTGCCCCTGCAGGAACTGCGTCACCTCCGGCGACACTGCCAACTGCTGCAAGCCGGCATCCAGCCGGGCACCGAAGGCCCAGGCCATCAACAGGCCGAACACCGCGATGGCCAGCACCGCCGCCACCCGCGACACCGCGTTGTTGACGCCCGAGGCGACGCCAGCTGCCTCGGTGCCCACGGCATTCATCACGGTGGTGGTGAGCGGCGCGATGGTGACCGCCATGCCCAGCCCCAGCACCACCACCGCCGGCAGGAAGCCGCTCCAGTAGCTGGCGCCGGTGCCCGGCACGGCGAAAAGCGCGAAGCCGGCCGCCGCGATGGCCGGCCCCAGCACCAGCGGCAAGCGGGCGCCAAAGCGATCCACCAGTTGCCCGGCCCAGCGCGACAACGCGAACAGGATCAGGATGAAGGGCAGCAAGGCGGCGCCCGCCGCCGTCGCCGAGTAGCCCTGCACCTGGATCAGGTTGAGCGGAAAGAAGTAGAGCCCGCCACCCAGCGCCGCATAAAGCAGCAGGGTCAGCAGGTTGGCGCCGCTGAAGTTGCTGCTGCGAAAGAGCCCAAGCGGCAGCATGGGCGCGCGCACGCGCTGCTGTGCCCAGACGAAGCCGATGCCGCCGGCGATGCCGAGCAGCAGTGCCGCCAGCACGGCCGGCGCGCCCCACCCTTGCGAAGGCGCCTCGATGAAGGCATAGACCACGCCCCCCAGCGCCAGCGTGGCGAGCAGCGCGCCGACCAGGTCCAGCGGCGCTTCGGCATCCCCGCCGCGGCTTTCCGGCACGTGCTTCCAGGTGATGGCCAGCACCACCAGCGCCAGCGGCACGTTGACCAGGAAGGCCCAGATCCAGGAATAGTGGTCCACCAGGAAGCCGCCGATCACCGGCCCGACGGCGGCCGTGATGCCGCTGAAACCGGACCAGGTGCCGATCGCCTTGCCGCGCTCCTTCTCGGTGAAATTCGCGCTGATCAATGCCAGGCTGCCCGGCACCAGCAGCGCGCCACCGATGCCTTGCAGTGCGCGCGCCGCAATCAATTGCTGCACAGTGGCGGCGAGCGCACAGCCCACCGAGGCGCCAGCGAAGAGCGCCACCCCCAGCGCAAAGATCTTGCGGCGGCCGAAGCGGTCGCCCATCGAGCCACCCACCAGCAGCAGCGCCGCCAGGAACAAGGCATAGGACTCGACAACCCATTGCGCCTGGAAGGCAGTGGCATCCAGTTCGCGCTGGATCGCCGGCAGAGCCACATTGACCACCGTACCGTCGACGAAGGCCATGCTCGAGCCGATGATCGCCGCCACCAGCACCCAGGGCTTGGATGCCTGCGGACAGCCCTCGGCCGGGGCCCCCAGCGCGATGACAGCGTCGTCGCAAGGGGGCTTGCCGATCTGGGTCATGGGACTGTCAGGGCTGGGAGGTGGATGTTGCGAGCGGCGGCTCGCGCAGCCGCAATGTACTGAAGATCGCCGCGAATGTCGCGCAGGCCGCCGCCAGCGCCAGCGCGATGAAGGGCCCTTCCCCGCCATGCGCCGACCAGAAGCTGAAGAGGATCGCCAGCACCACCGCGCCCAGGGTCTGGCCGGTGAGGCGCGCAGTGCCGAGCATGCCGCTGGCCGCGCCGGCACGATGCGCCGGGGGCGAAGAGACGATGGTGTGGTTGTTGGGCGACTGGAACAGCCCGAAGCCCAGGCCGCACAGCGCCATGCGCCAGGCGATGTCGGCGTTCGATGGCGCTTCTGGCAACAGCGCCAGCAAGGCCAGGCCACTGGCCAGCAAGCCTAGCCCGATGCCGCCCAGCAGCCCGTCCGGATAGCGGCCGATGAGCCTTCCGGCCACCGGCGCCATCACCACGATCGCCAGCGGCCAGGCGGTAATCAGCAGGCCCGCCTCCACATGCGAGCGGCCGTACACGTCCAGCAACAGGAAAGGCAGCGCGATGTAGGCCAGCATCTGCGCGCAGAAAGCCATGACCGAGGTGCACATCGACAGCGCGAAGACCGGGATGCGCAGCAGGTCGACCGGAAAGAGCGGCACCGCCTGCCGGCGCTGGCGCCGGATGTAGAAGAAGCCCACCAGCACGCCCGCGCCCAGCAGGCCCCAGGCCATGGCCGGCGTGCTGTGCCCTGCCCCGCTGTCGCGCACGCCCAGGCCGTCCGCGCCGACGAAGACGAGCGAGAACATCAGCACGTTGAGCAGCACGTCCAGCAGCGAGAAGCGCATCCCGCTGGCCTTCTCCACATTGGTCGGCAAGGCCTTGGCCCCCAGCACCAGCACCAGGAGGCCCAGCGGCACGTTGAGGGCGAAGAGCCAGGGCCAGGAGGCCACCGACAGGATGGCAGCCGCTACCGAGGGCCCCGCCACCGAGGCGGTGGCCACCACCAGCGAGTTGTTGGCCATGCCGCGCCCCAGCTGGTCGGCCGGATAGGTCAGGCGCACCAGGGCCGAGTTCACGCTCATGATGCCGGCCGCGCCCAGGCCCTGCAGTGCGCGCGCCGCGATCAGGGTGGCAAGCGAATCTGCAAAGGTGGCGACCAGCGACGAGACGGTAAAAAGCAGCATCCCGATCATGTAGACGCGCCTATACCCGACCCGATCGCCCAGCGCCGCCAGCGGCAGCAGCATGACAAGCGTCGCGACCTGGTAGGCGTTGACCACCCAGATGGCCGCCGAGGGACTGGCCTTGAGCTCCTGCGCGATGCCCGGCAGTGCCAGGTTGACGATGGTCCCGTCGAGCACCGCCACCGCGATGCCCAGCAGGATCACAATCATCGATCGCGTTCGCTGCGGCTGAGGCAGGCCGTCCTGCATCAGGAGCGCGCCGGATAGGCCGTCATTCGTTCACTGCCCAGGGTCAGCCAGGTCAGCAGCAGCGCGATGCCGGCGCCCAGGGTCATGCCGGCCACCATGGCGATCGGCGAGCCGTTGGTGAACACCGCGATGGCGCCCATCATCAGCGCGCCGGTCAGCATCTGAAGCGTGCCCATCAGCGCCGAGGCGGTGCCGGCGATGGCGCCGTGTTCCTCCAGCGCCAGCACGCCGGTGGGCGGAATCACGAAGCCCATGAAGCCGCTGGCGATGAAGTAGCCGACGATCAGCACCCAGAAGTTGTCGCCGCCGGCCAGGTAGTAGCCCATCAGGGCCACCATCACCATGCCGCAGGCCAGCACCGCGCGCCGCACCAGCGGCACCAGGCCGATGCGCTCGCCCAGCATGCCGGTGAACTGCGAGGCGCCGATGAAGGCCGCCGCGTTGACGCCGAAGGCCAGGCTGTACTGCGTGGGCGTCAGGCCATAGTGGTCGATGAAGACGAAGGAGGAATTGGCCAGGTAGACGAAGAAGCCGCCCATGGCGAAGCTGCCGATGAAGACTAGGCCCAGGTAGTGCGGGTCGCGCAGCAGCACGCCGTAGGCGCGCAGTGCGCCGCCGAAGCTGCTTTCCAGCCGTTCCTCCCGGCTGCGCGTTTCCTTCAGCATGAAGGCCATCATCGCGAGGCCTGCTAGGCCCGCCAGCGCCACGGCCCAGAACACGCCGCGCCAGCTGCTCAGCGCGATCACGCCGCTGCCGGCCAGCGGCGCCAGGATCGGCGAGACGCTGAACACCAGCATCAGGAGCGACATCAGGCGCGCCGCGTCGTTGCCGGTGTGCAGGTCGCGCACCACCGCGCGCGGAATCGCCATGCCGGCGGCCGCACCCAGGCCCTGCAGGAAGCGCAAGGCGACCAGCGTATCGATGCTCTGCGCCAGCGCGCAGCCGATACTGGCCACCACGAAGAGCGCCAGGCCGAAATACAGCGGGGGCTTCCGACCCGCCATGTCCGACACAGGCCCATACAGCAGTTGGCCGATGCCCAGCGCGATGAAGAACGCCGTCAGGCTCATCTGCACCGCGCCGATATCGGCGCGCAGGTTGGCGCCGATGGCCGGCAGCGCCGGCAGGTACATGTCGATGGCGAAGGGGCCGATGGCCGACAAGAGGCCCAGCACCAGCGCCAGGCGGAAAAGGCGGAAAGTCATCGGTCGATTCTCGCGAATCGGCCAATAGACCGGCACAGGCACGCTTGCACGGCCTGTGCTAGCCGCACGTTGAAACCTTCAAGGCTGGCGCAGCGCCTCGGACGAAAAGAGCGAGCCGCTGCAACTGTTGAGCGCGGCTGCCTCGGCGCCTTCCACCGCCAGCATGCGCAGCTTGACGTGGGCGCCGCCGTGGGCCGAGAAGCCGCCCGGCTTGCCGCCGGCGGCCAGCACGCGATGGCAGGGCACCACCGGCGCGAAGGGATTCAGACCCAGCGCCTGCCCGACGGCGCGCGCCAAGCCCTTGTCGCCCAGTTTCACCGCCATCTCGCCGTAGGTGCGGGTCTCGCCCGGCGGAATGCGGCGCGCCAGCTCGTAGACGCGGCGCTGGAATGCGGAGACACCGTGCCAGTCCAGGTCGACGTCGGCCAGGTCATCGATGCCGCCCGTCAGGAGATGCGTGATGCGGGCCATGGCCGCTTTCACGTCCGGCGGCGGGAGGCCTTCGCGCAGCAGCGGAAAGCGCTTGCGCATGCGGGCCCGGGTGGCGGCCGCATCGGCCTCTGGCAACTGCACGCCGACGATGCCGCGCGCGCCCCACGCAATGCCGCAATGGCCGTATCGCGTGTCGAAAAGAGTGAAACCTTCGCTTTTCATGCTGCTGGCATCTTCTTCTTGCGGGAATCGGCACGCCGCCTCGTGGGCAGCGCGGTCGGGGCAAGTTCCGCGCCGGGCAGGGCCCCGCGCAGGACAACATGAGCACTCAGGAAATCGAGCACAGCGCGAATACGCGCCGGCAAACGCCCTCCTTTCCCGAGGTACACGGCGTGAATCGGCTCGAGTTCGTGCGGGTTGTACTCCTCAAGCACCGGAACAAGCAAGCCCGCCGCAATATCACCCCCCACGTGGAAGAGGGAAAGCCGGCCCAAACCGACCCCTGCCAGCACCAGTTGGCGCAGGCTTTCGCCATCGCTGGCGCGCACGTTGCCGGCGATCGGCACGCCGAGCTGGCGGCCGTCCACCTGCAGCGGCCAGTCCGGCGTCATGCGCCGGTAGGTCCAGCCCAGCCGGTTGTGCAGCAGCAGTTCCTGCGGCGTTCGCGGCGTGCCGTGGCGCGCCAGGTAGCCGGGCGCGGCGACGATGGCCAAGCCGGTGTCGCCCAGCTTGCGCGCCACCAGGTCGGACGGCGGCAGGCGCCCCCAGCGGATGGCGATGTCGGCGCGCTCGTCCATCAGGTCCACCACGCGGTCGTTCAGCACGATGTCGAGCTGGATCTGCGGATGCTGTTCCAACAAGGGCTGCACCAGCGGGATCAGCAGTTGCAGACCCACAGCAGTGCTGGCGTTGATGCTGACCCGCCCGCGCGGCGGCGCATCGGCCGCGGCGCTGCGCTCGGCTTCATCCAGGTCGGCCAGCACGCGCAGGCCGCGCTCGTAGTAGAGCTGCCCTTCCGGCGTGAGCTGCAGCTTGCGGGTGGAGCGGTGCACCAAGCGCGTGCCCAAGCGCGCCTCGAGCCTCGCGACCAGCTTGCTCACCGCCGAGGGCGTCATGGCCAGCACAGCGGCTGCGGCCGAGAAGCTGCCGCGCTCGACCACCTGCACGAAAGCCTCCATCTCGCCGAAGCGGTTGACCTCGCTGCGCCCCATGATTCGTGAGTTCAATTCACAGATGTTGGTCCGGTCGGCATTCTAGTCATCAAGGCCCGGCGCCCGCACAGTACGGGGCATCATGCCTGTCGCCCTCCTCGCCCTCACCGCCGGTGCCTTTGGCATCGGCACCACCGAGTTCGTCATCATGGGCCTGCTGCTGCAGGTCTCCGGCGATCTCCATGTCTCCATCGCCGCCGCCGGCCTGCTGATCTCGGGCTATGCGCTCGGCGTCGCGGTCGGCGCGCCGCTCTTGACCATCGCCACCCGCTCGCTGCCGCGCAAGACCGTGCTGCTGGCGCTGATGGCGGTCTTCACGCTCGGCAACATCGCCTGCGCCCTTGCGCCCAACTACGAGACGCTGATGGCCGCGCGCGTGCTGACCTCGCTGGCGCACGGCACCTTCTTCGGCGTCGGCTCGGTGGTTGCCACCGGCCTGGTGCCGCCGCAGCGCCGCGCCTTCGCCATCGCCATCATGTTCACCGGCCTCACCGCCGCCACGCTTCTGGGCGTGCCCGCCGGCGCGTGGCTGGGCCTGCATAACGGCTGGCGCTCCACCTTCTGGGCGGTGACGCTGATCGGCGTGCTGGCCTTCGCTGTGCTCGCCGCCTTCGTGCCGCGTGACGGCACGCACAATACGACAGCGCGCGGCGCCCTGCGCGACGAACTGGCGGTACTGGCCCGGCCGCAGGTGCTGCTGGGCCTGGCGATGACGGTGCTCGGCTACGCCGGCGTGTTCACCGTCTTCACCTACATCCAGCCGCTGCTGACCCGCGTGACGGGACTTTCGGAAGCCGCCGTGTCACCCATGCTGCTGCTCTTCGGCGGCGGGCTGGCGGTGGGCAACATCCTGGGCGGCAAGCTGGCCGACCGCGCCCTGATGCCGGCCCTCCTGGGCACCCTGGCGGTGCTGGCCGTGGTGCTGGGCGCCACCCAGGCGGCAGTGCAGACGCCGGCCGGGGCGGTGCTCTTCGTCGCGGTGCTGGGCGTGGCCGCCTTCGCCACCGTGGCGCCCCTGCAGATGCGGGTGCTCGACAAGGCGGCCGGCGCCGGCCAGAACCTGGCCTCCAGCCTGAACATCGCAGCCTTCAACCTGGGCAATGCGCTGGGCGCCTGGGCCGGCGGCGTGGTGATCGGCCGGGGCCCGGGCCTGGAGGCGCTGGGCTGGGTGGCTGCGCTGCTGACCCTCGGCGGGCTCGGCATCGCGCTGTGGAGCCGCAGCCTGGATCGGCGCGACGCGGCGCCCTGCCCTGCGGCCGCTTGATTTTGGCGGCGCCTGTGTCCACACTCGCCAGCCATGGCCCTCGCACATGCTGTCTCCGGCGAAGTGGTGGATTTGCTCGCGCCCGGAGATCCTTCGACGCCGGAGAAGACCTTCGCCATCTTCAAGGCACCCGACCTGGAAGTGATGCGCCTGGTGCTGCCCGCCGGCAAGCAGGTGCCGGACCACAGCGTGCCGGGCTCGCTCACCGTGCAGTGCCTGCATGGCAAGGTCGAACTGCTGATGCCGGGCCAGAGCAGCACCCTGTCGGCCGGCCAGTTCGCCTATCTTTGCGGCGGCGTGCCGCACGGCCTGCTGGCGCTGGAAGACGCGGACGTGCTGGTCACGATGGTGATCGCCAACGGCGCGGCGCCGTAGGCTCCGGAAGATTCAGGCGCGCAGGCGCAGGTTGAGCTGGTCCACCAGCTCGGCCCAGTCGGCGTCCTCGGTAATTTCCTCGCGCAGGAACTGGGCCTGCGACGGTGTCCAGAATGGGGCGTCGGCCAGTTCCACGTCGGCAGCCAGCGGGCGATGCTTGGCAATGAAGGCGTCGATGGCTGCGCTGCTGCCTGGCATGCCCAGTTGCTCGAACAGTACGCGCAGGCTGTGATCGCTGAGGTCCATGAGGCGGATTCTGGCGCCGACTTCGAAAAAAAGGAAACTACACATGAGCACAGGGCCTCAAGCCATCCGCATCGAGATCGACGAGAAGGTCGGCTCCATCTCCGGCCTGGTCCTGGCCCCGCCCGATGCACGCGCCTGCTATGTGCTGGGCCACGGGGCCGGTGCCGGCATGAGCCATTCCTTCATGGCCGCTGCGGCCGAGGGCCTGGCCGAACGCGGCATCGCAACGTTGCGCTACCAGTTTCCCTACATGGAGCGCGGCAGCAAGCGCACCGACCCACCGGCCACGGCCCATGCCGCCGTGCGCGCGGCGGTCGCGCAGGCGGCCATCGTGTGCGGCGGACTGCGCCTGTTTGCCGGCGGCAAGTCCTTCGGCGGCCGCATGACATCGCAGGCGCAGGCGCTGGCGCCGCTGCCGGGCGTCGAAGGGCTGGTGTTCCTGGGCTTTCCGCTGCATCCCGACGGCGCGCCCTCCAGCGTGCGTGCCGAGCATCTGCGCGAGGTGAGCATTCCGATGCTCTTCGTGCAGGGAACGCGCGACAAGCTGGCGGAGTTCCCGCGCATCGAGGCGCTGGCCGCCGAACTCGGCGAGCGGGCCACCCTGCTGCGCATCGACGAAGCCGACCACTCCTTCCACGTGCTCGCGCGCTTTGGCCGCAAGGACAGCGAGGTCATGCAGCAGCTGCTCGACGGCGTGGCCGCCTGGATACTGCGCTGAGCCTCAGACGGCGCGCAGCGCCGTGACCTCGATCTCGATCTTCATGCGCGGATCCGCCAGCCCGGCCGAGATCATCATCGCGGCCGGACGCACCTCGCCGAAATACTTGCGCAGCACCGGCCAGCATTGCTCGAACTCGCTGCCGTCGGGCAGCACGTAGGTCACGCGCACCACGTCGCGCAGGCCGGAGCCGGCCTCGCGCAGCGCCGCCTCGATGTTCTTCAGGCATTGCTCGGTCTGCTCCACGATGCTGTCCGAGATGGTCATGGTGCTGTAGTCGAAGCCGGTGGTGCCCGACACGAAGGTCCAGTCGCCCACCACCACCGCGCGCGAATAGCCGATCTGCTGCTCGAAGGTGGAACCCGAACTGATGAGTCTTCTGCTGGTCATGCAATTTGCTCCTGCTGCAAGGCCGCCGATTTTGGCTCACCACGCCGCATGCGCGCAGCTTAAGCTCGCGCCATGAAAAAGCACCGCCGGCAGCGCAAGCGTTCCTACCTGGCCCCGCTCCTCGTTCTGCTTGCCTTCGTGGGTGCAAGCCTGGCCTACCTGCTCTTGTCCGAGCCCGAGCCGCGCGTCACCGCGGCGCCCGCTGCGTCGGATTCCAGGTCGCCCGCCGAGCGCACCGCCGCCCTGCCCCCGTTGAAGCTGCCGGCCGACGATGCGGCGCACGGCTCCAGCATGGAGTGGTGGTACTACAGCGGCATCCTGGACGCCCAGGGCGGCGGCCGCTACGCCTTCCACGTGGCCGTCTTTGTCACCAATGCGCTGGTCAAGCACACCGTCATGCATGTGGCGCTGACCGACTTGCACAGCGGCAAGCGCTACACCAGCCAGAGTCGCACCGGCGGCCTGCCGGCCGGCCAGTCCTCCGGCGGCTTCGACTTCCGCCAGGACGGCTGGCAAGTGGCCGGTGCGGGCCCGATGCATCAGCTGCGAATGTCCTTCGAGGGCGTGTCGCTCTCGCTCGAGCTGCGTGACGCGGCGCCGGTCGTCGCGCATCGCGCCCACGACTCGCAGACGCCCGGCCTGCTGGACTTCGGCGCGAGCGGCATCAGCTACTACTACTCGCGCCCGCGCATGGCGGCAACCGGCGAGCTGCGGCTTGGCAAGCAGCAAAGCGCCGTGCAGCTCGGCGGCCCAGTCTGGTTCGATCACCAGTGGGGCGAGTTCGACGTCAGCCAGCTGGGCTGGAACTGGTTCGCCCTGCACTTGTCGGATGGCTCGGACGTGATGGTCTACGAACTCTTCGACCAGAACGGGCGCAGCGTCACCACCACCGGCACGCTCACCAATGCCCAGGGCTCGCGCCCGCTGGCGCCCGGCGAGGTGCAGCTGACACCGCTGCGCCGCTGGACCAGCCCCAAGACCCAGGTTGCCTATGCCGTCGCATGGAAGCTCAGGCTTCCCACCGGCGAGCTGCAGGTGCGGCCCTACTTCGACGACAGCGAATTCGACGCCAGCGCCAGCAGCGCCAACATCTACTGGGAAGGCCCGGTAAAGGTCGAAGGCGCGGCGCAGGGCGAAGGTTTCATGGAGCTGAGCGGCTACGAGCGCCTGAAGCCGCCGGCAGCTCGCTAGCTTCCGGCCGGGCGGCACGACAATCGGGCCCATGTCCGCCTTCCCTACTCTCTCCCCGCTCGAAACCCGCGTGCTCGGCGTGCTGGCCGAAAAGCAGCGCACCGTGCCCGACAGCTATCCGCTCACGCTCAATACCCTGGTGGCAGGATGCAACCAGAAGACCAGCCGCCAGCCGATCATGGAAGTGACGGAGTCCGAAGCGCAGGCCGCGCTGGACAGCCTGAAGCGCTACAGCCTGGTGACCGAATCCAGCGGCGGGCGCGCCTTCCGCTACGCGCACAACGCCGATGGCGTGCTGAAGATCCCCTCGCAATCGCTGGCCCTGCTCACGGCGCTGATGCTGCGGGGCCCGCAGACGCCCGGCGAACTTCGCATCGCTTGCGACCGGATGCACAACTTTGCCGACATTTCCTCGGTCGAAGCCTTCCTGGAGGAAATGGCCGAACGTGCGGCGGGTGCCCTGGTCGTCAAGCTGCCGCGCCTGCCCGGCGCGCGCGAGCAGCGCTGGGCCCATCTGCTGGCCGGCGAGCCGCCGCAGGAAGCGCCCGATGCCACCGCCCCGCGTGCTCCCGCAGCCGCGGCCGATGTCTCGCTGGGCGAACTGGCGGCGCTGAAGTCCCGCGTGGCGCGGCTGGAAGAGGAACTGGCGGCCACCCGCGCCGTCCTGGCCCGCGTCTGTGCCGATTTGGGTATGCCAAAAGAGCTGTGGCCGGAAAGCAGCGCTTCTTGAGCCTCGGCAACACATTGTCAAGCTAACGTCCTACACTGGAAACGAAAGTTGCCCTCGACAGTGCCGGTGGGGGTGTGGATCGCGCTCCTGTCTGCCTGCGAACAAGGAGGTTTGGTGATGTTCGGTTTATTCCAGTTCAACAGGAACAGTCATATTCGCCGTGCCATGGCCTTGCTCGAGGAAGCGCACATGGCCAGGCTGGAGCACCAGGCCGCGGCCGAGCACCACGCCGCCCTGGCCCGCATGTACAGCGACCGAGCCAAGCGCCTGGAGCGCGAGATCTACGGCCCTTCGCACGCATCGCACTCGGCGCACCAGTCGCTGCCCGACACCGGCGCCACCGCCCCTGCCCCCAAGGTCGCGCACGACAAGCCCGCGCTCTACGCACTGGACGCAGCGCGCCAGGAGTCGAAGATTTCCTAGCCCTGGCCCTAGCGCCGGCCGCCACGCAAGAGGGCGATGAACACTGCCGTCAGCAATGCGCCGCCGGCCGCAGCGATCAGCGCCGCACGCACTGGCTGGTCGGTGACATAGTGCTCGCCTTGCCAGCGCAGGGCACCCCAGCGCTCGCCGGCCTGCCTGATCTTCTTGCCGCTGGCATTCACCGCATCCTGGGCATAGGCGCGTGCGGCCCTGGCCTCGCGCAGGCCCTCGCGCACGCTGTCGCGAATGGAAGCCGATGCAAGGGCATCGGGGACCGAATCGCTCGAGGGCTGGGCGTAGTTCTTCTCACCCGCGGGCGGCGTGGGGGTCTTCGAATCGTCATCGTTGTCCATGATCAAGGCGTCTCCAGAAGAATGGCGTGCGTCTGCGCGCGCTCATGACATTGGACTCCAGAAAGAAGCGCAGCATCTGCGCCGTCGCGCTTGGCCCCAGCGGGTCGGTGAAGGAGCCCTCGGCCCGGCCGCCCGACCAGCCGTGCGGTGCGCCGTGAATGGTCCAGAGTTCGGCCAGCACGCGGCCATCGCTCGAACGGTACAGGGAGCGCGTGGCATCGCGCAAGTGGCCGCCCGGCAAGCGCCGAACCTGCGCCGGATCCGCGGCGCCCACATGGGCGGCGATGAGTTGATGGCTGTTGCTGGCATGGACCACATGGTCCGCATCGCCATGAAAGGCGATCAGCGGGACGCCGCTCGCAGCGCGCGGCGACCTCGCTCCGGGCAGGCCCTTCATGGCCATCAGCGCCGAATGCACATCGACCGCCACGCCGGCTGCCAGCCCCGAATGCACGCCGAGGGCGGCGTACAGCTCCGGATAGGCCTGCGCCAGGATCGCCGCCATCGCGCCGCCGGCCGACAGGCCGGCCACGTAGACGCGCCGTGCATCGATCGGGTGATGCTGGATGATCTCGCGCGTCATGGCGGCCAGCAGCGCAGGCTCGCCGTGGCCGCGCGCCTGGTGACCGTGCTTGAACCAGTTCCAGCAGCCCTGCGCATTGGCCATGCGCGACTGCGCCGGATAGAGCACATAGCACCCTTGCGCATCGGCGGCCTCGTTCATCGCCGTGCCGCGCGCGAAGTCGTCCGGGTCCTGGCCACAGCCGTGCAACAACACCACCAGCGGACGTGGTGGCGCCTGGCCCGGCCGCGGCGCGGGAGTAAAGAGCTTGTAGTCGCGCCGCATGGCGCCCGCTGCAAAACTGCCGGACAGGAACTGGCCGGCAGCAGGAGCATCAGGTGTCGCGCGAAAGCGCCCGCGGCCTATTTGCCGGGCCACCCGGCCCAACATCCGCGTCCAACGAGAGAACCCATGTCTTTCCATGTCTTCCTGAGTGTCGGCGACTTCGCCTGAACCGACCGTATCGCATTCGTCCCACAGTCGCTGGCCCCGCGCGCCGACAAGTTCGGCTGCCGCGCGCGGCCATCCTGTCCACGGTGACCCCTCTCGCACGAGGTGCACCCGCCCCATGGTCAGGCCCTTCACGCAGTCGATTGCCGGATTCCCGCAGCGCCATCCCTTCATGGCGACCCTGGCAGCCGTGTTGCTGCTGCTGGTGCTGGTGCTGCTGCTGTTCGACTGGAACTGGGTGCGTCCCCCGCTGGAGCGCTACATCTCGCAGAAGACCGAACGGGAGTTCCGCATCTCGGACCTGGATGTGGACATCGGCTTCACGCCCACAGTCCGCATGCGCGATGTCCACTTCGGCAACGCCGCCTGGTCAGAGCAAGGCCAACCCATGGCCAAGGCGCAGATGCTCGAGTTCTCGGTCTCGCTGCGCGACCTGCCCGACAAGATCCTGATCCCGCGCGTCGCACTGACCCGGCCCGAACTCCTGTTCGAACGGCTGCCGGACGACCGCAAGAACTGGATTTTCTCGGACCCCTCGGACACGTCGCCCAGCCGGCTGCGCATCAGCACCTTGTCGGTGGATCACGGACAACTGCGCTACATCGACCACGGCGAGCCCTTCTCCGTCGACGTGGAGGCCGGCACCTTCGACCCGGCCAAACAGGAGCAGGTCAAGGATGCCAACGCTGCGCCGCGCAACGACGCCTACAGCACGCAGTACAAGTTCAAGGGCAACTACCACGGCGCCAGTTTCTCCGGCACGGCGCTCACCGGCGAAGTGCTGAGCTTCCAGGAGTCGGGTGTGCCCTTCCCGGTCAAGGGAGAACTCAGCGCCGGCACGACCCGCCTGCGGCTGGAAGGCACCATCGCGGATGCCGCCAACATCTCCGGCATCGACACCCGATTGCAGATCGAAGGCAAGACGCTCGCCAACCTCTATCCCTTCCTGCTGCTGCCGCTGCCGGCCTCGCCCCCTTACCGGCTGGAAGGGCGCCTGGTGCTCAAGGGCAACCGATACACCATGGATGATCTGCGCGGCCGGATCGGCTCGACCGATGTCAGCGGCAAGGCCGCCTATGTCGACAAGGCGCCGCGGCCGCTCCTGACGGCCGACTTGCGCAGCAAGAACCTCGACCTGGCCGACCTCGGGCCGATGATCGGCATCGAGACCAAGGAAAGCCGCGGCAAGCCGAAACTGACCCAATCGCAGACGCGCGACCGCCCGACGGCCAAGGCCAGGCAGGACAAGATCGACCCCGAGCATCTGCTGCCCAGCGGTTCCTTCGATGGCAGCCGTCTGCAGGAAATCGATGCCGAGGTCGAGCTCCACGCCACCCGGCTGCAGGTGCCCAAGGGACTGCCGCTGGAAAGCCTGAAGGCCTCCTTGCGCCTGCACGACGCCATCATGAATGTGGCGCCGCTGGACTTCGGCTTTGCCGGCGGCACCATCGCCGCGCGCGCCAGGCTCGATGCGCGCGCACCCATCATCAAGTCCGATGTGCAGGTCGATCTGCAGGGCATCCGCCTGGCCCAGTTCGTGCCCGAAAACGAGACCATCGCCAAGGGTGCCGGCCGCGCCGGCGCCACCTTGCGCCTTTCGGGCGTCGGCAACTCCATCGCCGACGCCGCGGCCAGGGCCAATGGCCGCATCGCCACCACCATCGTGGACGGACGCGTCTCCAACCTGCTGGATGCCGCCAGCGCCCTGAATCTCGGGAAGGTGCTGGCGCTGCTGGCGGGTGGGGACAAGGACATCGTCATCAACTGCGGCGGCGCCGTCTTCGACGTCAAGGATGGCAAGGGCAAGTCCACTGTGTTCGTTGTCGACACCGAGCAGACCCAGGTGCTTGGCGAAGGCTGGTTCGACCTGGAGCACGAGCGCTTCGACCTGACCGTTGTGCCGCGGCCCAAGGAGGCGAGCGTGCTTTCGCTGCGCACGCCGGTGCGGGTCTTCGGCACTTTCAGCGACCCGGACTTCGAACTCAAGAAGGGGCCTCTGGCCGCGCGCGCCGGCGCCATCGCGGCGCTGGCGGCCGCCGCGCCGCTGGCCGCCCTCATTCCCTTGATCGAAACCGGTCCGGGCCAGGACACCGACTGTGGCGCGGTTCGCCAGAAGGTGGGCGGTGCAACCAGGCAGGCCAACACTTCACCCAAACCAGCGCGCAAGAAGCCATGAAACTTCCGGCCCTGCTCGAACTCGGCCGCAAGGCGGTCATGGCCTGGGTCGACGACTACGCGCCCAGCATGGGCGCCGCGATTTCCTACTACACCATCTTCTCTTTGGCGCCGCTGCTGGTGATCGTGATCGCGGTGGCCGGCGCCGTTTTCGGGCGCGAGGTGGCGCAAGAGCAGATCGTGGCGCAGGTGAGCAGCCTGGTTGGCCAGAACGGCGGCCTCGCTGTCAAGGCCATGCTCGCCAGCGCCAGCGACACCGACAAGGGCCTGGTGGCCGGCGTCATCAGCGCGGTGGTGCTGCTGGTGGGCGCCACCACCGTGTTCGCCGAGCTGCAGAGCGCGCTCGACCGCATATGGCACGTGCCCGAGCGGGCCAAGCCCTCGGGCCTGTGGGCGGTGCTGCGGGCGCGCCTCTTGTCCTTCGGGCTGATCCTGGGGCTGGCCTTCCTGCTGGTCGTCTCGCTGATCGTGAGCGCCGCGCTGGCCGCCTTCGACGGCTGGATCGGCGGCCTGCTGCCGGGCTGGGAGCTGCTGCTGCAGGGCCTCAATGCGCTGATCTCCTTCGCCATCATCACCCTGCTCTTCGCCATGATCTTCAAGCTGATGCCAACCACCCCGATCGCATGGCGCGACGTCTGGATCGGCGCCAGCGTGACCGCCGTGCTGTTCGAACTGGGCAAGTTGCTGATCGGGCTGTACCTGGGCAAGAGCGGCTTCTCGGAATCCTTTGCCGCGGCTGGCTCGCTGGTCGTGCTGGTGGCCTGGGTCTACTACGCGGCGCAGATTTTCCTGCTGGGTGCCGAGTTCACCAAGGTGTATGCGGACGCGCACGGCTCCCTGTCGGGCGTGCAGGCACAGAAGGCCACCGAGCTTGCGGCGCGAGTCAAGGACGAAGGCACGGACGCCGCTGCATCGCCGGTGGCGGCGCTGGACGTCCGCGAGCTGGCGAACACCACCAAGGCCAGGCAGGAGGTCGATCGGCGCGTTGCCCTCGCGCGCAAGGAACTCGCCACACGGTTGCTGCTGCTGGCCGCGCTGGTGCTGGTGGACCTTCTGGCGCAACGCTGGGAAGGGCGCCGTCACAGGCGCGAGCGAGCCCTCAGCCGCGCGGCTGCAGACGACGGTATGCGCTGAAGTGGCGGATGGCGCTCTGCTTGTCGCCCGCCTTGGCATACAGCAGCGCAGCGTTCTGATGCGCGTCGGCCATGTCGGGCGCGAGGCGCAGGCAGGTCTCGTAGCTCGCGACGGCCTCCGCCGTGCGGCCCAGCGCCTCCAGCGCCACGCCGCGGTTGTAGTGGATCAACGGCGCCTTCGGACAGTGCGCCAGCGCCACTTGGTAGAGGGCGGCCGCCTCGTCGAAGCGGCCGGCTTCGCACAGCATGAAGCCGAGATTGGCATAGGCGTCCGCATGATCCGGCACGGCTTCGATGACGCGCCGGTACAGCGCCTGCGCCGCGGCGACGTCGACGGCCTCCAGCGCCTCGGCCTGCTCGAACAGGTCCTGCGCGTCGTCGCCCTGCGCGCCGGCATCGGATGCGGCTGGCCGGTCGAAGGCATGCACGGCGGCAGCGGCGGGGGCCGCGTGGAAATCCATCATCAGCTGGCCGGTGTCGGCATCCCACTGGGCATCGCCCCATCGCACTGCAACGCGGTCGCCCACGGCCTGGATGCGGATCGCGCTGGCAGGCGTGTCCAGCGGCAGCGCGCTCTTGAGCTGGCGTAGCGAACGCAGGATCTGCCGCGTCGGGATGTCGGCCGCGCGCAGCTCTTGCGCGGTGCGCAGCAGCACCACGTCGCGAAAGGAGAAACGCAAGACGCGCCCGGGCGCCCTCACCGGCTGCACGAAACCCAGCTCGACCAGGCGGCCCACAGCGTGCCGCGTGAGGCCCAGCATCTGCGTGATGCCGCGCAGGGTGTAGGGATGGGTGCTGTCCAGCGACGAGGAAGCGTCTGCCACTTACTTCTTCATGCGGGCGCGGGGGGCAGGCGCGGCGGCTGCGCTCTTGGTGCTGGCAGCGCGCTTGGCGCCCTTGGCCTGGCCGGCGCTCTCCAGGTCTGCCACCACGCCGGTCTTGGCGGGCCGCCTGGCCTCGCCCTTGGCCGCGCGCGACAAGCTGGCACGCAGCATCTCGGTCAGGTCGATCACCTCGCCGCCGGCGTGGTCCTCGGGGTGTTCCATGGCCACCACTTCCTGGCCGGCGATCTTGGCATCGATGGCGGCCAGGATGCGCTTCTTCTCCTCATCCTCGAATTCGCTCGGCTCGTAACTGTCGGCCGATATCTGCTCGATCAGCTGCAGGGCCAGCTTGAGTTCGGCGCCCGAAGGGGTGCTTTGCTCGATGTCCAGGTCCTTCAGCGAGCGGACCTCGTCCGCATAGAGCAGTTGCTGCAGCACCAACCCGTCTTCACCGGCGCGTACCTGCACCACGTACTGCTTGCCCTTCCAGGCCCAGCGCGCCAGGGCGCAGCGCGCGCTGTCCAGCATGGCGGCCTTGAGCAGGTTGTAGGGCTTGCCGCCGCGCTTGTCGGGGGCGAGGAAGTAGGCCTTGTCGAAGTAGATCGGGTCGACCGCCGCCACCGGGATGAAGGAGACGATGTCGATCAGGTGGCTGGCGTTGTTCTCCAGCGCCTTCAACTCGTCCGGCTGGAAGATGACGTAGCGGTCCTTCTCGAACTCGTAGCCCTTGACCATTTCCGAGCGCGGCACCACCTGCTGGTCCTTCTCGGAGATGTACTGCTGCTTGACGCGCGAGCCGTCCTTGGCGAGCAGGTTGAAATGAATCGTCGCCGAGCTTTCCGTGGCCGAGTACAGGCGCACCGGTATCGAGACCAGACCAAATCCCAGGGAGAGCGACGCGATCGAACGTGCAGCCATGTAGTGCTCCAAGCGCGGGGGAGAGAGGAACTGTAAGTTTTTTTACCGACATGCGGCAACATGGGCGTTGTTCATGCGCATCGCCAGCTTCAATATCAACAACGTGCTCAGCCGCCTGCCGCAGCTGTGCGCCTGGCTCGAGGTGACCGCGCCGGACGTGGCCTGCCTGCAGGAACTCAAGTGCACGAGCGAGGCCTTTCCCATCGAGCCGCTGCGCGCGCTGGGCTATGAGGCACTGGTGCACGGGCAGAAAAGCTGGAACGGCGTGGCGATCCTGGCCAAGGGAGCGGCGCCGCTGGAAACGCGGCGCGGCCTGCCTGGCGACCCTTCAGACCGGCAAAGCCGCTACCTGGAGGCCGCCGTCAACGGCATCGTGGTCGGATGCCTCTACCTGCCCAACGGCAACCCTCAGCCAGGCCCCAAGTACGACTACAAGCTGGCCTGGTTCGAGCGCCTGCACGCGCAGGCGGCCGCGCTGCTGGCAACCGGCCATCCAGTGGTGCTGGCGGGCGACTACAACGTGGTGCCGACCGACTTCGACATCTACTCGATGGATTCCTGGCGCGACAACGCGCTGGTGCAGCCGGCCGTGCGGGCTGCCTATGCGCGGCTGCTGAAGCAAGGCTGGACCGATGCCGTGCGGCATTGCCGCCCCGAGCAGCCGAACTACACCTTCTGGAGCTACCTGCGCAACCGCTGGCCGCGCGACGCCGGCCTGCGCATCGACCACCTGCTGCTCAGCCCCACCCTCAAGCCGCGCCTGGCCGGCGCCGGCGTGGACCGGGCCATGCGCGGCCTGGAAGGCGCCAGCGACCACGCGCCGGTGTGGCTCGAGTTGGCCGACTGATCAGCCCGATTGCGCCACGATGGGCAGCAGCCACTCGCGCGCCGCTTCGGCCGGCGGCTGCACGCGCAGCCGCTCGTCCTCCCACAGCTCGCCGGCAACCTGGTCCAGCTCCTGGGGGTCAACGGTGCGCCAATGCCGTTGCAGATGGTGGGCGCAAATGGCAATCCAGTCCTCGCGTGTCATGCGAGAAACTATAGTTGAAGACTGTATAAATATCCAGTCTTTTACAGCTTGTGCGTGGACAGCAGGATGCTGGTCTCGGTGTTCGAGATGCCCTCGATGGCGCGGATCGCGTTGAGCAGGGTGTCGAAGGATTCCAGGGTGTCGGCGCGCAGTTCCGCCAGCAGGTCCCAGCGGCCGTTGGTGGTGTGCAGTGCCACCACCTGCGGATGGCCGCGCAGCGCGCGCAAGACCGCGTCGCCATGGTGGCCGTCGATGGCGATGCTCATGTTGGCGCGGATGCCGTGCTGCTCCGATTCCGGCCGCAGGCGCACCGTGTAGCCGACGATGGTGCCCTCGCGCTCCAGCCGGGCGATGCGGTTCTGCACCGTGGCGCGCGCTACGCGCAGCTTGCGCGCCAGCTCGACCACCGACAGTCGGGCGTTGTCGCGCAGCAGGCTGACCAGGTGCCGATCGATGTCGTCCATGGCGATATGACTAGTGATGCCGGCGATCTGCCAAGAACACCCGCAAAGTTGCCAAGTTGCAGGCTTCATTCTGGCAGCTCTGGGCCCAAGAATGCCACTTTCAGGGGAGCTCTTCATGACCCAGTTCGTCGACCTGCCCACCATGTCGCGCCTTGTCCGGGAGCTCGGTCTGGCGCGCTTCATCGGCGAGCTGGCCGATGCCATCCGGGCCGACTTCCTGCGCTGGCCGCAATTCGACAAATCGCCCCGAGTCGTCAGCCATTCGCCAGGCGGCGTGATCGAGCTGATGCCGGTGTCCGACGGCCGGCGCTATGCCTTCAAGTACGTCAACGGCCATCCGGGCAATCCGGCGCGCGGGCTGTCGACGGTGATCGCCTTCGGCGTGCTGGCGGAGGTGGAGACGGGCTATCCCCTGCTCCTGTCCGAGATGACCCTGGCCACCGCCCTGCGCACCGCCGCCGCCTCGCTGGTGGCCGCACAGGCGCTGGCGCGCCCGGGCGCCCGCCGCATGGCGCTGATCGGCAACGGCGCTCAAGCCGAGTTTCAGGCCCTGGCCTTCCACTTTCACCTTGGCATCGACGAGATCACCTTGTTCGACGTCGATCCGCAGGCTAGCGACAAGCTGCTGCGCAACCTGGCACCCTACCCAGCGCTTGCGTTGCGGCGCGCCGGCTCCGTCGCCGAGGCGGTGCGCGGCGCGGACATCGTGACGACCATTACCGCCGACAAGCGCCGCGCCACCATCCTGGAGCCGGCCATGATCGAGCCGGGCATGCACATCAACGCAGTCGGCGGCGACTGCCCCGGCAAGACCGAACTGCATGCCGACATCCTGCGCGATGCACGGGTGGTCGTGGAATACGAGCCGCAAAGCCGTATCGAGGGCGAGATCCAGCAGATGCCGGCCGACTTCCCGGTGGTCGAGTTGTGCCAGGTGCTGGGCGGCTCCATTGCGGGCCGGCAGCATGACGCCCAGGTCACGATCTTCGATTCGGTCGGCTTCGCGCTGGAGGATTTCTCCGCCCTGCGCTATGTACACGAGCAGCTGCAGCACCTGGGCCGCCACATCGAGCTGGTGCCAGCCGCGGGGGACCCGAAGGATCTGTTCAGGCTGACCCGCGCCCAGCCGCCCGTCGCCGCCTACACTCGCGTCAGCCATGACGCAGCCGCAGCAAGAAGCCAAAGCGCAACCCCTGGTGACCGTCATCACGGCGCACGGCGGCAATCCGCTGTTGGCACGCTGCGTTGAATCGGTCGCCGCCCAAAGCTGGGGCCAGATCCAGCACCTGGTGGTGGCCGACGGGCCGCACCACTGGGCACAGGCCAGATCCGTCGTCGATCGGGTGGCCGCTCAGCACCGCATCGACCTGATCCAGCTGCCCTACTCCATCGGCAAGGACCGCTGGAATGGCCACCGCATCTATGCCGCCGCCAGCTTCATCGCAGAAGGTGAGTACATCGCCTTCCTGGACGACGACAACGCCTTCGAGCCCGAGCACATCGAAAGCTGTCTCGAGCTTTGCCGGCAGGGCCGGCGCTGGTCCTATGCGCTGCGCAACATCGTCGATCGCGAGCACCGCTTCATCTGCCGCGACGACTGCGAGAGCCTGGGCCGCTGGCCCAGCATCCTGCACCCCGAGGACTACCTGATCGACGTCAACTGCTACTTCCTGCCGCGCCTGCTGGCCGTGCAGATCGCCCCCCTGTGGTTCAGGCGTTCTCGGGAACCCGGACAGCCGGAGGTCGACCGCGTGATCTGCCACGCGCTCAAGCGCATCGCACCGGAATTCGATTGCACCCACCGCTACTCGGTCAACTACCTGGCCGGCAACACGCCGACCTCGGTGCAGCCCGAGTTCTTCCTGCGCGGCAACGAGGAAATGCTGCGCCAGCACGGCGGCCAGCTGCCGTGGAGAAGCGCTCAGGCCGGGCAGCGCGCCGGTTGATTGGCGGCCAGCGCCGCCACGTTGCGCGCAATCTCATCCGCCACCCGTGCGGTGATGCGCTGCGCGCTCTGCGCCACGCCGTCGGTGCCGCCGGCGGCCGGCTCGCTGAGCTGAAGCTGGCAGGCGAGCACGGAATCTTCATCACCGCGCCGCACGCTCCAGCCGAAGGCACCGTCGACCTTGCTGCCGGGCAGTGCATCGAACTGGCGCAGCTGCACCGCGATGCGATAGAGCGGAACCCCGCGCGGGCGCGCCGCCTTGGTCGCATCGAAGGCCGACAGCCGCCCCGCGATGGCGGCGCCGAGCGCATCGCGCAGCTCGTACTCGAAAGAAGACGACCAGCGCGACTGCTCCAGCACCTCGACCTCGGCCACGGGCGAGTTCGATTGGCGCACCACGAGCTGCGGCCGCGCCAGGCGCTCGGGCATGGCCACCGGCGCCATTTCGATCGCCAGCGGCGGCTGGTCGGGCGCGCGCAGCACGCTGGCTGCGGGCGCGGCCTCGGCCAGCGTGTAGTAGCGCGTCGCCGTGCCGGCGCAGCCGGCCAGCAGCATCAACCCGAAGGCCGGCAGGCCCATGTTCTTCTTCATTTCTTGCTGTCCTCCGGCTTGCCGCGCAAGAGCGATTCGGGATGGCGTTCCAGGTAGTCGGTGAGGATGCGCAGCGAGGCGGCGGCACGGCTCAGCTCCTGCAGGGTCTGGCGCATGTCCTGCTGCAGCGGCGAATCGCTGGCGATGGTGCGCTCGGCCGAGCCGAGGGTCTTGCGCACGTCCTTCAAGGCGGCAGCGATCTCGGGCGAGACGTCGTTGTTGAGCTGCTGGCTCAGCTTCTCCACGCTCTTGAAGGTCTTGTCGAGCGAGGCCAGCGCGACGCGCGCGTCCTGGCCGATCTGCTCGAAAGGCACCTTGTTGAACTTGGCGACGATTTCCTGCACCTGCGCCTGCAGATCGTCCAGGCTGTTGGGCACGGTGGGCAGTTCGATCGGCGAAACCTCGGTGTCGACCTTGACCGGCGTCGACTTGGGGAAGAAGTCGAGCGCCACGTAGATCTGGCCGGTCAGCAGGTTGCCGGTGCGCAGCTGGGCGCGCAGTCCCTTGCCGACCAGCCAGCGCAGGCGCTGCTCCGGCGTCCATCGGCTGTCCGCTTGGAGCTCCTGTGCACGCCGGCGCAAGCGTTCGGGATAGACCTCGACGAACACCGGCATGCGGAACTGGCGCTCCTCGCGGTCGAATTCGACGCCGATCGATTTCACCTCGCCGATCACGATGCCGCGGAAGTCCACCGGCGCGCCGGGGGTGAGGCCGCGCAGCGACTGGTTGAAGTAGAACAGCATGCTGATCGCCTCGCCGTCGGGTTCGCGCAGGGCCAGGCTTTCGTCCTGCGCCAGCGCAAAGACGGTGTTCTCGGCCGCCGTCGGGCCGGCCTCATCGTCGGGCGCCTGGAAGGCGATGCCGCCCAGCACGATGGTGGCGAGCGACTGGGTGCGCAGCGAGACGCCGGAGGCACTGAGCTGCACGTCGATGCCGCTGGCATGCCAGAAGCGCGTGTTGACCCCCACGAACTTGTCGTAGGGCGCGTTGACGAAGACGCGCAGGGTGACGCCGCGGCCGTCGCCGTCGAGCTGGTAGGCGGCCACCTGGCCCACCTTGATGCGCCGGAAGAACACCGGCGAGCCGATGTCGAGCGAGCCCACGTCCTTGGCACGCAGCACGAACTGCCGCCCGGAGGCGCCGCGCGTGATGATGGGCGGCTGCTCCAGGCCCTTGAATTCGCTCTCGGTCTCTTCCGAGGCGCCGGCGTCGACGCCGATATAGGCGCCGGACAGCAAGGTGCCGAGGCCGGAAATGCCCGAGGTATCCAGCCGCGGCCGCACCACCCAGTAGCGGGTGTCGGCCGCGGTGAAGCCTTCGGCATCCTTCTTGAGCTGGACCTTCACCTTGACATGCGAGCGGTCGCGCGCCAGCCGGATCGTCTCCACCATGCCGATCTGCACGTCCTTGTACCTGACGGCGGTCTTGCCGGCCTCCAGGCCCTCGGCGCTGAGGAAGGAGATCTCGATCTCGGGGCCGCGCTCGCGCAGGATATTGGCCACCAGGAACAGGCCGACCAGCGCCGCCACGATCGGGATCAACCAGATCAGCGAAGGCACCCAGTTGCGGCGCTTGGCCACCACGGGTTCGGGCAACGCGTCGGGCGCGGGTGCAGCAGAGGTGTCGTTCGGGTCGTCGGCGCTCATGCGGTCTTTTCGGGCCTCGTCGTGTTGCGGATGTTCGGCGCCGGATTGTCGGCCACCGGCACATCGTCCCAGGTCAGGCGTGGATCGAAGCTCATCGAGGCCAGCATGGTCAGCACCACCACGCCGCCGAAGGCGGCAATGCCCAGCCCGGCGTAGATATCGGCAAAGCCCTGGATGTGGACCAACCCGGCCAGCAGCGAGACCACGAAGACGTCCAGCATCGACCAGCGCCCGATGAACTCGATGATGCGGTAGAGCGTAGCGCGTTCCTGCCGCCGCCAGGCGCTGTGGCGCCCGGCCGTGGCGGCCAGGAGCGCCAATGCCACCAGCTTGAACAGCGGCACCAGGAAGCTGGCGATGAAGATGATGGCGGCCAGCCCCCAGGCGCCCGACACCCAGAAGTAGATGATGCCGCTCATGATGGTGTCGTACTGCGCGCCGAAGAAGGTGCGGGTGATCATCACCGGCAGCAGGTTGGCCGGCAGGTACAGGATGGCCGCTGCGATCAGCAGCGCCCAGGTGCGGTTCAGGCTGTCGCGCTTGCGCCGGTGCAGGTGGGTGCCGCAACGCGCGCAGGCCGCACCCTCGGCGGCGCCGCGCCACACCGTGCCGCAGTGGTGGCAGGCCAGCAGGCCGCGCCCGGCGGCCGTCTCGAAGCGTTCGACGCCGTTCATGAACGAGGCGCCTCCTGGCCCTCGAACACGATGCGCCAGAAGGCCTTGGGGTCGAAGGCGAGCACCGCCGTCAGCAGCACCGTCAGGCCCACGAAGGCCCACAGCGCCGCGCCCGGCAGCACCCGCGCCATGCCCGAAAGCTTGACGATGGCCACCAGAACGCCGAGCAGGAAGACCTCGATCATTCCCCAGGGCCGCACCACCTGCATGGCGCGCACCAGGATGTTGAAGCCGGCCGGCCGCAGGCGCCGCGCCGAGATCGGCAGCAGCAAGTAAAGCAGGATGCACAGCTGCACCAGCGGAAAGAGGATGGTGGTGGCCAGCACCAGCAGGCCCACTTCCGCCGTGCCGCCCTGCGACAGCGCGAGCACGGCGCCGGCCAGGGTGGTCTGGCTGCGCAAGCCCTGCACCTCGATCTCGACGATGGGAAAGAGGTTGGCGATGGCAAACAGGATCAGGCAGGCCACCGTGAGCGGCAGGATGCGCTCGTGCATCCTGCCCCAGTGGCGCTCCAGTTCGGTGCCGCAGCGCCGGCAATGCGCCACTTCGCGCCGGCGCAGACGCGGGCGCGGGTAGAGCGCGTCGCAGCCCTCACAGGCCATCAGGTCGGGGACTTCCTGCATAGGGCGGAACCCTAACCGATAACCGGGGCGGGCGTGCAATCCCCCCGCCCGCGGATTCCTATTGCTCGCGCAGCGCCGCCTTCAGTTGGGCGCCGATCTCCGGGCGCTCCAGGAAAGGATCGGCCGGGTTGGTGCCGGCGACGATGCCCTCCATCCGGCTCTTTACATTGCCCAGCGCCTTGGGGTGGCTGTAGATGTAGAACTGGTCCTGCTCGATGGCACGGAAGACCACCTCTGCCACCTCGGCCGCGGTCACCTTGCCGCTGCTCACCGCCTTCTCGCTCATGGCCTTGCCGATCAGTTGGCTCTTGGTGGGCTTCTCGCTTGCCATCTGGCCCGGGCGGTTTCGTTCGCTGGCGGCGATTCCGGTGGGCACGAAGTACGGGCACAGCAGGCTGGCGCCGATCTGGTCGGTCACCAGGCGCAGGTCCTGGTACATGGTCTCGGTCAGGCTCACCACCGCCGCCTTGGCGGCGTTGTAGATGCCCATGTTGGGCGGCGTCAGCAGGCCTGCCATGCTGGCGGTGTTGGTGACATGGCCGCGCCAGGCCGGGTCCTTCGCGGCGGCTTCCAGCATCATCGGCACGAACAGGCGGATGCCGTGCACCACGCCCATCAGGTCGACGCCCAGCACCCAGTCCCAGTCGGCCACGGTGTTCTCCCACACCAGGCCGCCGGAGCCGACACCAGCGTTGTTGAACACGAAGTGCGGCGCCCCGAAGCGCTCCTTCACTGCATGGGCCAGGATTTCCATCTGCTGGGCGTTCGAGACGTCGACCTTGCGCGCCAGCACCTGGGCGCCGGCTGCCTCCATCTCGGCCCTGGCCTTGTCCAAGGCGTCCTGCTGCACGTCGACCAGCACCAGGTTCATGCCACGCGCCGCGCCGATGCGCGCGCACTCCAGGCCGAAGCCCGAGCCGGCGCCGGTGAGGACGGCCGTCTTGCCCTTGAAATCACGAATCATCCGAGTGCTCCATTTGTTCGTGGCTATTGGACGGTCTGGCACGCGCCTTGTCTGTCCTTCAGGCGACGCTCAGGTCACCGGGTAGTAGCCGATCTTGCGAACCACGCGGCCGATCTCCCGGCAGACTCCGCCGCCCGGCCGCGAGTCCAGCAGGCAGCGCAGCAGCGCGTCCTGTCGCACCATCTCGAGGGCCGCGCGCAGGAAGGGGTTGGCTTGCGCCTCCGCACCGCGCAGGCGCGGAAAGTAGCCGGTGCGTGCCACATAGTCGTTCAGCAGCCAACTGAGCACCACCCCCTTGGCGCGGCGCAGCGCCCGCCCCGCCAGCGGATGGTTGGCGGCGCGCAACTGCTGCGCGACCTGCTGGTACAGCATGGGCCAGCAGTCGGTCGTCACGGCACTCGAATGGACGGCATCCTGGTCTGGATGGCGCCGCCAGTAGCTGATCGGCTGCGCGACCGCGTGAAGCTTGAACGCGCTCGCGTTCGCGTAGATCCAGAGCCAGTCATTGCCGCTGTGCGGCTTGGCCACGAAGGGCCGCTCCAGCAGCTTGGCACGCCGGGTGATCGTCAGGACCGGGAACGCCGCCCCTTGCGTGACCGCCCGCGCGAGGAACTCCAGCGAATCCATCGGGCCGGCCGGATAGACCCGGTGCGTGAAGGCATTCTCGATGGCCTCGTCGAAGGTGCAGAAGGAACCGAAGAACACATCGAGCTGCGGATCGGCGCGGTAGGCCGCCGCGAACATCTCATAGGCCTGCGCCACGATGATGTCGTCGCTGCACAGGATCGAGACGAACTCACCCGTGGCCAGTTCCGCGCCCCTGTTCCAGTTGCCGAACAGGCCCAGGTTCGCCTCATTGCGCAGGTATCGGACCTTGTCGCTGCCGCAGGATTCGACGATGCGCTCGAATTCGTCGTGCTCCGAATGGTCGTCCACCACCAGGATCTCCTGGCAGCCCTCGACCTTCACGGCCGAGGCCAGCGCTTCGCGAAAGCCGAAGGTCCGGCGGTACACCGGCATCGCGATGGAGTACGTCGGCATCGAGTCGCATCGTCATGCGCCGGCGTCCTTCCCCACCTTCAACATGCGGTAGAGAAAGTAGCCAAGGTACATGACGAAGCCCCACACGGCGTTGAACAACGAATAGAGCATCACATTCGCCGAGGTCGACAGGTCCAGCATGACCACGAGCAGGACCTGGACGGCGATGCTCGACGAAATGCTGAAGGCGAACGGCACGACCCAGCCGCGCGCGACCGACAGCCCGTAGAGTACCCCTACGACCATCGAGACGCAGCCGCCCACGACGCATAGAAAGAGTTCGTAGTCCAGGCCCGCATAGTCCTTGCCCAGCGCCAGCAGAACCTGCGCCGGAAAGAAGTAGGCAATCAGCGGAAACAGCACCGACAGCAACAGCACCGCCGAAAGAATCAGGAGAAAGCGCGACATGAGGATGCCTGCGTCGCTGGGCAGGCGCGCGAAGCGCGGCAAGGCCAGGGTCGAGAACATCGCGCCGAAGACCGACAGCACTGCCGAAAAGCGCCCCAGCGCCCCCACCTGGGCCAGCGCCAGGGTGCTTCCGAAGATCGAGACCAGCCACACCGTGATCTGGCCGGAGACGGCGTAATACAGCGCTCCCGGAAAGGTCTGGCGCACCATGCCCAGGATTTCCTTGCGTGCGACAGGATCAGGCCTGGCTGCCGGGTCCGCATAGCTCGAAACAATCCTGCGCAGGCGGAAGTTGCCCCAGATGCGCGGCAACCCGTTGGCCAGGATCGCCACCATGGCCAGCGGCAAGAGCAGCAGGCTGCCAATGACCGCGAACACGCGCAGCAGGTTCGTCAGGACCTGGTTGCGCTGCAGCGAGGTGATGTCCTGGTGCAACTTGAGCGGGATCTCGAGCAGGTCTTCGGTGAGCGCCGCGTAGAGTGCCGGCAGCAATGCCAACACGATGAGCGCCACCGTCCATGCATCCGCCTGGTTCCTGTGCAGCAGGTACACCAGCACCGGCAGTGCCACCGCAAGGCTGATTCCGGCGAACAGGCGCCGCAATTTCATGCCCGCCGCCAGCACGCCGCCCAGGCCTTGGGCATTGCGCCAGTCGCGCGCACCATGGGCCATGACGCCGGCGCCGATGCCGCCGTCAGCCAGGGTGCCGATGGTGCCCAGGGTCGCGTAGGCCAGGGTATAGAGGGCGTACTGCTGTGGAGAGATGAGCTGAATGATCAGGAAGCCGCTGATCAGGGCCAGGCCCTGCACCAAGGACTGGCCCACGCCGGTGACCGACACCAGCCGCAGCCATTCGAGCGCTCTTGCGTACGGTTTCTTGTCCAATGCACTCCGGCCGTCTGGGTTGGGTAGCGGCGGAGTTTAAGTGGGAACCGGCGGGCGGTAAACGCGCCCCCGCCGCCGCGTCAGGCCGCAGTCTCGACCTTCTTCATGACAAACCCGATACGCGGGAAATGCACCTGCACCGTGCCGGCGCGCTCATCCGTGCGGCGCAGGGTGAAATGGGTGCGGGTGGCCGCGACCAGTTCGCCTTCGCTGGGTTCGGGGCCGAAGCTTTCGGCAGTGACGGTGACGCGGCTGCCCAGCGGGATGCCGTGGTCGTCCTGGAAGGTACTGTCGATCAGCAAGGTGTGCGGCGTCGAAGCCGCCGCCACCTGAATGGCGCTGGCGGAATCGAACTTTTCGATCTCGCCATGACCGATGGCCGCCATGCGCTCCATCCACTGCACCACCGCCGGCGTGTGCGACAGGATGTCGGCCAGCGAAGGCGTGCGCACCCGGGTGAACCACAGCGGGTGGTACAGCGAGAAGTCGGCCAGCGTCGGCGCCTCGCCCAGCACGAAGGGCTGGCCCTCCAGCATGTCGGAGATGCGGCGCAGGTAGGACTTGTAGGCGGCGATGGCGTCGATGGGCCGAAAGCGCGTCATGTTGACGCTCATCGCCTTGCGGTCTTCGGCAAACATCTTGCCCACTTCCGGCGCGGCGCCGGCAAAGACGTCGGCCGCGCCCTTGGCCTGGAAGTTGTAGGCCATCGCGGTCCAGAACAGCGTGCTGTCGGCCCACTGCGCCAGGGTGCGCGCCAGTCCCTTGCCCTCACCCGGATAGAGCGCCGGTGTGGGCGCCAGGTGCTCCAGCACGTCGCAGATCAGCGAAGTGTCGCAATAGATGTCGGCGCCGATCTGCAGGACCGGCGTCTTGCGGTAGCCGCCGGTGAGCGCCACCACGTCGGGCTTGGGCGCGACCTGCGGGATGATCACCGACTTCCAGGCCAGCTTCTTGAAGCCCAGGATCGTGCGGATCTTCTCGGCGAAGGGCGAGGTCGGGTAGTGGTGCAGGATCAGGTCCGCCATGGCTTGCCTTTCAGTTCAGATCAGCTTGACGAGTTGCTTGCCGAAGTTCTTGCCCTTGAGCAAGCCCAGGAAGGCTTGCGGCGCCGACTCGATGCCCTGGGCGATCGATTCGCGCGGGCGCAGCCTGCCGGTGGCCACCAGGGTGCCGAGTTCCTTCAGCGCCTCGGGCCAGACTTCCATGTGCTCGCTGACGATGAAGCCTTCGAGCTTCAGGCGGCTGATCAGGATCAGCGAGGGGTTGGCCAGCGGCAGCGGCTGGCCGTCGTAGCCGGCGATCATCCCGCACAGGGCGACGCGCCCGAAGGCGTTCATGCGGGACAGCACCGCGTCGAGGATGTAGCCGCCGACGTTCTCGAAGTAGCCGTCGATGCCCTTCGGGCAGGCTTCCTTGAGCGCCTGGCCCATGCTCTTGGCGTCCGGATGCTGGCGGTAGTCGATGCAGGCGTCGAGGCCTAGTTCGTCCACCACGTACTTGCACTTGTCCGGCCCGCCGGCAATACCAACCACGCGGCAGCCGCGCGCCTTGGCCAGCGCGCCGAATGCGCTGCCCACGGCGCCGCTGGCGGCCGAGACCACCAGGGTGTCGCCGGCCTTGGGCGCGATGATCTTCACCAGTCCGTACCAGGCGGTCACGCCCGGCATCCCGACCGCGCCCAGGTAGTGCGAGAGCGGCACGTGGGTGGTGTCGACCTTGCGCAGGGCGCCGGGCTGCGAGGCATCGACCACGCTGTATTCCTGCCAGCCGCCGAAGCCCACCACCTTGTCGCCCACCGCGTACTTGGGGTTCTTGCTCTCGATGATCTCGCCGACGGTGCCGCCCTGCATCACCTGGCCCAGCGGCTGCGGCTGGGCGTAGCTCTTGGAATCGTTCATGCGGCCGCGCATGTACGGATCCAGGCTCAGGAAGTGGTGGCGCACCAGGACTTCGTTGTCCTTGAGAGCGGGCGTCTCGCTGGTGGCGAGCTTGAAGTTGCCGGCGACGGCTTCGCCCTCGGGGCGGTTGTCGAGCAGTTGCTGCTGGTTGGTAGGCATGGAAGTTCCTGGTATCAGTCCGTCGAAGGGGGACGTTGTTCGTTGGCGATGGTGGGGCCGATGGGCAGGCGGCGGCGTACGTACTTGAAGGTGCCGGTGGCATGGGCGCAGGCCCTGCCCTGCTCATCGAAGATCGTGGCCTCGGTGAAGGCCATGGTGGCGGTGCGGTGCATCAGCCGCCCCTTGGCGACCAGCGGGCCGACCGAGGGGTGCATGAAGCTGGTCTTCATCTCGATGGTGACCACGCCCAACTCGGGCGAATCGCTGCGCGCGGCCGAGGCCATGGCCACGTCCAGCAGGGTCATGCAGGCGCCGCCGTGGGTCACGTCGAAGGTGTTGAGGTGCTCGGGCCTGGCGGTGTAGCGCAGCTCGGAGGCGCCGCCCTCGAAGCGGATCATCTCGAAGCCGAGATGCTTCGCGAAGGGGATGCGGCTGGTGTAGGCGAGCGCGTCGATGTCGGAAGCCATCTTCAGCCCGCGACGATGGCGCTCACGCCGCCGTCCACCGCCAGCCATTGGCCGGTGATGTGCTTGCCGGCGTCGCTGGCGTAGAGCAGTGTGATGCCCTTCAGGTCTTCCTCGTCGCCCAGGCGGCCCAGCGGCGCGTGGGCGGCCATCTTCTCTTCGCCCAGCGACTTGATGAGGCCGGCCGCCATCTTGGTCATGAAGAAGCCGGGGCAGATCGCATTCACGTTGATGCCGTAGCGGCCCCACTCACCCGCCAGCGCCTGGGTGAAGCCGATCACCGCGCTCTTGGAGGTGTTGTAGGCGATGGTCTTCATCTCGACCGGGTTGCCGCCCAGGCCGGCGATCGAGGCCACGTTGATGATGCGGCCCGACTTGCGCGGGATCATCGAGGCGCGGGCGATCTGCTGCGCCAGGATGAAGTAGCCGCGCACGTTGAGGTTGAGCACCTTGTCCCAGGCGGGCACCGGGTGCTCCTCGGCCGGGGCGCCCCAGCTGGCGCCGGCGTTGTTGATGAGGATATCGACGGCGCCCATGCGCTCAAGCGTCTCGTCGGCCAGGCGGCGCGTGTCTTCTTCCTTGGCGCAGTCGGCGGCGATCCAGCGCGCGTCGATGTTGGCGGCCTGCAGTTCGGCCGCGGCCTGTTCCAGGTCTTCGGCCTTGCGCGAACTCAGCATGATGCGCGCACCGGCCTCGCCCAGGGCATGGGCCATCTGCAGGCCCAGGCCGCGCGAGCCGCCGGTGATGAGGGCGGTCTTGCCGGTCAGATCGAACAGTTGCTTGACGTTGCGGGGGGTCATGTCGGTGTCTCCGGAAAGAGGATTCAGGGGGTTTCGTAGTCGAGCACGCTGCGCGCTTCGCGCAAGGTGCCCAGCAGGTTGCTCACCTGCTTGTGATGCGGATGCACCAGGTAGGCCTCGAGGGCGGCCTTGTCGTCGAAGCTGGAGTTGAGCACCACGTCGCAGTTGGCTTCCAGGCCAACGCTTCGGATGGCGGCCTCGAACTGGCGCATGCCGGGCACGATCCCGACGCAGCTGTCCAGTTCGGCCTTGAAGCGCGCGGCGTCGGCCGGGTCCTTGAGCTTCCACATGACGATGTGCTTGATCATTTCTTCGGGTCCTTCAGGCGCGAGCGTACATAGATGAGCACGAAGCCGACGGTCGCCACCACGACACCCGGAACGGCCAGCGCCCAGCCCAGGGCCTCGTCGCGCCGGCCGGTGGCAATGCCCAGGATCAACACGAACAGGCCGCTGTAGATCAGCACCCAGATCCAGGCTTCCAGTTTGGCATGGGGCTTGGATGCATCGGCCATCAGAAGGCTTCCTCGGGCATGGCGACGCAGGTCGGATCGCGGCTTTCCACGACGTTGAGCCAGGCGCCGATCTTGGGCAGTTCGTAGTGGAAGAAGTAGGCGGCGGCGCCCAGGCGGCCGGCAGTGGCCGGGTCCTTGGCCTCGGAATCCAGTTCAAGCGAGCGCTGCGCGACGTCGAGCCAGAGCCAGGCCAGCACCAGGTGGCCGAAGGCCTGCATGTAGGGCACGGCGTTGATCAGCGCGTCCTGCGGGTTGCCGGTGGCCCAGGCCTCGCGGGTGGCCGAGAGCACGCGGGTCAGCGCCTCGCCCAGGGCCTTGGCATGCGGGGCCAGGCGGGCGTCCTTCTCGGCGGTGGCCATGGTGTCGTGCAGGCGGCCGGCCAGCAGCTCGAGGCCGCGGCCGTTTTCCATCAGCACCTTGCGGCCCAGCAGGTCGGCCGCCTGGATGCCGTGCGTGCCTTCATGAATCATGTTCAGGCGGTTGTCGCGCCAATACTGCTCGACCGGGAAGTCGCGGGTGTAGCCATAGCCGCCGTGCACCTGGATCGCCAGCGAGTTGGCCTCCAGGCACCATTCGCTGGGCCAGCTCTTGGCAATCGGCGTCAGCACTTCCAGCAGGATGCGCGCCTCGTCGGTGGCCAGGGCGTCGCCGGTCTTCTGCTCGTCGACCAGGCGGGCGCAGTACAGCTCCAGCGCCAGTGCGCCTTCGGCATAGGACTTCTGCGCCAGCAGCATGCGGCGCACGTCGGCGTGCTCGATGATGCGCACCTGCGGCCTGGCGGCATCCTTGCCCTCGGGGCCGACCGGGCGGCCCTGGGGGCGGTTCCTGGCGTATTCCAGCGAGGCGTAATAGCCCGCCATGCCCAGCATGGTGGCGGCGGTGCCGACGCCAATGCGTGCCTCGTTCATCATGTGGAACATGCAGGCCAGGCCCTTGCCGGGCGAGCCGACCAGGTAGCCGACGGCGCCGGACTTGCCATCCACCTTGTACTTGCCTTCGCCGAAATTGAGCAGCGTGTTGGTGGTGCCGCGCCAGCCCAGCTTGTGGTTGAGGCCCGCCAGCGCCACGTCGTTGCGTTGGCCGGTGAGTTCGCCCTTCGTGTCGACCAGCTTCTTGGGCACGATGAAGAGCGAGATGCCGCGCGTGCCGGGGATCAGCTTGCCCTGCACATCAGGGATCTTCGCCAGCACGATGTGCACGATGTTCTCGGTCAGCTCATGGTCGCCCGAGGAGATCCACATCTTGTTTCCGGTGAGGCGATAGCGCGGGCCGAGCGGATCGCTCTCGAAGTCCTCGCCATCGGGCACCGCGCGGGTGGCCACGTCGCTCAGGCTGGAGCCGGCCTGCGGCTCGGACAGGCACATGGTGCCCGACCAGCGGCCGGAGAACTCGTTCTTGGCGAACACATCCTTCTGCATGTCGGTGCCGTGCACCATCAGCAGGTTGGCGTTGCCGCTGGTGAGCATGCCCGAGCCGATGCTGACCGAAGCCATGGCGAAGAAGCTGCTGGCCGCCGCCTGCACCGTGTAGGGCAGCTGCATGCCGCCGATCTCATAGTCTTGCGCCGCACTCAGCATGCCGGACTCGACGAAGGCCTTGTGCGCGTCGTGCGTGACCTGCGGCAGGATCACCTTCTCGCCGTCGAAATGCGGCTCCTGGGTGTCCACCGTGCGGTTGCCGGGCGCGTATTTCTCGCGGGCGATGCGCTCGCAGGTGTCGAGCACCGCGTCGAAGGTCTCGCGCGAGTGGTCGGAAAAACGGGTGCGCTGGCTCAGCGTCTGCGCGTGCAGCCAGTCGTAGAGCAGAAAGTCGAGCGTCGGACGGTAGCTCATGGGGCATCCTGTGAAGTACGCGACGGCGGCGCATCGGGCGATTCGATGAACTCCCGATTCAGCTCCTCCAGCGCGCGATGTGGCTTGTTCCAGAAACACCGCGGAACCGGCTTTGCCGGGCCGCTGGTGTTGCCCCCTCGAGGGGGTACTCGGCTACACGAAGTGAGCCGATACGGGGGTGGGTCAGAATACCTCGAAGACCCCGGCCGCGCCCATGCCGCCGCCAATGCACATCGTCACGACGACCTTCTTCGCGCCGCGGCGCTTGCCTTCGATCAGGGCGTGGCCGGTCAGGCGCTGGCCGCTCACGCCATAGGGGTGGCCGACGGCAATGGCACCGCCATTGACGTTCAGGCGGTCATCCGGGATGCCCAGCTTGTCGCGGCAGTACAGCACCTGCACCGCGAAGGCTTCGTTCAGCTCCCACAGGTCGATGTCGCTGACCTTCAGGCCCAGGTTCTTCAGCACCTTGGGCACGGCGAAGACCGGGCCGATGCCCATCTCGTCGGGCTCGCAGCCGGCCACGGCGAAGCCGAGGAAGCGGCCCAGGGGCTTGAGGCCCTTCTGCTGCGCGAACTTTTCATGAACCACCACGCAGGCGCCGGCGCCGTCGGAGAACTGGCTGGCATTGCCGGCCGAGATCAGGCCACCGGGCATGGCCGAGCGGATGCCGCTGATGCCTTCCTTGGTGGTGCCGGGGCGGATGCCTTCGTCGTTCTCGATGGTGACTTCCTTGGTGCGCAGGCCCATGACCGGGTCGGCCACGCCGGCCAGCACGGTGATGGCGGCGATCTCGTCCTTGAACTTGCCGGCTTCCAGCGCGGCGGTGGCGCGCTGCTGACTGCGGGCGCCGTACTCGTCCATGGCGTCGCGGCCGATGCCGTAGCGCTTGGCGACCTGCTCGGCGGTCTGCAGCATGTTCCAGTAGATCTCGGGCTTCTGCTTCATCAGCGCCGGGTCCACGAGCATGTGCTTGTTGGCTTCGTTCTGCACGCAGGAGATCGACTCCACGCCGCCGGCCACGTACACGTCGCCCTCGCCCGCGATGATGCGCTGCGAGGCGGTGGCGATGGTCTGCAGGCCCGAGGAGCAGAAGCGGTTGATGGTCATGCCCGAGGTGGTGATGGGCAGGCCGGCCTTCAGCGCGATCTGGCGCGCGATGTTGGAGCCGGTGGCACCCTCGGGCGTTGCGCAGCCCATGATCACGTCGTCGACCAGGGCGCCGTCGATGCCGGCGCGCTGCACGGCGTGCTGTACCGCATGGCCGCCCAGGGTGGCGCCGTGGGTCATGTTGAAGGCACCCTTCCAGCTCTTGGCGAGCGGGGTGCGGGCGGTGGAAACGATGACGGCGCTGGTCATGATGAATTCCTTTTGAATGAAGGGTCGCGTAAGCGGGGTCAGTCCTGCGGACCGGTGTTGCCGGTGTTGCGCAGGAGCTGGTGATAGAACTGGATCATCTCGACGTAGTTGGCGATCGAGACTCTTTCGTTGGTGCCATGGAAGCGCGGCAGGTCTTCGGGCTTGGCGCGCACCGGCGAGAAGCGGTAGATGGCGTCGGCGGCGATGCTGAAGTGGCGGCCGTCGGTGGCGCCCAGCATCAGGCCCGGCGCCACCACACCTTCGGAGAAGACCTGGCGGGTGGTCTGCTGGATGGCCGCGTACCCTGCCCCGTCCATCGGGGAGACCGGCGAGGGCTCCGAGTTGCCCGGGTAGGCCTCGACCTTGATCGCCTCGTTGGCCACCGTCTTGTGCACATGGGACTCGACCGAGGCCAGAGTGTCGCCCGGCAGCACGCGGAAGTTCACCGTCGCCTCGACGTGGCCCGGCATCACGTTGTCCTTGTTGCCGGCACTCATGATGGTCAGGGCGGTGGTGGTGCGCATCATGGCGTTGCTGCTGGGGCTCTTCTCCAACTGCTTTTGCAGCAGCGGGCCGAACAGCCACAGGTTGGACAGCGCCACGCGGTTGAAGCCCGTCATCTCCGGCGCCAGGGTCGCGAACATGTCGCCCGAGACGCCGCTGATGGAGGCCGGCAGCTGGTTGGCTTCGAGCCGCGCCAAGGCCTTGCTCATGCTGCCGATGGCCGAGCTCTGCGGTGGCATCGAGGCATGGCCGGGCGCGCCGTCCAGCGTCAGCTTGAAGCTGCCGTAGCCCTTCTCGGACAGGCCGATCAGGGCGGCCGGCTTGTCCAGGCCCGGCAGCACGCCTTCGGTGACCAGGAGGCCCTCGTCGAGCACCCAGGCCAGGCGCACGCCGCGCGACTTGAGCAGCGCGGCGATGGGCTCGGCGCCGCGATGGCCGCCCACCTCTTCATCGGCGCCCGAGATCAGGTAGGTGGTCTGCTTGGGCTGGAAGCCGCTGGCCACCAGCATCTCGATGGCTTCCATCTGGGACAGGAGGTTGCCCTTGTTGTCCCAGGCGCCTCGACCCCAGACGTAGCCGTCCTGGATGACGCCGGCGAAGGGATCGACCTTCCACGCGCCTTCGGTGCCGGAGGCGATGGGCACCACGTCCTGGTGCGCCATCAGCGCGATCGGCTGGGCCTTGGCATCGCTGCCGGCCCAGGTGTAGAGCAGCGAATGACCGCCCACCACCTCCTGCTTGAGCGTGGCATGCAGCCTTGGGAACTGCTGGGCCAGGTAGGCCCGCAGCTTCACGAACTCCTCGGCGTTGGCCGAGGGGTCGTCCATGCTCGAGATGGTCTTGAAGGCAATGGCGCCGGAAAGGCGCTTGGCAGCGGCCTTCTCGTCCACCGCCACTTTCTGAACCGGCGCCACGCTGACCTGGCGCGAGGGGGTGCGCCAGGTGTTGATGCCCACCGCCGCCGCCAGTGCGAGGAGCACCAGCAGCAGGCCCAGGAAAACGCGTTTGATCAAGGCGATGTGTCCTGGTGGTGGTTCAGTTGAAGCTCTTGCCTTCGGCCGCGAGCTTCTGGATCAGCGGGGCCGGCTCCCAGAACTTGCCATCGTCACGCGGGTTCTGCGCGAAGCGCTTCATGGCCTGCGCCACGTTGTACAGGCCCACCTGGTTGGCGTAGTGCATCGGGCCGCCGCGCCAGATCGGGAAGCCGTAGCCGGTGAGGTAGACCATGTCGATGTCGCCGGACTTGGAGGCGATGCCGTCTTCCAGGATGTGCGCGCCTTCGTTGACCAGGGCGAACACCAGGCGCTGCACGATTTCCTCGTCGGAGATCTTGCGCGGCGTGATGCCCAGCTCCTTCCGGTGTGCGTCGATCATGTCCGCCACCACCTGGCTCGGGATCGCGTCGCGCTTGCCCAGGGCGTAGTCGTACCAGCCGGCGCCGGTCTTCTGGCCGAAGCGGCCCAGTTCGCACAGCTTGTCGGCCGACTTGCTGTACTTCATGTCGGCTCGCTCGGTGGCGCGGCGCTTGCGGATGGCCCAGCCGATGTCGTTGCCGGCCAGGTCGCCCATGCGGAACGGGCCCATGGCAAAGCCGAACTTCTCGACCGCCTTGTCGACCTGCTGCGGCGTGGCGCCCTCATCCAGCAGGAAGCCGGCCTGGCGGCTGTACTGCTCGATCATGCGGTTGCCGATGAAGCCGTCGCACACGCCCGAGACGACGGCCGTTTTCTTGATCTTCTTGGCGATGCCCATCACGGTGGCGAGCACGTCCTTGCCGGTCTTGGCGCCACGCACCACTTCCAGCAGCTTCATCACGTTGGCCGGGCTGAAGAAGTGCATGCCAACCACGTCCTGCGGACGCTTGGTGAATGCTGCGATCTTGTCGACGTCCAGCGTCGAGGTGTTGGAGGCCAAGATGGCGCCTTGCTTGGCGACTTCATCGAGCTTCTTGAACACGGCTTCCTTGACGCCCAGTTCCTCGAACACCGCCTCGATGATGAGATCGCAGTCCTTGAGGTCGTCGTAGCTCAGGGTCGTGGACAGCAGCGCCATGCGCTGGGCGTACTTGTCCTCTTTGAGCTTGCCCTTCTTGACCTGGGCTTCGTAGTTCTTCTTGATGGTGGCGATGCCGCGGTCCAGCGCCTCCTGCTTCATCTCCAGGATCTTGACCGGGATGCCGGCGTTCAGGAAGTTCATCGAGATGCCGCCGCCCATGGTGCCGGCGCCGATGACGCCCACCGTCTTGATGGCGCGCTGCTGCGTGTCGTCCGCCACGTCGGGGATCTTGCTGGCGGCGCGCTCGGCCATGAACAGGTGCCGCAGCGCGGCCGATTCAGGCGTGAACATGAGGGCCGTGAAGATGCGGCGCTCTTCCGCCATGCCTTCGTCGAACCTCATCTTGGTGGCGGCCTGCACCGCGTCCACGCACTTGCCCGGGGCCGGGAAGTTCCTGGACATGCCCAGCACCATGTTGCGGGCGAACTGGAAGTAGGCGTCGCCCTGCGGATGCTTGCAGGGCATGTTGCGCACCAGCGGCAGCTCGCCGCCCTTGGTGGCGATGTCCTGGGCGAACTCGATGGCTTCCTGCACCACCGTCTCGCTGGATGCAGCCAGCTTGTCGAACAGCTTCTGGCCCGGCAGGCTGGCCAGCAGCTCGCTCTTCACGGCTTCGCCGCTGACGATCATGTTCAGGGCAGTTTCCACGCCCAGCACGCGCGGCAGGCGCTGCGTGCCGCCGGCGCCGGGGATCAGGCCCAGCTTGACTTCGGGCAGCGCAACGTTGGTGCCGGGCGCGGCCACTCGGTAGTGGCAGCCCAGGGCCAACTCGAGGCCGCCGCCCATGCACACGCTGTGGATCGCCGCGACCACCGGCTTGCTGGTGGCTTCCAGCGCCAGGATGACGGACAGCAGGTTGGGCTCGGCCAGCGCCTTGGGCGTGCCGAATTCCTTGATGTCGGCGCCGCCGGAGAAGGCCTTGCCCGCGCCGGTGACGACGACCGCCTTGACGGCCGCGTCGGCCTGCGCCTTCGCCAGGCCTTCGGTGATGCCCAGGCGGGTGGCGTGGCCGAGGCCGTTGACCGGGGGATTGTTCAGCGTGATCACGGCAACGTCGCCGTGAACCTTGTATTCAGCCGTCATGCTGCGTTCCTTTGAATGGGAAGAGAAAAAGGGAAACGAACCGGTTGCAGCGGGCCGCGATCCGATGACAGCCCGACTGCCCGTTGCCAAAAAGCACGAGTGTTCTTTTTTTGGATTCTAGGCCTTTGTCTCGGGCCGCTTCAGTCGCGGTCGGGACAAGGCGGGCCTCTTTGCGGACCCTTGGAAGTCGTCAATGCAGGAAGGCGCTCAAACCTCGAGCCATTCCTTGCGGGTCATTGCATCCGCACGCAGCGAATCGGGCGTGCCGTCGAAAACGATCGTACCGTGGCCCATGACCAGCGCGCGATCGGAAATGTGCATCGCAATGGTCAACTTCTGCTCAATCAGCAACACCGAGACGCCGCGGTCTTTCAGGCGCTTGAGGTATTGGCCCACCAGTTCGACGATCTTGGGCGCCAGGCCTTCGGTCGGCTCGTCGATGATGATCAGGTCGGGGTCGCCCATCAGGGTGCGACACAGGGTCAGCATCTGCTGCTCGCCGCCGGAGAGCACGCCGGCCTCGGTGTGCTGGCGCTCCTTCAGGCGCGGGAACATGGTGTACATGTCCTCGAAGCCCCAGCGGCTGCCCTTGCCCGCGCCCTTCTGGCCCAGAAGCAGGTTCTGGTGCACCGTCAGCTTGGGGAAGATGTCGCGGTTCTCCGGCACATAGCCGATCCCCAGGTGCGCCACCTCGTAGGCCTTCTTGCGCAGGATGTCCTGGCCCTTCCAGTGCAAGCCGCCTTCGGCATGAACCAGGCCCATGATGGCCTTGGCGGTGGTCGAACGGCCAGAGCCGTTGCGTCCCAGCAGGGCCACGATCTCGCCCTTGCCCACCTCGAAGGAAACGCCATGCAGCACATGGCTCTTGCCGTAGTAGGCGTGAATGTCGTGAAGCTTCAGCATCTCAATGTCCTTCCTGCGCGTGCGCGACCGGAGAGCCCAGGTAGGCCTCCTGCACCCGCGGATTGGCGCGCACCGCTTCCGGCGTGTCGAAGGCGATCACCTCGCCATAGACCACCACCGCGATCTTGTCGGCCAGGCCGAAGACCACGCCCATGTCGTGCTCCACCGTCAGCAGGGTACGGCCCACCGTCACCTGCTTGATGAGGGCGATGAAGTGCGCGGTCTCGGTCTTGCTCATGCCGGCCGTGGGCTCGTCCAGCAGGATCACCCCGGCGCCGCCGGCGATGGTGATGCCGATTTCCAGGGCCCGCTGCTCGGCATAGGTGAGGTTCACCGCCAGCACGTTGCGCTTGCGGGCGAGGCCCACCTGCTGCATGAGCTCTTCCGCGCGTTCGTTGGCGTCGTCGAGGTTGGAGAGGAAGCGCAGGAAGGAATAGCGGTAGCCCAGGCTCCAAAGCACCCCGCAGCGCAGGTTCTCGAACACGCTGAGCTTTGGGAAGATGTTGGTGATCTGGAAGCTGCGCGACAGGCCCAGACGGTTCACCTCGAAGGGCTTGAGCCCGTCGATGCGCTTGCCGTTCAGGTGCACCTCGCCGCTGCTGGGTTCCAGCCGGCCGCTGATGAGGTTGAACAGGGTGGACTTGCCCGCGCCGTTGGGCCCGATGATGGCAATGCGCTCCCCGGCGTTCACCGTCAGGTTGGCGCCGCGAATGATCTCGGTCTTGCCGAAGCTCTTTCGCAGGTCTTTGAGTTCGAGTGCAAAGGTCATGTTCTTGTTCTCCCCTCTCAAGCTGTTTCGCGCCGCTTGATTTCGACTTCGATCTCTTCCTGCGCCTTGCCCCAGATACGCACGAAGTTGCGGCGCACCAGTTCGAACAGCGCCAGGCCCACCACCAGCAGCACGCCGGCCACGAGCCAGCTCTTGGCCAAAGAGGTGTCCAGCTGGATGCCAAACAGCGGTACGACCGGCCCGAGGGCCGAGTTCAGTTGCATGTGGTAGGTCATCTCAATCAGCACCGCCGCGCCGGCCACGAAGACGGCAGCGGTGGCGATCAGTCCCAGGTAGGGCACGACCAGGCGCTTGAACTTGCCGAAGGCGGCCACCCGCAGGTTCATCATGATCAGGCTGGCCACGCCGCCGGGCGCGAACATCACCATCAAGAGGAAGGCCAGGCCCAGGTAGAGCAGCCAGGCCTTGCTCAGCTCGGACAGGAGGATGGAGGCAAACACCAGCAACACCGCGCCGATGATCGGCCCGAAGAAGAAGGTGGCGCCGCCCAGGAAGGTGAACAGCAGGTAGCCGCCCGAGCGGATCGCATTCAGGCTGTCGGCCGCGTTCACGATCTCGAAGTTGATGGCCGCCAAACCGCCGCCGATGCCACCGAAGAAGCCGGCGATGATGAAGGCGATGTAGCGCACGCGCTGGGTGTTGTAGCCGATGAACTCGACCCGCTCCGGGTTGTCACGCACCGCGTTGAGCATGCGGCCCAGCGGCGTGCCGGTGAAGGCGAACATCAGCGCGGTGCAGACGAAGCAGTACGCTGCAATCAGGTAGTACACCTGGATCTGCGGACCGAACTTGATGCCCAGGAAGGAGCCGTAGGTGCGGTCGGTCGTGATACCGCCCTCCCCGCCGAAGAAGCCCGGGAACATCAGCGCCATCGCAGCCACCAGTTCGCCGATGCCCAGCGTGATCATGGCGAAGGTGGTGCCCGACTTCTTGGTGGTGACGAAGCCGAACAGCACCGCGAAGAAGGCACCGCCCAGCCCGCCGACCAGCGGGATCAGCACCAGCGGCACCGGCATGCTGCCCTTGCTGGCCAGGTTCATCGCGTGGATGGCGATGAAGGAGCCCAGGCCCACGTAGACCGCGTGGCCGAAGCTCAGCATGCCGCCTTGGCCCAGCAGCATGTTGTAGCTCAGGCAGATGATGATGAGATAGCCGATCTGCGAGAGCATGGTCAGGGCCAGGCTGCTCTTGAAGAGCAACGGGGCCACGATCAGCGCGATCGCGAACAGCGACCAGACCAGGATGCGGCCGACGTTGAGCGGCTTGAAGCGGTAGTAGGAGGGTGCCTGGGTCATGACGGAACTCATGGTGTCAATCCTCCCGCGTGCCGAGCAGCCCCTTGGGCCGGAAGATCAGGATCAGCACGAGGAACAGATAGGGAAGGATTGGCGCCACCTGCGAGATGGTGAGCGACAGCAAGGGATAGGCGAAGTTCTCGGACGTCAGGTTCACGCCCAGCGCCGCCAGCGCGGACACGCCCGAATGGTCGAGCGCCACCGCGAAGGTCTGCACGATGCCGATCAGGAGCGATGCCAGGAAGGCGCCGGCCAGCGAGCCCATGCCGCCCACCACCACCACCACGAAGATGATGGAACCGACGGAGGCCGCCATCGCCGGCTCGGTCACGTAGGTGTTGCCGCCGATCACGCCGGCCAGCCCCGCCAGCGCGGCGCCGCCGCCGAACACCAGCATGAACACGCGCGGCACGTTGTGGCCCAGCGCCTCGACCATCTCGGGATGCTTGAGCGCCGCCTGGATCACCAGGCCGATGCGCGTGCGGGTCAGCAGCAGCCACACCGACAGCAGCATCAAGAGCGCCAACAGCATGATGAAGGAGCGCGACTTGGGAAACTGCGTGCCGTACAGCGAGAAGAGCGGTCCCTGCAGTTGCTCGGGCAGGCCGTAGGGCACGGTGGAGCGACCCCAGACGAGCTGCACCAGTTCCAGGATCAGGTAGGACAGCCCGAAGGTCACCAGCAGCTCGGGCACATGGCCGAACTTGTGCACGCGACGCAGGCTGTAGCGCTCGAACAGCGCGCCCAGGCCGCCGACCAGCAGCGGCGCGATGACGAGGGCCGGCCAGAAGCCGAGCACCCCCGAGATCGTGTAGGCGAAATAGGCACCCAGCATGTAGAAGCTGGTGTGCGCGAAATTGAGCACGCCCATCATGCTGAAGATCAGCGTGAGGCCCGAGCTCAGCATGAACAGCAGCAGCCCGTAGCTGACACCGTTCAGCAACGAGATGACAAAGAATTCCATCTTGATTCCACTCCCGAAACGAGACAAAAAAAGGGCCCGATTTGCGGTCGGGCCCTTCTCGATGAGGCCGCTCCCGGCCCCCAGGCCGTTGATCAGCCGGTCTGGCCGGGCCGCTTCATCTGGCAGGTGGTGGGGGTGCTGGCCACGTAGGGCTCGTAGTACTTCACCGGCACGAAGGTGTAGCCGGTGGCTTCGGCGTCGATCGGGTACTTGCCGCTCGCCTTCTCCCACTTGGTGATGTACAGGCCCTGCTGCATCTGGTGGTCGGCCTTGCGCAGTTCGACGTCGCCATTGAAGCTCTTGAACTTCATGCCTTCGAGGGCGGCCGCCACCTTCACCGGGTCGGTCGACTTGGTCTTGACGAAGGCATCGACCAGCATCTGGAAGGCCGAGTAGGACGCCAGGGTGTACAGGTCTTCCTTGAATTTTTTGTTGAACTCCAAGGTCAGGCGCTGGATCTCGCCGCCCATGTTGGCGTGGCCGTAGCTCACCTGGTAGACCTTGCCGGCCGAGGCCGCACCCATGGCGGTGGGCGTGCCACTCACGCTGCCGTAGTAGGTGTAGAACTTGACGTTGTTCAGGCCCGCGTCGTTGGACGCCTTGATCAGCAGCGACAAGTCGGAGCCCCAGTTGCCGGTGATCACGGTGTCGGCGCCGGATGCCTTGATCTTGGCGATGTAGGGCGCGAAGTCGCGCACCTGGGCCAGCGGGTGCAGGTCTTCGCCGACGATCTGCACGTCGGGGCGCTTGACCTTCAGGTTTTCCTTGGCGAACTTGGCCACCTGAACGCCGTGCGCGTAGTTCTGGTTGATCAGGTAGACCTTCTTGATGTCCTGCTGATCCTTCATGTAGGTGGTCAGCGCCTCCATCTTCATGGAGGTGTCGGCGTCCAGGCGGTAGTGCCAGTAGCTGCACTTGCTGTTGGTGAGGTCCGGGTCGACCGCGGCGTAGTTGATGTAGAGCAGTTCCTTGCCGGGGTTGCGGGCGTTGTTCTTCTCGACCGCGTCGATGATGGCCAGCGCCGCGCCGGAACCGTTGCCCTGCAGGATGTAGCGCACGCCCTGGTCTTGTGCCGAGCGCAGCGCGCTGGTGGTTTCCTGCGGGCTGAGCTTGTTGTCGATACCGACGATCTCGAACTTGACGCCGGCGGCGTTCTTCTTGTTGAACTCATCGGCCATGAACTGGTAGGTCTTCAACTGGTTCGTGCCCACCGCCGCCATCAGGCCGGACAGCGGATCGATCCAGGCGACCTTGACGGTTTCGCCCTTCTGGGCGAAGGCGCCGGTGGCGCTCGCCGCGATGATGCTGGCGGTAACAAATCTCAGAGCGAACTTCATATCGGTCTCCAGGTTTCAAACAGGGCGTCAAATGTCAAACGCCGAGCGAGGTTACAAGCGAACAGGGGGCACCCCCTCAGGGAATCCCCGTAAGAGATCCGGCCAAAGGCCGGTTTCTATCACTCAGGTGACAGGGAGCACCTTTTCGGTGCTACCCATGGGTAGGTTCTGTGCTCCTCTCGGGCCTCAGAGGCCCGGCAACTTGTAGTCCTTCAGCGCTTCGCGCAGCTTGGTCTTCAGGATCTTGCCGGTAGCGCCCAGCGGAATCGACTCGACGAAAACCACGTCGTCCGGGATCTGCCACTTGGCTGTCTTGCCCTCGTAGAACTTGAGCAACTCCTCGCGCGTGACCTCGGCGCCGGGGCGCTTGACCACCACCACCACCGGCCGCTCGTCCCACTTGGGGTGGAACACGCCGATGCAGGCGGCCATGGCGATGGCCGGATGCGCCACCGCAATGTTCTCGATCTCGATCGAGCTGATCCACTCGCCGCCGGACTTGATCACGTCCTTGCTGCGGTCGGTGATCTGCAGGAAGCCATCGGCGTCGATGGTGGCGACGTCGCCGGTGGGGAACCAGCCGCGGTCCTGCTCGTCCTTGACCAGCGGGTCACCGCCCTCCCCCTTGAAGTATTCGCGGATGACCCAGGGGCCCTTGACCAGCAGGTCGCCGTAGGCCTTGCCGTCCCAGGGCAGGCTCTTGCCCTCGCCGTCGACGATCTTCATGTCGACGCCGAAGATCGCCCGGCCCTGCTTCAGGCGGATCGCCAGCCGGTCTTCCGGACTCATTTCCAGATGCTTGTTCTTCAAGGTGCACAGGGTGCCCAGCGGCGACATCTCGGTCATGCCCCAGGCGTGCAGCACCTCGACGCCGTACTCATCCTGGAAGGCGCGGATCATGGCCGGCGGGCAGGCCGAACCACCGATCACCGTGCGATTGAGCTTGGAGAAGCGCAGGCCGGCCGGCTTCATGTGGCCCAGCATCATCTGCCAGACGGTGGGCACGCCGGCGGCGAAGGTCACCTTCTCCTGCTCGATCAGTTCGTAGACCGACTTGCCGTCCAGCGCCGGGCCGGGGAATACCAGCTTGCAGCCGGTGAGCGCGGCCGAGTACGGGATGCCCCAGGCGTTGACGTGGAACATCGGCACCACCGGCAGCACCGAGTCGCGGGCCGAAAGGCGCATCACGTCGGGCAGCGCGGCGGCGTAAGCATGCAGCACCGAGGAGCGGTGGCTGTACAGCGCACCCTTGGGGTTGCCGGTGGTGCCACTCGTGTAGCACATGCTCGAAGCCGTGTTCTCGTCGAACTTGGGCCAGGCATAGTCGCTGGGCTGCGCGCCGATCCAGGCCTCGTAGCTCACCAGGTTGGGCACGCCGCTGTCCGCCGGCACCTTGTCGGCCTCGCACAGGGCGATCCACTTCTTGATGCCGGGGCAGCGCGCATGCACCGCCTGCACCAGCGGCAGGAAGCTCAGGTCGAAGGCCAGCACGCGGTCTTCGGCGTGGTTGGCGATCCAGGCGATCTGGTCGGGATGCAGGCGCGGGTTGATGGTGTGCAGCACGCGGCCGGAGCCGCTCACGCCGTAGTACAGCTCCAGGTGGCGGTAGCCGTTCCAGGCCAGGGTGGCGACGCGGTCGGAGAACTCCAGCTTCTCGTCGTCCAGCGCGCGCGCCACCTGTCGCGAACGCTGACCGACATCGGCCCAGGTGTAACGGTGTATGTCGCCTTCGACCCGGCGCGAAACGATCTCGCCGTCGCCGTGGTGCTGCTCGGCAAATTCGAGCAGCGACGAGATCAGAAGCGGTTGGTCTTGCATCAGGCCCAGCATGGATATGTCTCCTCAGATTCAGTGAAATGCGTCACGGCGGCGAGTATTGCGCAGTGCAACATCCCAAGGACTGGGGGAATGCCCGTACCGTTGACGCTCGTCATTGCGCCCTGATCTTCAGCGTGCTTGGACTGGCATCGAAGAGAGCCTGGACGGCCAGGACGATGGCCCCCGCGCCCTGGGGTTGGACGCGCTGAAGGACAATCCGGGGCATGAGCCTTCTTGCTGCCGACGAAGCGGAACTGGCGGTCGACCTGGGATTGCGCTGGGAAGCCGGCTTCCACTCGCTGGGCCCCGCCTTCTACACCGAACTCCTGCCCCGCCCACTGCCCGATCCGTATTGGGTCGGGCGCAGCCCGGCCATGGCGCGCCAGCTGGGCCTGGGCGAGCACCAACTGGATACGCCCGAGGCTCTGGAAGCCTTCACCGGCAATGTGCGCATCGCCGGCACGCGGCCGCTGGCCAGCGTCTACAGCGGCCACCAGTTCGGCGTCTGGGCCGGCCAGCTCGGCGATGGCCGCGCCATCCTGCTGGGTGAAGCCAATGGCCTGGAGGTGCAGCTCAAGGGAAGCGGCCTCACGCCCTACTCGCGCATGGGCGACGGCCGGGCCGTGCTGCGCTCGAGCATCCGCGAGTTCCTGTGCAGCGAAGCGGTGCATGCGCTGGGCATTCCGACCACGCGCGCCCTGTGCGTCACCGGCTCCGACGCGCCGGTGTACCGCGAGGAGATCGAAACCTCGGCGGTGGTGACGCGAGTGGCGCCCAGCTTCATCCGCTTCGGCCACTTCGAGCACTTTGCCGCCAACGGCCAGCATGAGGAGCTGCGGGCGCTGGCCGACTACGTCATCGAGCGCTACTACCCGGCTTGCCGCGGGACCACGAAGTTCGGCGGCAATGCTCATGCGGCCCTCTTGGAGGCGGTGAGCGAACGCACCGCCGCCCTGCTGGCGCAATGGCAGGCCGCGGGCTTTTGCCATGGTGTGATGAACACCGACAACATGAGCATCCTGGGGCTCACCATCGACTACGGGCCCTTCCAGTTCCTGGACGGCTTCGACCCGCGCCACATCTGCAATCACAGTGACACGGCCGGCCGCTATGCCTACAACCAGCAGCCCAACGTGGCCTACTGGAACCTCTTTTGCCTGGCGCAGGCCCTGCTGCCGCTGATTGGCGACCAGCAGGTGGCGGTGGCGGCGCTGGAGTCCTACAAGACGGTGTTCCCGAGCGAGTTCACCGCCCGGATGGCTACCAAGCTGGGCCTGGCCAAGGCCGACGAGGGCGACCGCGCATTGATCGACGGCCTGCTGCGCCTCTTGGCCGCCGAGAAGGTGGACTGGACCATTTTCTGGCGCCGCCTCTCGCAGCATGTGGCGGGCGAGAGCGCCGAACTGGTGCGCGAGCTCTTCATCGACCGCGCAGCCATCGACGACTGGCTGCCCGCCTATGCCATCCGCCGTTCGCAGGACAATGCAGAGGGCGCCGCCGACCGCATGCTGCGCGCCAACCCGAAGTTCGTGCTGCGCAACCACCTGGGCCAGCTGGCCATCGATGCGGCCAGGCAGAAGGACTTCACCGGCGTGGCGCGCTTGCAAGTCCTGCTCGAAGCCCCATTTGAAGAGCATCCCGGCCACGAGGAACTTGCCGGCTTCCCGCCCGACTGGGCATCATCCATCGAAATCAGCTGCTCGTCATGACCTACCCCGTTCAGAAGACCGAAGCCGAGTGGAAAGCGCTGCTCGCCGAGAAAGGCGCGGAGCGCGCCTCCTTCGAAGTCACCCGCCACGCCGCCACCGAGCGCCCCTTCACCGGCAAGTACGAAGCCCATTGGGACGACGGCAGCTACCACTGCATCTGCTGCGGCGCCAAGCTCTTCGATGCGGGCACCAAGTTCGACGCCGGTTGCGGCTGGCCCAGCTTCTCGCAGGAAGCTGTGCCCGGCGCGATCAAGAATGTGGTGGACCGCTCGCACGGCATGGTGCGTACCGAGAATCTGTGCGCCAACTGCGGCGCGCACCTGGGCCATGTCTTTCCCGACGGCCCCACCGAAACCGGCCTGCGCTACTGCATGAATTCCGCTTCCCTGGATTTCAAACCCAAAGAATGAAACTGCTGCTCGACTTTCTTCCCATCCTGCTGTTCTTCGGCGCCTTCAAGCTGTACGGCATCTATGTAGGCACGGCCGTGCTGATGGTGGCCACCAGCGTGCAGATGGCCATCGCGTACTTCACCGAAGGCAAGCTGCAGACCATGCAAAAGGCGACCCTGGCGCTGATCCTGATCTTCGGCACATTGACCCTGGTGCTGCAGGACGACCGCTTCATCAAGTGGAAGCCCACGGTGCTCTACGCCGCCATGGGCATTGCGCTGGCGGTCGCCTACTGGGCCATGAGCAAGAACTTCCTGAAGATGCTGCTGGGAGCGCAGCTGGTGCTGCCCGAGCGCATCTGGTCGCGCCTGAACGTGGCCTGGATCGCCTACTGCCTCTTCATGGCGGCCATCAACGGCTGGGTGGCGGCCTTCTACAGCACCGACGCCTGGGTCAACTTCAAGCTCTGGGGCTATGCCTTCCCGATCGCCTTCCTGGTGGCGCAGGGCCTGTACATCGCGCCGCATCTCAAGTCGGACGAGCCCAGCACATGACCGTCCAGGCCGCCCTTCCTACCGCCGCGGCGCTGGAGGCACGCCTTCGCGACGTGCTGCGCCCCACGCAACTGGAAGTAATCGATGAAAGCGCCGCCCACGCCGGCCATTCGGGCGCCAATGCGCAGGGCTACGGAACCCATTTCCGGGTGCGCATCGCCACCCCCCTGTTCGACGGGAAGTCCCGCGTGGCGCGGCATCGGCTTGTGTATGATGCGCTGCACGATTTTCTAGCCCAGGGCCTCCACGCCATAGCCATCGAAGCCCCCTGAAGGCTCGGCCAAAATCGCGACTCGCCGCCTGAGCGGCTGAACCACCATCTCCCCTCCTCTTGCTTCCCATGAAAAAACAACTCTTGCAGGCCGCCGCGGCCGCAGCGCTCCTGGGCGCGGTGTCTCTTGCTGCCCAGGCGCAGAACATTGCCATCGTCAACGGCCAGCCGGTGCCGAAGGCGCGCGTGGACGTGCTGACCCAGCAGCTGGCGGCGGCCGGCCGCCCGGTCACGCCCGAGATGCAGCCGCAGCTGAAGGAAGAGATCATCGCCCGCGAAGTCTTCATGCAGGAAGCGAAGAAGCAGGGCCTGGACGCCAGCGACGACTACAAGGCGCAGATGGACCTGGCGCGCCAGGCCATCCTGATCCGCCAGCTCTTCGAAACCTATCGCAAGACCAACCCGGTGACCGACGCCGAGGTGCAGGCCGAGTACGACAAGTTCGTCGCCGCCAACGCCGGCAAGGAATACAAGGCGCGCCACATCCTGGTCGAGACCGAAGACCAGGCCAAGAAGATCCTGGCCGACCTGAAGAAGAACGGCAAGTTCGAGGACATCGCCAAGAAGCAGAGCAAGGACCCGGGCTCGGGCGCCAACGGCGGCGATCTGGACTGGGCCAACCCGAGCAGCTTCGTGCCCGAGTTCTCCGAGGCCATGATCAAGCTGAACAAGGGCGAGACCACCGCCGCGCCGGTCAAGTCGCAGTTCGGCTGGCACATCATCCGCGTCGACGACATCCGCCAGGCGCAGTTGCCCAAGCTGGAAGAGGTCAAGCCGCAGATCACGCAGCAGCTCGCCCAGCAGAAGCTGCAGAAGTACCAGGAAGAGCTGCGCGCCAAGGCCAAGGTCGAGTAAGACTTCGCTGCGCACTCCCTGCCAACCCTCCCGGCTCCCGCGAGCCCGGAGGGTTTTCTTTTTGCGCGCGATACTTGGTGCTCTGTTCAAGGAGTGCCCATGCTTCCCGACACCCCCCTGCTCCTGGCCTTCGTCGGCGCGAGCCTGGTGCTGGCCCTCACGCCCGGCCCTGCCGTCGTCTACATCGTGGCGCGCACCTTGGCGCAGGGGCGCGCCAGCGGGCTCTCCTCGGTGCTGGGCGTGGCGCTGGGCAACCTGGCCAATGCGGTGGGCGCGGCGCTCGGGCTGGCCGCCTTGTTCGCGGTGTCCTCGGCCGCCTTCACCGTCGTGAAGTGGGCGGGCGCGGCCTACCTGGTGTACCTGGGCATCAAGATGTGGCGAACGACTCCGGCCAGCGCTTCGGCTGACACCATGCCGCAGGCGCAGCCGCTGCGGCGCGTCTTTCGCGACGGCTTTCTGGTGGCGCTGCTGAACCCGAAAACCACCCTGTTCTTTGCCGCCTTCCTGCCGCAGTTCATGGATGCACACGCCAGCCCGCTGCTGCAGACCCTGGCGCTAGGCAGCGTCTTCGTCGGCGTTGCCTGCTGCACCGACCTGTTTTATGTGCTGACGGCCAGCCTGATCGCACCGAGGCTAGGCAAGGCGACACGGCATGCGGTCTGGGGGAACCGGCTCGCCGGCACTTCCTTCATCGGCCTGGGAGTGCTCACGGCCATGGGCTCGCGGCCGTCGCGCTGAGATTCTTCTTCAATCGAAGCGCACTTGCGTGGCGATCAGGACGTCGTTGACGATCCGGGTGCCCTGCACCGTCACATCCACGCCGTTTGCCAGCTGGGCAGCCGTGCCGTTCTCGAAGACGACGTCCGGCGCACTGGCATCCACCTTTTGCCCGCGCACCCTGAAATCTGCCGGCAACTGGTAGTTGGTCACCTTGCCGATCAGGCTGTACGAGGGAAGCGCCCCGCCGCCCGGGATGTGACGGATCTTGATCTTGCTGGCCAACAACGTGCCGTCGGCGGACAGCGTTCCGCTGGCCACCACCTTCACGCCATCGCCCAGCTTTGCCGCCTGCCCGCCCGCCACTTGCGCCGCCGACGCGTCGACGGCGGTGCCGAGGACGCGGAACGCGCCCTGCGATGCGAAGTCGGAAATCACGCCTTCCACCTGCACCGCGATGCCGGCTTGCTTGGGGATCCAATACCAGCGCTCGATCCGCGCCGCTTCCAGTTGACCCGGCACGGTCTGCTGGTCGGCGCGCACCCGCACAGTGAGGCCATCGGCCAGGCCGGCAGCCGTCAGGCCCGGGCCGAAGCTGGCCGAGGCGTAGGAAACGCGCAGGCCACCCAGCATGAAGGTCGCGCTCACCGGATCCAGCTGCGCGACCATGCCGGTGGCGATCGGCGTGGTGCCTGGGCTTCGCGTCTCGATGCGGGTGGCGCGCAAGGCGCCGGCCGCGGTCGGCAGGCCCCAGACCTGCACGGTGGTGTTGACCATCAGATCGGCAATTCCCCGCAGATCGCCCCAGACCGTGCCTTCGTCCACGCTCACCGTGCCGCCCATCATCTCGAAGGTGCCGGCCGCCGGATCGATGGAGCTGACCGGCCCGCGCAGTTCCGTCGCGGAACTCAGGCGACGGGCCGTGCCGCTGACGAAGTCCGCGTCCATCGGGCCGGTGACCGCGATGCTCATGCCGATCTTCAGTTCGGTGTCGTCACGCAGGTCAACCTCGGCCTGGTCGACGTCATAGCGCAGGCCGCCCACGATGATGCTGCCCATGCCGTCGACCGCACCCACGCTGGTGCCGGCGTCGGCGGTGCTGACGCCGGTGCCGCCGGAGCCCACGCCGGCATCGTCGCCGCCGCTGGCCGTGCTGGTCGAGCCGTCGTTGGACCCGGAGTCGCCGGTACTGCTGCCGTCGCCGGGCGAGTTCGAGCCGGACGCGCTTTCGCCCTGTACCGACGTGCCATTTTGCGAGGCGCCGCCGGAAGCGCTATCAGCACCACCGCCGCCGCAAGACAGAAGCAGGGTCAACATCAGCGAGGCAAGGCTCGCGCGCAATAGTCTGGTGCTCATGATCGCGGTGGCTTGGCGCTGGTGGCCTGGCTGGCGTCTTCGAAATAGGTATAGATGCCCACGCGAATCCGCCCAGGGGCATCGCCGTCGGCCGCATTCACGGCCTGGGTCATCTGTTCGGCAAGCTCCTGGTGCAGAGCGCTCCAGCGCTGACGCACCAGGGATTCAATGGCTTCGCAGTCCTGCAGCGAAAGGCCCTTGGCGTACACGGCCCGTTCCAGCATGGGCGGCCGGTCGCCGGCCACGTTGCCGACCGCCGCCAGCAGGTGGTCTCGCGCGTTGTCGCCCAGGAAGGTCAGCATCGACTGCAGATCGCCGTTGGGCACGAAGCCATCCGCCAGCAGTTCGGCATATCCGTCCTGTTCGCTGACCATCTTCAGCCGCACCAGCTCGTCCAGGATGGCGCGGTGATGCCAGTTGCCGCGGCTGGCCTGGCGCGCCAGCTTCTCGAAGCTGATGTCGTGTTCTTCGCCGGCCAGCGGCAGGCGGCGCCGGGCCGGGTCATCGGCCAGCATCTGAAGCCACAGGGTGAAGGCCTTGGCCGCCGCCGAGCCCTCGGAACTTGGCAAGGGGTCGGCCACCTCGCGCACCTTGGCCGTCACGGCCTTGCGATTCAGCCCGGTGGCCACCGAAAGCTGGCTGATGTTGGGTTTCGCCACGCCCTCGGCCTGCCAGAGCCGGCGCGCCTCCTCCAGCATCAGATCGCGCAGCAGTTCATCGAGCTGGGCATGCTTGAGCCCCATGGTCAGGGCGAGCCGGACCATGGGCCGCAGCACGCGTGCGCAAGCAGATCGGGCCCAGGCGAGTTGATTTTCCATGAAGGTGAAGTGCCCGTTTATATCGCGACGCCGCCCGGGTCTTGGCGAGGCCGGCTCGGCTCCCCCGGTCAGTGTGAAGTTTTCAGCGGTCCGTCTCGCGATACCAGTAGGTTCGTCGCTTGATGGCCTTTGGCAGGATCACCGGCTTTTGCGCTCCCAAGCCGGACTTGCCGTCGGCCCCGGAGCCTCCGCCGCCGCCGATCAGGAAGGGCAGTTGCCGCTCCTTGTCGCCCACCTTGACCGTGACGATGCCGAACACCGGCGATGGGGCCAACCCGCCGCCATCGAGAAGCGTGGACTTGGTGGCCCCGGTCAGAAAGTGCACGCCATAGCTGCGCGCTTCACCGAGGTTGGCCTGGCATGTCGTGCTGCTCGGGACGATCGGGCGGTTGGTACCGAAGTAGACGGTGCCACCGACCGTGGTCGGAGCATTGACGCCCTTTTCACCCGCGCCAGCCAACGTCACGAAGAAGCCGGGGCCGGTACCGTCGTAGGGGGCCGCCACGCTTGCCCGGACCAGCGGCAACTCGTCGGACGCGGCAGCCTCGGGTGCCGCATCTGCGGTGCTGGATGTGTCGTCACGCACCGTCTTCCAGCCGCTGGCTGAGGCTCCCACCTTGGTGTCCCTGATCATGTAGAAGCGGTTGACGGTGGCATTGGCCTCGTGCGCCAGCAGCGGGTGCTCGCGGTCACCCGACACGTTCAGCACTACGTCGTAGGTCTTGGTCAGCACCACGTCCGGTCCGAAGAAGAACTTTCGCTTGGTGGCGCCCGCCCCCCCCAGGGCTGCGAAATGGCTGGCTTGCCAGGTACTCAAGTCGCCAGTACCGGTGGGCTGCAAGTCAACCCGCCAGATGTTGCCCCCGGTATCGGCAGCGTAGAGTCGGTCGATCAGGCCGTCGAAATCGCGGTCCACCAGCGTGACGTCGGCCGGGATGGAGTAGTTCATGCCAGCCAGCTTGCACGGGTTGGCGTTGCAGCTCGAGTTGCTACCGCCTGCCTCGGCGCGCCACAGCGGGTTGCCGGTCACGGCATCGAGCACGAAGATTCCACGTCCCATGGCGTCGGGGCTGGGCGGCTCCATGTCTTCATTGGGATCGTAGCCGGCGCCAAAAATCAGCACTGGGTTGTTGTGGCCCTTGATCATTGCCACCTTGGGCTGCGACCAGGTCTGTCCGAGTTCGGCGAAGCCGCTGTCGGCCTGGCTGTGCTTCCACATGAACTTGGGATTGGTCGGATCGCTTACGTCCAGGGCGTAGAGCAGCCGCCCGCCGCGCCGTGCGGACAGGAAGAGAAAGGCCTTGCCAGTGGCCCGGTTGTAGTAGACGCCCGGCGCGCCGTCGAAGAAATAGGTCTTGCCCGAGCCAGTGCTCGAGCCCAGCGTCAACTTTTCGTTGTTCTGGTAGAGCTGCTTCAAGCCTGAGTAGAACTCGGTCGCCACGAAGCTCCACAGCTCACCACCAGGCGGCACGCTGGCGGTTGCACCGGCAGCATCCGTGATACTGATCGCGCAGGTGGTCGAGATCTTGCAATCGCCCTTGGGCTTGCTCGTATCGCTCGCGTTGTTGGGTTGATTGCCGTTGACGGCTCGAAACAAGCCGTCGTTGGCACCGTAGAACACCACTACTCCGGTGGTGCCGCCGTAGTCGATCACCACCGGCCTCGAGTGCAGAACGTCGCCATGGATCGAGCCCCGCACCGTGATGCCGGCAGGCGGCGTGCTGGACTCTGCGCCGGCCTTGGCATCGCCACCGGTGGAAGTGTCTGCGCCGCGCACCCAGTTGATCAATTGGGTGGCATTCAGCCCGCTGGCAGAAGTAATGCCGAGTGCCGAATCCGTGAGTGCGGTATTGCTGGCCTTGAAAGGCATCGCGCTCAGGGCTGCCTCGCCGATGCAGCTACTGCCGATGCAGGTGTAGACGTTGCGGGACGTCGTGGCGGTTGCCGATGCACCAGAGGGATAGCTCTCGCTCAAGTGCTTGAGGCGAAGTTGCTGCGCCACCCCGCCCTTTTCGACAATCTGGCCATCCTTCCAGTCGAAGCCGTCGGCACCTTGGTCCTTGAACGCTTCGAGCCAGAAGCCTCCGTGTGAATCCGGCAGTGCAGCGGCATTCTTGGATGTCCAGTAGCTGATTGCGGTGGGCGTGATGAAGCCCGTGCCTGCCGCGCTCAGGGCGCGGTTGGCGTTGGTGCCCGCGGAGTACGGTCCCCAGGAAGCATCAGCCAGGAACAACTGCGGCGCGCTGGGGTCTGTGATGTCGACGCCGAACTGGTATTGCTTGAGGTTCCCCATCCAGCGCGGGTCGCCACTCTTGTCCGGGCGGAACATGCCCATGTAGACCTGATTGATGTAGGTGCCCTGGGTGTTCGCGCTCACCGGCAACACGGGGGCTGCAAAGACGCTGTTCACCGCTTGCACTTCGCTGAAGACTCTCTTGATGGCATCGACCAGCCCATCCACGTCGCCGAGCTTCACCACGAAGTGTTCGCCCCCGCCCTGCTTGGCCATGCTGACCATCAACTGCTCATAGTCCGGGTTGCTGCCGTCGCTCAGGATGATGGTGTAGGTGGTGATGCCCGGATAGGTGGTCGTCAGATTGGGCGCGCTGCCCGTGTACATGAACTTCGCCCATTCGTCGGAGTAGTCGGACTTGTACTTGGCCGCGGCCAGCTTGCTCGAGATCGGCGATTCCCAGCCCGGCAAAGTGACCTGGGTGGGCAGTGCACTCGCGCCCGTGGCGTTTTTCAGCGCATGGCCTGCCTGGTCACCGGCATCCTGCGGCTTCTGGTTGTTGGTGGCCAGGGTGATGTAGAGAACGAAGTTCTTGGTGCAACCCACGTTGCTCGCCGCACCGGGATACGGCGTTCCCGACAGGCCGGTCTTGCCGTGATAGAAGGCCCAGGCCTCCTGCATGGTTTGGGCGACCTGATTGTTGTTGCTCTTGTCCTTGGCCAGGCTCAGCGCCGCGATGCGCTTGAGCATCCGGTCGACGCCCTTGTCGTCCTTGCCGTTGCCATCCATCATCAGCAATGAACTGGGCGCAGGGGGCGCGGCAGGCAATACGAAGGTGCCGCCGTCCGTGCCGCCGGTTGGGAAATACATCAACCCAAGGTTGAGATTGGCGTTGAGGGAAGCGTCGGCCCCGAGCGCCTTTACTGCGCTGTACAGCCCACACTGCTCGAAGCCCAGGTTCTTGCCGGGATCGTTCACCGTCAGGCTGTCGCAAGTGAAGCTCGAACTGGCAGACGCCGCAGCCGCGTTGTCGAAGACGATCAGCAGATTGGGCGCGCCACCGGTCGTCGTGCCTTGGTAGATATCGATATCTTCGGCATGGGCAGCGCCGCCACCCAGCACCGCAAACAAGGCCAAGGCACCCAGTTGGCGCGCAAATGGAGACTTCATCTTTTTCTTTCTCGACTCTGGTTCAGCAGGCCGCGCCAACGGCCACGCGCACTGCGATGCCCTGATGCGTCTTGGGACCGGCCGCACCGCCGGTCGGTGGGGTGGCGCTCGCGCTCAGGTCCCAGTTCGAGGCCGAGCACAGCGAATTTCCGCCTGCGCCACTGCCCGCAATGCCGGTGTTCTGGGCGGCACCGCTCGCGTAGCAGGGTTGGTCGTCTTCCTTGCTAGCGTCCAGCTCGCTCAGCTTGATCGGTTTGATGCCGGTGCACTCAGGCGCGTCCACGGTCACTGCGTAGGTGGAACCGGCCTGGCCGCTGTTGTTGATGTCGAGCGCCGTGGTGCGCGTGACCGGCAGTTGGGTGAAGTCGCTGCTGATGGTGGCTTCGATGGCCTGCAGCGCCGCCGCGTCGGCCTCCTTCTCGGTCTGCATGTTGCCGACCATCTTCGTGTTCAGAGTGCTCACCTTGACGGCCGAGACCACCACGAGCGTCAGCACCACCAGCAGGATCATCGACACCAGCAGCGTGGCGCCCTCCTGGCCGCGACGCGGCAAGGCGCCTGGGTTGCACAAGGTGCGGTTCATGGCGCTTCTCTCTGACCGGAGGCGTTGTACAGGCGGGCGACGGTGCTGTGGACGTGCCGCTTGATGTTGTCGTTGAACGGACCTACGGACGGGGCCGCCAGGCCGAGGTCGTAGCTTCTCTTGTCGCTCCAGCCGCCGCTGGCTTCGATGGTGCGCGCCAGCACGTGCACGCGCACGGCCATCACGTTGCTCCAGTTGTCGGCGGCCTTGGCCCAGTCGTACTCGGGCGAAGTTTGCGGACAGATCACGGTCTGCGCCGTCGGCGGACTGCTTGGGTTGCTGGTGTAGCAATCGGGCGAACCGTTGGCGTCCATATCGATGCCGTAGTCGACCTGGAAGTTCTCGACGCCCTCTACCAGGGGCGTGACGATCAGGGTGCCGCCACGGTACTCAGCCACCTTGAGCGTGGGCGTTGTGTCGATCGCGCAGTCGTTGCAGCTGCTCACGAAATACAGCTGCTGCACAATCTTGCGCAGCGGAGCCAGCTTGGTGTTGTCGCAATCCTTTCCCGTCAGCGTGAAACTAGCGGCGGACGAGCCGGCAGCCGCGGCAAAGGGCAGCATGTCGTTGGCGCAGCTGGAAATCTGCAGATACTGTTCGGCCGCCTCGGCCGAGGCCACGTTCACCCTCGATGTATGAACGCGCGTCACCAGCAGCATGGCCGTACCCGTTGCAACGTGGTCGATGCAGTCGGGAACAGCCTCGAGCCTGTAGACTGGGTAAGGCACCTTGGAGGTGCCCGGGCTGGTCTCTGCGGTATAGCCCAGGTCCCCCACGCTCGCCGGGCACGCCACGGGCGCCACGTAGGCGAAGGCGGTGCTGGCGGTCGCGCCCACATACCCGGCCAGCTGGATGTTTTCGCCAAGCACCTGCAGCGCGTAGCGCCCGTTGTCGATCTGGCGCGTGGTCTTGTCGAGTTCGGTCCGCGCATTGACGGTGGAAACGAGCAGGCTGATCAGGCCGATCAAGAGAAACAGGCCCAGGGTGATGGCCACCATCAGCTCCACCAGGGTGAAACCGCGCATGAGGTGGGTGCGCAGCATGCGTGCCCTCATGACAGGGCCCCGATGCGAACCTTGGTAGTGACCACGCGGTGCAGTTTCTCGTTGCCATAGGCGCCGTTGCCGCAGGGGAAGGCTGTTGTGCCATCGGCCAGCAGCGGTGCCGCAGTCTGCGCCAGTCCTTGCCAGGACACGGCAATCAGATAGATGTTGTTGGCTGCATCCTCCACGGTCACGCAGCCGACGGCACCGATCATTCCGCCGATCTTGCCGCTCGCCTTGTCGTCACCCTGCCACTCGGCTTGGCCCTTGAGCATGCTGTCCCAGGCCGCCAGGTCGGCCACGGCGCGCGCTTGTTCCTGTGCGCTGCCGGCGATGCAGGTAGGCGTTCCGGTGTGACCGCTGCCGGTACCCAATTGCACACCGGCGGCGCCGTTTGCATAGCAGGTGGCAACCTTGCGGTTTGCATTGAGCCGGTCAGCCATGTCCTGCACAAGTTGCAGGGCCTGGACCCGCTGATAGGCCTCCAGCTCTGACAAGTTGGAGCGGCTGCTGACTCCCACCAGTCCGAGCAGGCCAAACATCAGGATGACGAGCGAGACCAGAACCTCGATCAGCGCGATTCCGCGCGACACCCTGCCGGCGTTCACGAGCAGGCCCCCACGCGGCTGCTGGGAAGTCCGCTCGGGCCGATGGAAATGCAGCGCGGGCTGACGCCGCTGATCTGTCGGGCCGGGGCGACGTTGAACTTGGTGCTGGCCGTGTTGGCGCGGCCGTCCCTGCCGTAGGTGATCTCGTCGAGCGTCGCCGAGCTGGTGATGGACAGGCTGTTCAGCGGCTCCTGGCTCAACAAGGTATTGGTGCCATCCGTCACAGTCCAACCGCCGGTCCATCCCGCCTCGGCCTTCCTGAAGGACACGCTGCCATTGCGCGTCACCGCTTCGCTGCGCGCCAGCAAGAGGCCCGCCATGAGGTCGAAAGACACGTTGCGGATGCGTTGGTTGGCGATGAACCCTTGAAAGGATGGCACCGCCAGGCCTGCCAGTACGCCAATGAGCGTGACGGCAGTGAGCAGTTCGACCAAGGTAAAGCCTTGGATCCTGCGTCGATGGGCGCGGGGAGTTACCAGCATTTGCTGCCTCCTCCCGACGCTTCCTTCTTGCCGGTTTCGTCGATCTTCAGGACGGCGCAGACGGTGTCGTTCGTGAGTTGGCCGCCAATGGGCGTAGCGGTGATAGTGAAGCCCGGCGGGGTCATGCCGGCCTTGGGCGCGGTCGCGACCGTGTAGTGCGACGAGACGTTGGACGGGACGCCCTTCAGCTTGCTGACATCGTCGGCATAGCTGCGTGCATCCAGCAGGTAGCGCTGCTGCAGGTTCGACAGCTCCAGCATGTAGCTCTGCGCTGCCGAGCGGTTGGAGCGGGTGACATAGCTGGTGTAGGAGGGATAGGCGACGGCCGCGAGGATGGCGACTATGGCCACTGTGATCATCAGTTCGATCAGCGTGAAGCCGCGCGCCCTGCGGCGTTCATTGCGGGTGCGGCGGGTAGCCGTCCCTGTCGTCGAAATAAGTTCCATGGGCCACATTTGCCCCACTGCGCAAGCACGCTCAGTGGGTTAGGGTTAACGATTCGTAACTCTATATTGCAAATGTGACGAGATCCCATGCAAGGGCCGGGCGCAAGCCGTCTCGGCTGGCACTAAATCACGAAACGTAGGGGGCGTCACGAACGGGAAAATGACGCCCGCGCCGAATGAAAACTTTCTAATACGTGCGTGCGCCGATGCGTCGGCCCACGCCGCCCCGGGGCACCTCAGCCCCAGATCATCGAGCGCATCGAAATGGACGCGGCCTGGAAGCTCTCGTTGAAGAAGCGCGGCTCTTCCCTGCCCGCCTCCACCGCGCCGGCCGCGTAGAGCAGCGGCAAGTAGTGCTCGTAGCTGGGGTGCGCCTGCGCCGCCACTTGTCCCAGTTTCTGGAAGGCGTGCAAGGCCGCCAGATCGCCCTTGCCGATCTGCTCGCCCACGGTCTGGTCGAACTCGATGGCCCAGTCGTAGGCCTGCTCGGGCCCAGCGTCGAAGCGCATGGCGCGCAGGTTGTGGACGATGTTGCCGCTGCCCACGATCAGCACGCCGCGCTCGCGCAGGGCGCGCAATTGCTGGCCGAGAAGGAAGTGCTCGGCCGGTGGGCGGCTGTAATCCATGCTGAGTTGCACGACCGGGATCTCGGCTCTGGGAAACATGGGCTTGAGCACCGACCAGCTGCCATGGTCCAGGCCCCACTCGCTCTTGTCCAGGCCCAGTGACACGTCGCTCAACGGCTGGCGCACTGCCTTGGCGATCTCCTCGGCCGCGCACGGCGCGCCGGGTGCCGGATACTGCTGGGCGAAGAGTTCCTGCGGGAACCCGCCGAAGTCGTGGATGGTCCTTGGCTGGTCCATGGCGGTGATCCACCAGCCGCCGCGCGTGAGCCAGTGCGCCGAGATGCACAGGATGAGTTGCGGAGTCGGATACCTGGTGCCGAACTCCGCACCCAGGGCCTGCCAGCTTCGCCGGTACGCGTTCTCCTCGATGGCATTCATCGGACTGCCGTGCCCGAGGAAGAGCACCGGCAGACGCGGCGATGGCTGCAGGCCGGACATCAGCCCACCCACTTGCGGGCGTTGCGCCAGATCTGCATCCAGGGGCTGAGCTCGCTCTTGTCGCCGCTGGTCCAGCTCATCTGGACGTTGCGGAATACCCGCTCGGGGTGCGGCATGAGCGCGGTGAAGCGGCCGTCCGCGGTGGTGACGGAGGTCAGGCCGCCCGGGCTTCCATTGGGGTTGAAGGGATAGCGCTCGGTGGCCGCGCCCTGGTGGTCGACATAGCGCATCGCCACGATCACCTGGCTGGCATCGCCGCGGTGCTTGAAGTTGGCATAGCCCTCGCCATGCGCCACCGCGATCGGCAGGCGGCTGCCGGCCATGCCGGCAAGGAACAGGCTGGGCGACTCCAGCACTTCCACCAGCGACAGGCGGGCCTCGAAGCGCTCGCTCTGGTTGGTGGTGAAGCGCGGCCAGTGCTCGGCGCCAGGGATGATGTCGGCCAGCTCGGCAAACATCTGGCAGCCGTTGCACACGCCCAGGCCGAAGGTGTCCTTGCGACTGAAGAAAGCCTGGAACTGCGCCGACAGCTGCGGGTTGAAGGTGATGCTGCGGGCCCAGCCGATGCCGGCGCCCAGCGTGTCGCCATAGCTGAAGCCGCCGCAGGCGACCACGCCCTTGAACTGCGCCAGGTCGGCGCGGCCGGATTGCAGGTCGGTCATGTGGACGTCGAAGGCCTCGAAGCCGGCTTCGGTGAAGGCGTAGGCCATCTCGACGTGCGAATTGACGCCTTGCTCGCGCAGGATCGCGACCCTGGGACGGCTGCCCACGTAGGCCGGTGCCGCCGGAGCTGCTGCAGGCAGGAAGACATGCAGGCCCGGATCCGCCGGATCGCCGGCCGCCGCATGCTCCTCGTCGGCGCAAGCCGGGTTGTCGCGCTCCACGGCGATCTTCCAGCTCACAGCATCCCAGACCTGGTGCAGGTCCTGCAGGCTGGCACCGAACACCGACTTGGCATCGCGCCAGATTTCCAGCCGGCCCTTGCCGGCCTCGATGATGGAGCTGTCGGGCCGGGTCTTGCCGACGAAATGGCTGCAGGCCGAAAGGCCATGCGCACGCAAGGTCTGCATGACCTCGTTGCGCTCGCTGGTAGGCACCTGCAGCAGCATGCCCAGCTCTTCGTTGAACAGGGCCTTGAGCGTGAGTTCCTCGCGCCGCGCGCTGACCTGGCTGGCCCAGTTCTTGGCGTCGCCGTACTCGGCGCGGCTGTCGCTGATGCCGTCGCCCTCGGTCACCAGCATGTCGATGTTGAGGGCCAGGCCCACATGGCCGGCAAAGGCCATCTCGCAGGCGGCCGCAAAGAGGCCACCGTCGCTGCGGTCGTGCATGGCCAGGATGCGGCCCTGGGCGCGCAAGGCGTTGACGGCGTCGACCAGGCGCACCAGGTCCTGCGGATCGTCCACGTCGGGCACCGCGTCGCCACCCTGCTCCAAGGTCTGGGCCAGGATGCTGCCGGCCATGCGCATCTTGCCGCGGCCCAGGTCGATCAGCACCAGGGTGGTGTCGGCCTGCTGCGCTTCGAGTTGCGGCGTGAGCGTTCCCCGCACGTCGTCGATGCTGGCGAAAGCGCTGACGATCAGGCTGACGGGCGAAGTCACGCGCTTGGCTTCGCTGCCCTCGCTCCATTGCGTGCGCATGGACAGCGAATCCTTGCCGACGGGAATCGAGATGCCCAGCGCCGGGCACAGCTCCAGCCCCACGGCCTTGACGGTCTCGTACAGCGCCGCGTCCTCGCCCGGCTCGCCGCAGGCGGCCATCCAGTTGGCCGAGAGCTTGACCTTGGAGAGTTCGATCGGCGCGGCCAGCAGGTTGGTGATGGCCTCGGCCACCGCCATGCGCCCGGATGCCGGCGCGTCATAGGCGGCCAGCGGCGTGCGCTCGCCCATGCTCATGGCCTCGCCGGCAAAGCCCTTGAAATCGGCCAGGGTGACGGCGCAGTCGGCCACCGGCACCTGCCAGGGGCCGACCATCTGGTCGCGGTGGCTCATGCCGCCCACCGTGCGGTCGCCGATGGTGATGAGGAATCGCTTGGAGGACACGGTGGGATGCGACAGCACCGCGATCGCGGCCTTTTGCAGGTCGACCCCGGTAAGTTCCAAGGGCTTGAACTGGCGCGCCACAGTCTTCACGTCGCGGTGCATCTTGGGCGGCTTGCCCAGCAGCACGTCCATGGGCATGTGCACCGCTTCGTCGCCAGGATCCTTTTCGTCGTCGAGCACCAGTTGCCGCTCTTCGGTGGCCACGCCGACCACCGCGAAGGGGCAGCGCTCGCGCTCGCAGAAAGCCTGGAACACGGCCAGCGCCTGGGGCGCGATCGCCAGCACATAGCGCTCCTGGCTTTCGTTGCACCAGATTTCCTTGGGCGCCATGCCCGACTCTTCCAGCGGCACGGCCGAGAGGTCGAAGCGCGCGCCGCGGCCAGCGTCGTTGGTCAATTCCGGAAACGCATTGGACAGCCCGCCAGCACCGACGTCGTGGATCGCCAGGATCGGGTTGGCCTCGCCCTGCAGCCAGCAGTGGTTGATGACCTCCTGCGCGCGCCGCTCGATCTCGGGATTGCCCCGCTGAACCGAATCGAAGTCCAGCTCGGCCGCGTTGGCGCCGGTGGCCATCGAGCTGGCGGCGCTGCCGCCCATGCCGATGCGCATGCCGGGGCCGCCCAACTGGATCAGCAGGGTGCCGGCCGGGAACTTGATCTTCTGGGTCTGCGTGGCGTCGATCTGGCCGAGGCCGCCGGCGATCATGATCGGCTTGTGATAGCCGCGCTGCACCGTGTCGACGTCGCTCTGCACCGCCTGTTCGTACTCGCGGAAGTAGCCCAGAAGATTGGGCCGGCCGAATTCGTTGTTGAAGGCGGCCCCGCCCAGCGGGCCTTCGGTCATGATCTGCAAGGGGCTGGCGATGTGCTCGGGCTTGCCGTAGCTGCCCTCTTGCGGCCACAACTTCGAGACCGTGAAGCCGGTCAACCCGGCCTTGGGCCTGGAGCCGCGGCCGGTCGCGCCCTCGTCGCGGATCTCGCCGCCGGCGCCGGTCGAGGCACCGGGAAAGGGCGAGATGGCGGTGGGATGGTTGTGCGTCTCCACCTTCATCAGCACGTGATGCAGGGCTTCGCTCTTCTCGTAGCTCGGCACGCCGGCACCCTGCGCTTCCATTCGGGCGCTGAAGCGCTCCACCGGGTGGCCTTCCATGATCGAAGCGTTGTCCGAATAGGCCACCACCGTGTGCTGCGGGTTGGCGCGCTCGGTGTGGCGGATCATCGAGAACAGGCTTTGCGGCTGCTTCTGGCCGTCGATGGTGAAGTCGGCGTTGAAGATCTTGTGGCGGCAGTGCTCGCTGTTGGCCTGGGCGAACATCATCAGTTCGACATCGGTCGGGTTGCGCCCCAACCTGGTGAAGGCGTCGACCAGGTAGTCGATCTCGTCCTCGGCGAGGGCGAGGCCGAAGGTCTTGTTGGCCTCTTCCAGCGCGGCGCGGCCGCCCTGGGCCACGTCCACATGGGCCATCGGCGTGGCCGGCAGCTCGGCGAACAGGGCCGCTGCGTGCTCTAGCGAGACCAGCACCGATTCGGTCATGCGATCGTGCAGCAGCGAGGCGACGGCGGCGAGCTTGTCGTCCTCCAGTTGCGGAACCTTGCCGAACAGCGAAGCCTTCAGGCCCACGTGGAACTCGGTCACCCGCTCGACGCGCCGCACCGCCAGGCCGCAGTTGTGGGCAATGTCGGTGGCCTTGGAAGCCCAGGGCGAGACCGTGCCCAGGCGCGGCGCCACCACGACGCTGGTCGTGGGGTTCTGGCGCGGCGCCCCGGCGGGCGCGCCGTAGCTCAGCAGGGCCCCAAACTGGGCGTGCTGGGCATCGGAAAGGGGTTCGTCGGTGGCCACCAGGTGCACGAAGCGGGCGCTCAAGGCCTCGATGCGCGAGTCCACCGCCTGCAGGCGGGGCAGCAATTGACGGGCGCGGAAGTCGCTGAGGGCACTGGCGCCGTTGAAGCGCGTCACGGTGGGAGGGGTGTGGGGCCGGGCAGAGGTCACAGGCTGCTTGTGTGAAGTGCTGAGGTGCGGGCCTTGCGGCCCTCGGGGCTTGTGCGGCCGGCCGCTGACTGGGGCCATCCGCGCAAACCCTGAATTTTAGCGGCCCGAATGGGATAATTGCCGCATGAGCATCACCTACAAAGACGCTGAAGGCGTGGCCGGCATGCGCGTGGCGTGCCGCCTGGCTTCCGAAGTGCTGGACTACCTCACCCCACACGTGAAGCCGGGCGTCACCACCAACGACCTCGACAAGCTGGCGCACGACTACATCACCCAGGAGCAGCGCGCCATTCCGGCACCGCTGAACTACATGGGCGGCGGCTCCATCCCCTACCCCAAGTCGATCTGCACCTCGGTCAACCACGTGGTGTGCCATGGCATTCCGAACGACAAGGCTCTAAAGAAGGGCGACATCGTCAACCTGGACATCACCGTCATCAAGGACGGCTGGCATGGCGACACCAGCCGGATGTTCATCGTCGGCGAGGGTTCCATCGCCGCCAAGCGCCTGATCAACTTCACCTACGACGCCATGTGGCACGGCATCGTCAAGGTCAAGCCGGGCGCGCGCCTGGGCGACATCGGCTTTGCCATCCAGCGTTTTGCCGAAAGCAACGGTTTCTCGGTGGTGCGCGAGTTCTGCGGACACGGCATCGGCCGGGGCTTCCATGAAGAGCCGCAGGTGCTGCACTACGGAAAGCCCGGCACCCTGGACGAGCTCAAGCCCGGCATGACCTTCACCATCGAGCCGATGATCAACGCCGGCAAGCGCGACATCAAGGAGTTCGGCAACGACGGCTGGACCATCGTGACGCGCGACCATTCCCTGTCGGCGCAATGGGAGCACACGGTGCTGGTCACCGAAACCGGCTACGAGGTGCTGACCTTGTCGGCCGGCAGCCCACCCGTGCCCGACTTCGTGAACGCCGCCGCTTGAGCCGGCCGGCGCCCAAGCGGCTGACCCCGCAGAACTGGACGGCAGACATGGTCGACCTTCCCATGCTGCGCGACGCCTACCGCGCCCACAAGAGCGCGGTGTTCGACGCGCTGCGCAGCGCGCACGCGCCGGCGCGCGGCGTGCATGCGGTGCTCAAGCAACTGTCCACCCTGGCCGACGAGGCGCTGCGCGCACTCTGGAACGAAGCCGGCTTCGGCAACCAGTTCGCGCTGCTGGCGGTCGGCGGCTTCGGGCGCGGCGAACTGTTCCCGCATTCCGACGTCGACGTGCTGCTGCTGCTGCCCGACGGCGAGGCCCCCGGCGCCATCGAATCTGCCAAGATCGAAGCCTTCATCGGCCAGTGCTGGGATGCCGGCCTGGAGATCGGCTCTTCCGTGCGCAACTTGGAGGAATGCCTGGCCGAAGCCGCCAAGGACGTCACCGTCCAGACCTCGCTGCTCGAGTCGCGCCTGGTGGCCGGCGACAAGAAGCTCTACGCGGCCTTTCGCCAGCGCTTCCTGCAGTCGATCGACCCCAGCGAATTCTTCGCCGCCAAGACGCAGGAAATGCGACACCGGCACCAGAAGTACGAGAACACGCCTTACGCGCTGGAGCCCAACTGTAAGGAATCGCCCGGTGGCCTGCGCGACCTGCAGATTATCCTGTGGGTGGCCAAGGCGACGGGCTTCGGCCACAAGTGGGACGACCTGGCCAAGAACGGCCTGGCCACCGCCTTCGAGGTACAGCAGATCAAGCGCAACGAGGCCCTGCTCTCCCTGATCCGCGCCCGCCTGCATGTGATCGCCAACCGGCGCGAAGACCGGCTGGTGTTCGACCTGCAGACCGCCGTGGCGGCCAGCTTCGGCTATGAAGGCGAGTCGCAGCGCAAGGCCAGCGAGGCGCTGATGCGGCGCTACTACTGGGCAGCCAAGGCGGTGACCCAGCTCAGCGAGATCCTCCTGCTCAACATCGGCGAGCGCCTGCAGCCGCAAGCCGATGTGCCAACCCGCATCAACGAGCGCTTCTTTGAAAAGGGCGGCACCATTGAGGTGGCCAGCGACGACCTGTACCTGCGCGAGCCGCACGCCATCCTGGAGACCTTCTGGCTCTTCGAGAAGACGGTAGGCGTGAAGGGCCTGTCGGTCCGCACCCTGCGCGCGCTCTACAACGCGCGCCATGTGATGGACAGCAAGTTCCGCAACGACCCGGCGAACCATGCGATGTTCATGCACATCCTGAAGGAGCCGCGCGGCATCACGCACGCCTTCCGCCTGATGAACCAGACCTCGGTGCTGGGGCGCTACCTGCGGGTGTTCCGCAGCATCGTCGGGCAGATGCAGCATGACCTGTTCCACGTCTACACGGTGGACCAGCACATCCTGATGGTGCTGCGCAACGTCAGGCGCTTCTTCATCGTCGAGCATGCGCACGAATACCCGTTCTGCTCGCAGCTCGCGGGCGGCTGGGACAAGCCCTGGGTGCTGTATGTGGCCGCCCTCTTCCACGACATCGCCAAGGGCCGCGGCGGCGACCATTCGCAACTCGGCGCGCGCGACGTGCAGCGCTTTTGCAAGCAGCACGGCATCGAGCGCGAGGATTCCAGGCTGATCGAGTTCCTGGTCAGCTCGCACCTGGTGATGAGCCATATCGCCCAAAAGCAGGACCTGAGCGACCCCGAGGTCATCGGCGACTTCGCCAAGCGAGTGGGCAACGAGCGCTATCTCACCGCCTTGTACCTGCTCACCGTGGCCGACATCCGCGGCACCTCGCCGCGCGTCTGGAACGCCTGGAAGGGCAAGCTGCTGGAAGACCTCTACCGCGCCACCGCACGTGCGCTCGGCGGCCGCATGCCCGATCCAGGCGCCGAAGTCGAGGCGCGCAAGCGCGAGGCGCTGGCGCTGCTGGCGCCGCATGCCCTGCCCTTCGAGGCGCACAAGGCGCTGTGGAGCACGCTGGATGTCGGCTACTTCATGCGCCACGACGCCGCCGAGATCGCCTGGCACACCCGCCAGCTCTCGCGCCATGTGCCGCTGGCCGGCGTGCCGATCGACCCGAAGGCGCCGGCCATCGTGCGGGCCCGCCTGTCGCCGGTGGGCGAAGGGCTGCAGGTGCTGGTCTACACGCCCGACCAGCCCGACCTGTTCGCACGCATCTGCGGCTACTTCGACCATGCCTCCTTCAGCATCCTGGATGCCAAGGTGCACACGACCAGCAGCGGCTATGCGCTGGACACCTTCCAGGTGATCACCACTTTCCTGCCCGACCACTACCGCGAGCTGATCAGCATGGTCGAGACCGACCTGGCCCATGCCCTGACCGATCCGGGCGAGCTGCCCGCACCCAGCCGCGGCCGGGTCTCGCGCCGGGTCAAGAGCTTCCCGATCAAGACCCGCGTCACCCTGATGCCCGACGAGAAGGCGCAGCGCTGGGTGCTCAACATCTCGGCCAGCGACCGCGTGGGCCTGCTCTACTCGGTGGCGCGTGTGCTGGCCAAGCACCATCTCAATCTGCAGCTGGCCAAGGTCACGACCCTGGGCGAGCGGGTGGAAGATACCTTCCTCATCAGCGGCCCCGAGCTGCAGGGCCACCGCTCGCAGATGGATATCGAGACCGAGCTGGTCGAGGCGCTGTCTTCCTGAGTTCCGGGAGGCGCGAGCACGATGAACGGCGCCGAGATCCGGCGTGCCAGCGCCAGCAGCTTCGACGAGCTCGGCCAGAGGCCCGCGCAGGTGGTGCGCGGCATCGACGAGATAGCGCAGCTCTGGCGCTCGGGGCCCGGCTAGGACCCCCCATGAAGTAATCGAACAATTCGGGCGCTACAGAGGGGAAAGTTGCGTGTTCAGGCGAGCATTCCACACCGCCGTTCCACACTTTTACTTGGCGTCTGACAAGCTAGGCCCTTGAGTCAGGTCAATGAGGCGCTTGCCAAACTTACCAATCGCATCGCACTCAAGCGAGAAGATGTTCGACACCGCTCGCATAGCGACAAGCAAGACCTGTGTTGCCATCATCCACGCGTCGTACTGACCTGCGATCTCTGGCTCGTTCTTGAACTCGATGGGCCGGTCTTGATCGACCACGACCACATGCCGGTCCAGGGTCGAAACCTTTACATGGGCAGAAAAGCTCAACAGCGCGTAGTGGACGAGGTACCACTGTTCCATGCCTGCATGCTTGGCAACGTCATACAGCTTCAACTCCTTCCCCGACCCTTGCGCGAGCACATCCAGTTCCTCATCGGTAAACGGTATTGCGGCGCGCACATCCGAATCCCAGCGCCGAATCTTGTCCACCAGCGCTCGCTTATCGTGGTCGTGGGTGTCAAGAATGGTGCTGGCTAGCTCCGGCTTCTTCTCGATTGCGCAGAGCGGGAACAACGCCTCAAGCGCAGACCGTAGAACGGTCTTGGCCTGCGTGGGCAACCCATGCTCCAACAGCAAAACAGCGCCCTGCGTTGATGCGAGAGAGCGTGCGTACAGGGCCGCAGCCGTCGTCTCTTGGAGCCGCTCAGGATGAATGTCCAAGAGGTGCTGAATGCCCACAGCGAGACGGTTGCTCGCGTAGTGCAATTTGACGAGTTCGCCGTGTTCAGCATGGACTGTGTCGCGCAGGTTGCGCGCAGCGTCTGAGAGGAAGCCATCGGCGAAGTCGTGGTCAAGAATGCTGTTGCTCATGCGGACAATGACACTGAACATATGTAAGGGGTGTCCACTTAGCTCCAGTGCAGCCATCTACGCGGTGGTCACGAAGGGGCGCTACGCCTGGGGCCCAACTGTTGAAGAGTAGACTGTGGGCTCGCCACATCGCCACATCGCCACATCGCCACAGGCGCGAAGGAGGCGGAAGTGATGATGAGTCGTCGGAGCAAACGCTCGTTGCAGGCGTCATTCGCCTTGTTGTGCGTGACCGTCGTCGGCGCGGCCGCCCAGGGCGTCGGCATGTCGTTCTTCATCACCAGCCGCGGGCTCGGCAATGGCGCCGATCTTGGCGGGCTCGCTGGCGCCGACAAGCATTGCCAGACGCTCGCCACCGCGGCCGGCGCTGGATCGCGCACCTGGCGGGCCTACCTGAGCGCTGATAAGGGCGACGGTGTGGCCGCAGTGTATGCCCGCGATCGAATCGGCAAAGGGCCATGGCGCAACGCCAGGGGCGAGGTGATCGCCAAGGACGTCAAGCAACTGCACGGCGACAACAACCTGACCAAGCAGACCGCGCTGACCGAGAGAGGCGAGATCGTCAACGGCAGTGGAGACACGCCGAACCGGCACGACATCCTGACCGGGTCGACGGATGATGGCAGCCCGTTTGGCGGCGATCGCGATTTCAGCTGCGGCAGGTGGACGAAGAGCGGCGACGACCCACCTGCCCTTGCGTTCGTTGGCCATCACGACCGCACCGGGCTCGACGACTCGAAGCGGGGGAGGTCATGGAACTCGGCGCATTTTTCGCGCGGCTGCAGCCAGGAAGCGTTGCGCAGCACGGGAGGCGATGGGTTGTTCTACTGTTTTGCGGTCGACTGACAACCAGAGGTCGCTGCGAGCCACTGATCCGCTGATTCGGGCGCAAACGCGCCATCCGTATTGGCCGTTCAACTGGAGCTAACCGGACACCCCTTACATATGTACAGTATTTGCCCATGAAGCGCGTTGCCTTCTACATACCGTTGGCGCATCGTGTCCGACAAGTTAACTTCTACCCATCATGAAAAAGCTCATCATCTCGGCAGCACTGGCCAGCGCTTCACTAATCGCCCAGGCCGGCATCGTGGGCGCCACTCTGGAGGCCCACGCCATCGGTGACTACATGGCTTTCTGCCCTGACGGCTGGAAAGGCTCCGCCACCGAGGACAAGCAGCGCGTCACGTGCCGACTGTCCTTGCTGCCGAGTCTTGAAAACGCGGTCATTCAAATCACGGCGAACAAGGTGAGTGATATCGCCTTCTACCTGCCCGATCGCTGGACGTTTGACGCTGCGCTGGCAGACCTCAACCTCCTATACGGACGGGCCACCATCAACCCGAACAGCAACGGCGTGTTTTGGCGACCGGGTGGCTCTTTGATCGAGGCCGAAATGTTCGGCCAGCGCTACCGGGTCACGGTCAAACGCGGGCAATGAATCGGGTTGGCTTCTACCGCTGGCGCATTGTTGCGCCTCATGCAGGAGGTGCCCCAGGGGACGCCGGGCACGCCCTACGAGGCGACGAAGGCGGGGCTCCAAGGGGGCGACGTGGGGCAAGCTGCCACCAATGGGGAAACGATGAAGGTTCAGGGGTGGACTGGGGTGGATCGGAGGGCCTCAGGAACCCATGAAGTATTCGAACTCGTGCACGTTGCGATAGCGCGACTTGCGCGGCGCGCGCGTGTCCGTCAACAGGCCGCGCAGGAAGTCGGGATGGTCGCGCAGCAGCTTGCGCGACAACGCCGGGTTGCTGCGCACCCAGGCGTGCAGGCCGGAGCAGGCCTTGGATGAAACGAAGCACTCCGACTCCGACAAGGTCTCGGATTCGCCCTGGTCATGGATGACCATCCCGAACTCGCAGGCCAGCGCCCGGATGCCGTCGGGCGAGAGCCCGTCGAGCAGGATGCGGTGGTGCGTGCGGTACTTGACCACCGCCCAGCGCCGCCGGCCGTTGGGCTGCAGGTAGTCGGCGCAGTAGGCAATGGAAGCGCTGGTCAGCAGGCAGTCGGCATCTTCCGAGACGATGAAGGGGCCCTTGAGCACCTGGCCCTTGAAGCGCTGCCCTTCGATGCTGACGTCGATGAAGCTTCGGCCCTTGAGGCCGTGGTAGCGCACCGGCGCCGCGCCCTTTGCCTTGATGCCTTCGAAGTATTCGACGGCGCGGGCACGCATTTCCTGCTTCCACCTGGCAATGGCAGCCAGTGCGGGGTCAGGGCCACCGGGCTGTCCTGGTTCGCCCGCCCTTTCCGGGCTGCTGGCGGGTATCGCTGAAGTCATTCTCGAAGCTCCTCCGCTGGCGGTGCATCGAGAAGAACGAACGGCCTGCAGCGTCTTGCAAGGCCGTCCCGAATGATCTGGTGCGCCGCGGGTCAAAAGTACCACCGCGACGCTCCTGAGTGCTCCTACTGAAGCTGTAGGCGCTGTGCTTTAGTGCACACAATGCTCACTTCATTTTGCGAGCGCCAAGGTCTGGGCGCGCATGCGCTCGTAGTCCGGCTTGGGCACCGGCGGGGCGTCGGGGTTGCCCAGGTCGTTCATGTGCACACGGTAGGTCTCGCGGGCGCTGGCGCAAGCCAGTGCGGCCAGCACCGTCACGGCGAAGGTGATGCTGCCCACCGTGAGCCAGATGTTGTCGGAGCCGGGAGGCGCGACGGTAGCGAACAGCGCCGGCAGCATCGCCGTGACGGTGGTGCCGAGGTTCTGCGAGATGGCCATGGCCGAGCAGCGGATGCGGGTGCGGAACAGCTCCGGATAGAAGCTCGGGAAGGTGGCGTTGTAGCCCTGGTAGACCACGCCCCACATCAGCAGCGACATAAGAACCGCCAGCGGCACGCTGTGGATGCTGATGGCATACAGGTAGGCGAAGGACAAGAGGCCCGACAGCAGCGCGCCGACGATGATCGGCGGCTTGCGCCCGATCTTGTCCGAAAGGTTACCGACAAAGGGAATCACGATCACCGCCAGGATGTTGCCCAGCACCGGAATCCACAGGTACACGTCCTTCTGGAAGCCGATGCCGTAGGCCGACTGCACCGCGTATGCCGCGCCGAACACGGTGGCCACCACCGGAATCACGTTCATCAGCGCCATGCAGATCACGCGCAGCATGTCGCGCCAGCTTTCCTTGATGGCGACGATCACGGGCGACTTCGGCACCTCGCCGTGCTGTGCCTCCTCCGTGAAGGCAGGCGTCTCGGCCACCTCGCGGCGGATGATGTAGCCGGCCACGATCACGATGAAGGACAGCAGGAAGGGAATGCGCCAGCCCCAGCTGTTGAACGCCTCTTCCGGCATGTAGTGGGCCAGCGGCAGGAACACGGCGGCCGCCAGGATCTGGCCGGCCTGCACGCCCTGCAGCGTGAAGCTGGCGAAGAAGCCGCGCCGGCCGAAGGGCGCATGCTCCAGGATCATCGAGCTGGCGCCCGAGATTTCGCCGGCCACCGCGAAACCCTGGACCAGGCGCAGGATCACCAGCAGCACCGGCGCCAGCAGCCCGACCTGGCTATAGGTGGGCAGCAGGCCCACCGCCACGGTCGAGAAGCCCATCAGGAACATGCAGATCAGGAGCACCTGCTTGCGCCCGTGCGTGTCGCCCAGGTGGCCCAGCACGAAGGCGCCGATGGGCCGCGCAACGTAGCCCACGCCATAGGTCGCGAGCGAGGCGATGATGGCCAGCTTGGGATTGCCCGCGGGAAAGAAGATCTGCGGAAAGATCAGCGACGCCGCGGTCGCGTAGATGAAGAAGTCGTAGTACTCGAGGGGGCCGAGCCGATCCAGCCGCTGGCAGCGGCTTTCTTCGACTGGTGCGTGCCCTGCGGCTCATGCTCGTCGGGGGTGGCCATGGCTTGGAGTCTCCTGCCTGATGTGTGTGGTGAAGGGGGTGAAGGAAATTCAGCTTTGCAACTGCGCTTCGGAGGCCATGCGGGCCGGCGCATTGCTGGCACCGTAGCCGTCATAGCCGGCGCCGCGGTGCACCAGTTCGAAGAAGAAACCGCCCTCCTCGAAGCTCTCGGTGTAGATGTGCAGGTAGTCGCTGCCCGCCGGCGAACGGTCGAGCAGCACGCCTGCTTCGCGCAGGCGCGCCAGCAGGGCGGCGTCGATGTCGATGCGGGTGGGCAGGTCGTCGTAGTAGTTCTGGGAAATCGGCACGAAGCGCACACCCTGCTCGCGCAGCTTTTGCACCGCGGCGAAGATGTCATCGCAGGCCAGCGCGATGTGATGCACCGATCCGCCGCCACGCGCATGCACTGTGCGCGCGGTGCGGGTGCGCTGGCTCGTCGAGGCATTGAGCACCAGGCGCAGGGAGCGCTGGGCGTTGGCGAAGCCGCGGCTGCGGATCAGGCCAAAGGGATCGGCCAGCTCCAGGCTCTCGCCGGCGGTGAGGCCCAGCACGGCGCGCGCGAACAGGGTCCAGGTGTCGAGCTGGTCGGGCGCGAGGCCCAGGGCCACATGGTCGATGAACAGCAGCCCGGCACCGGTGTCATCTTCCTGCTCTTCCTCCAGGATGAAGTCGGCCCGGTACAAGCCGTCGCGGCCGAGTGCCTGGTCGATGAAGTGGATCAGGTTGCCGCCCGGCACCACCATCGCCGGAACTTGCATCTCGCCGGGGCCTAGCGGGCTGTCGTGGCGCCGTGAAAGCATGCCGGTGGCCCGCGCCACGGCCAGCGCCGGGTCGCTGCTGCGGATGCCCAGCGCGCAGACCGAGGTGCCGTGCGCCTCGAAGCGCTCGCGCGCATAGGACTCTGGCTGCGCATTGATGATCAGGTGGATGTCGCCTTGGCGGTACAAGACGACAGCCTTGGAGCGATGCCGCCCGACGCGCCGGAAGCCGAGCTTCGTGAAGAGCGCGCCCAGCGCCTCGCCCGACTTCTCGTCGGCGGCGAACTCGACGAAGGACAAGCCCTGCAATTGCGGCACCGGCGGCGGGTCGAAGAGTTCGACCTTCGGGGCAGGCCGAGCGCTCGCCGCCAGGCGTTCGCGCGCCTGGCTTTCCAGGTAGAGCAGCGAGCGCATCGCGTCCACCGCGGTGCGGCGGTTCGGCGTCTCGCGGAACACGTCGTTGAAGATCTCCAGCGACAGCGCGCCCTGGTAGCCCGAGCGCAGCACCTGCTCGAAGAAGTTCACCAGCTCGAATTCGCCCTGGCCGGGGAAGGAGCGGTGGTGGCGCGCCCACTGCAGCACGTCCATGGCGAGGAGCGGCGCATCGGCCATCTGCAGGAAGAAGATCTTGTCGCCCGGGATGTGGGCGATGCCGGCCGGGTCGTCGTTGAGCGACAGGGTGTGGAAGCTGTCGAGGATCAGGCCCAGGCTCGGATGGTCGGCGCGTCGCACGATGTCCCAGGCCTGGCGATAGAGCGACGTCGCCTTGCCCCAGGCCAGCGCCTCGAAGCCCACCCGCAGGCCGCGTGCGGCGGCCCGGCAAGCCAGTTCATGCAGTTGCTCGGCCGCCAGCTCGGGCGAGTCGATCACCAGCGGCGATGTGTTGGAGCAGCACAGCATGAGCTGCGCGCCCATCGCCTGCATCAGGTCGAACTTGCGTTCGGCCCGCTCCAGGCTGCGCTGGAACTGGGCCGGCGGCATGCCTTCGAAGTCGCGGAAGGGCTGGTAGAGCTCGATCGTGAGGCCCAGGTCCTCGCTGATGCGGCGCAGCTCGCTGGCCGACCCCTTGAAGTTGATGAAGTCGTTCTCGAACAGCTCGTAGCCGTCGAAACCGGCGGCCGCGATGGCTTCCAGCTTCTGGCGCAAGGTGCCGCTGAGGGAAACGGTGGCGATGGATCGGCGCATGGGATGCACTGTAGGTGTCGCATCCACGCACCCACAACAGTGCAGCCAGGCTCAACGATCGATCATCGAACACTCACGTTCGAAGTACGCACGCACCAGGGGCTTCCACCTAGCCGCCGTCCCTGTCCGTTTCAGATCGTCGCTTGGGTTTTGGATGGAGATCGAACGCGCATCCTCAATCGTGCCCGCTGGCCAGGCGCCGCTCCAGCCAGGCGCTGTAGCGTGAGAGGCCGAAGCACAGCGTCCAGTAGACCAGGGCCAGGAACAGGTAGCCCTCCAGGTAGAACGGCCGCCAAGTCGGGTCGCCGCCCAACGCCAGGCCCAGCGCGCCGGTCAGCTCGAACAGGCCGACGATGGTGACCAGCGAGGTGTCCTTGAGCGTGCCGATCACCGTGTTCATCAAGGCCGGCACCACGATGCGAAGGGCCTGGGGCAGCACGATGTCGCGCTGCACCGGCCAGCGGCCGAAGCCCAGCGCCATGGCCGCATCGGTCTGCCCGCGCGGCACCGCCTGCAGGCCGCCGCGCACGATCTCGGCCAGGTAGGCCGCAACGAACAGCGTCAGGCCCATCAGCACGCGGATCAGCACGTCCGGCTGCCAGCCCGCGGGCCACAAGAGCGGCAGCAGAAAGGAAGCCATGAACAGCACCGAGATCAGCGGCACGCCGCGCACCAGCTCGATGTAGGTGCTGCACAGGGTGCGTACCACCGGCCAATGCGAACGCCGCCCGAGCGCCAGCAGCAAGGACAAGGGAAAGGCCAGCGCCAGGCTGACCACTGCCAACCCGATGGTCAGCGGCAGGCCGCCCCAGCGGTTGGTGGGCACATAGGCAAGGCCCGGCACGCCGCCAAGCATCAGTAGCACGAAGACGGCCAGCACCAGCAACCAGCTCGGCAGCAGCCATGCCCGCCAGCTGCGTGGCCAGGCGCTCAGCATGGTGAGGGCGGACAGGAGGCTCACCGCCAGCGCGGGGCGCCACTGCTCTTCGAACGGGTAGCGGCCGAACAGGATCGGCCGCCATTTCTCGGCGATGACGCCCCAGCAGGCGCCCTGCCCGTTGGCGCGGCAGGCCTGCGCATCGGGTTGGAAAGTGGCTTTCCACAGCGCCCAGTCGAGCAGATGCCAGGCCGCCCAAGCCAGCAGCGCCAGGAGCGCCAAGGTGGCGGCAGCGCGCCAGGGCGTGCCCCACAGGTCCTTGTGCCACGCACCAGCGCTCATTCCCAACCCCGCAGCGCCACGCTGGCGTTGTAGCGATTCATCACCGCGGAGATCAGCAGCGACAGGGCCAGGTAGACGCACATCACCACCGCGATGCACTCAAATGCACGCCCGGTCGAATTGAGCGAGGTGTTGGCGATCGACACCAGCTCCGGGTATCCAACGGCCACCGCCAGCGAAGAGTTCTTGGTGAGGCTCAGCAGTTGGTTGGTGAGCGCCGGCACGATCACGCGCAACGCCTGCGGCAGGATGACGATGCGCAGTTGCTGCAACGGCGAAAGGCCCAGCGCCTGCCCTGCCAGCACCTGCCCGCGCGGCACCGAGAGGATGCCGGCGCGCACGATCTCGGCGACGAAGGATGCCGTGTACAGGCCCAGTGCCAGCACCACCGCCAGGTACTCCGGGCTCAGCGCCGCGCCGCCGCTGACGTTGAAGCTGCCGCGTTCCGGCCATTCCAGGTGGGTCGGCCACCAGCCGCCCTCACCCGTCACCGGCCAGGGCATCGACAGGCCGGCCTTGCTGAGCCAGACGCCCGGCAGCAGTTCCATGGCCTCGGTGGAGTCCGGCAGCAGTTGCGTCAATGCGAAGTACAGCATCAGCATCTGCACCAGCAGTGGCACGTTGCGCAAAGCCTCCACATAGGTGGTGCAGATGCCGCGCAGCAGCACATGCGGCGCCAGCCGCCCGATGCCCAGCAGGGTGCCCAGCAGCACGGCAAGCACCGCAGCCGGCACGGCCGCTCGCACGGTGTTGACCAGGCCGGCCAGGAAGGCGCGCCAGAAGGGCTGGCTGGCGTCGAAGGCCAGCCAGCCTTCGCTGATCTCGAAGCCGGCCGGCGCCAGCAGAAAGTCGAAGCCGGAGCGCACGCCGCGCGAGCGCAGCACCTCCAGCGCATGGTTCACCAACCAGGCCGCCAGGCCCAGCACCGCCGCGATGAGCAGCAGTTGGGCCCAGGCGAGCCACTTGCCGCGGCCGGCGCCTGTCACCGCACCGGGGGTGCGTAGATCAGGCCGCCTTTGCTCCACAGGTTGTTGGAACCTCGCGGCAGCTTGAGAACCGACTTCGGCCCGACGTTGCGCTCGAAGATTTCGCCGTAGTTGCCCACCGCCTTGACGGCACGATAGGACCACTCCTTGTCCAGGCCCAAGAGCTTGCCCAGGTCCTCACCCGCGCCCAGGATGCGCTGCACCGAAGGATCCTTGCTGTTGGCCTTCATCTCATCGGCATTGGCCTGCGTGATGCCGTATTCCTCGGCCTCGATCAGCGCGTTGGGCACCCACTTGGCAATGGCGAACCATTCGTCGTCCCCGCGGCGCACCAGCGGCGCCAGGGGCTCCTTGGAAATGAGTTCGGGCAGGATGATGTAGTCGTCAGGGTTCGGCGCCTCCTTGTTGCGCAGGCCGGCCAGCGCCGAGGTGTCGGTGGTGAAAGCCTGGCAGCGGCCGGCGAAGAAGGCCTTGAAGGAGGCTTCGAAGCTCTCGAACACCACCGTCTTCACGGGGATGTTCTGCGCGCGGAACCAGTCGGCCACGTTCTTCTCGTTGGTGGTGCCGGCCTGGGTGCAGATGGTGGCGTTCTTCAACTGCTTGGCGCTGGTCACCTTGATCTTCCTGGGCACCAGGAAGCCCTGGCCGTCGTAGTAGGTGATGGTGGTGAAGTTGAAGCCCAGTGAGGCGTCGCGCGTCAGCGTCCAGGTGGTGTTGCGCGCCAGGATGTCGATCTCGCCGGCCTGCAGGGCGGCAAAGCGCTGCTGCGAATTGAGCGGCACGAATTCGACCTTCTTGGCATCGCCCAGCACCGCTGCCGCGATGGCGCGGCAGGTGTCCACGTCCAGCCCGGACCAGTTGCCCTGCGTGTCGGGCGCGGAAAAGCCGGCCACGCCATTGGTCACGCCGCACTTGACGCTGCCGCGCTGCTTGACGGCATCGAGCGTCTTGCCGGCCAGCGCCGGCAGCGATGAAAACGAAAGTGTGAAGGCCAGTGCGGCAAGCGCCGGACGGATTCGGGTCATGGGTTCCTCCAGTTGAATCGAAGGGCAGTTTACGGGCGCCGCCGGGAACTCGCCAAAGCGCCAATGCTCACAAGCAAATTCCCGCTCGAGCCGTAATGGTCTTGAACCACAATGGCGCCTTTGATTTTTTAACCAAGCAAAAAGAAAGTGGCAACTGCAATGATCCGTTCCGACGACACCGGCAAGCTCATCCTTCGCGTCGCTCTTGGCGTTCTCATCCTGCTGCATGGCATTGCCAAGATCGGCTCGGGCGTGAACGGCATCTCGGCCGGCCTGGCTGCGCACGGCCTGCCCGGCTTCCTGGCCTATCTGGTCTACGTCGGCGAAGTGCTGGCGCCGGTGCTGGTGATCGCGGGCATCTACACCCGGCCCGCCGCCTGGATCATCGCCATCAACATGCTGGTCGCCATCTGGATGGTGCACATGAAGGACCTGTTCATGCTCGGCAAGAACGGCGGCTGGGCCCTGGAACTGCAGGGCATGTTCCTGTTCGCTGCGATCGCCGTGGCCCTGATGGGCGCCGGCCGCTTCAGCGTGGGCGGTACCGGCGGCCGATACAACTGATCAATCGTCTTCTGCATCGAGGCCTGGGAACAGGACCTCGGTGAAGCCGAAGCGCGTGAAGTCGCGCACACGCATGGGGTAGAGCTTGCCCAGCAGATGGTCGACTTCATGCTGCACCACGCGTGCATGAAAGCCGCTCACCGTGCGGTCGATCGGGTCGCCGTAGGGATCGAAGCCGGTGTAGCGGATGTTGGCAAAGCGCGGCACCACGCCGCGCAGGCCGGGCACCGAGAGGCAGCCTTCCCAGCCCTCTTCCTCCTCGTCGCCGATGGGCGTGATCACCGGGTTGAGCAGCACCGTCCGCGGCACGATGGGCGCGTCGGGGTAGCGGGGATTGGGCGAATCGGTGCCGAAGATCACCAATTGCAGATCGACGCCGATCTGCGGCGCCGCGAGCCCTGCGCCATTGACGGCGGACATGGTCTCGAACATGTCGCGCACCAGGAGGTGCAGTTCGTCGGTGTCGAATTGCGCGACCGGCTGCGCCACGCGCAGGAGCCGGGGGTCGCCCATTTTCAGGATGTCACGGATGGCCATGCGCGATTATGTGGGCCCGCGCATCGCCGCGTGGGCCGCTTCAGCGCCAGTAGCCGCGCCCGTAGCCGCGGCCACCGTAGTAGCCG
>DATILH010000219.1:0-12249 GCA_035476655.1 Variovorax sp.
GAAGAAGATCAGCGTGCCGATGCCGCTCATGAGGATGGCGACGTTCGGGTCGAACCCCATCAGGATGGGCGCCAGCACCGTGGCGCCGAACATGGCGATCACGTGCTGCACGCCCATCACCGCCGTCTGCGGCCAGGGCAGTCTTTCGTCGGGGGCGATGACGCCGCCGGTAGCCAACACGCTCGCGGGCTTCTCGGCCCAGTTGAACGGTCCCATGGTCCTCGCTCCTTGCTATGAAAACCAGAGCGATGCTAGAGGCAAGCGCGGCCGGGCGCAACAAGCGGGGGGCCGGGGCCTAGACCTAGCGGCGCGGGCTGCCGGCTGCTACGCTGGCGCTCATGACCGCCGCGCCCTTCGTTCCGCAGATTCGCCTCTACCAGGACTGGCTGCGCGACGCGCGCGGCCTGCGCTTCGACAACTACGACGCGCTGTGGCGCTGGTCGGTCACCGACCTGCCGGCCTTTTGGCAGAGCGTGTGGGACTACTTCGATCTGCGCTCGCCAACGCCGCATGCCAGCGTGCTCTCGGGCGGCGCCATGCCCCATGCGCGCTGGTTCGACGGCGCCCAGGTGAACTACGCGCAGCAGGTGCTGCGGCATGTCGATGCGGCGCACGCGGCGGGCTTTCCCGCCCTCATCAGCCGCAACGAGCGCGGCGATCACCGCGAGCTCGGCTGGCCCGAGTTGCGCCGGCAGGTCGCGGCGCTGGCGCTGCACCTGCGCGCGCAGGGCGTCGGCCCGGGCGACCGCGTCGCCGCCTACCTGCCCAATATTCCCGAGGCCATGATCGCCTTCCTGGCCACCGCCAGCATCGGCGCCATCTGGAGCATCTGCGCGCCCGACATGGGCACCAACGCCGTGCTCGATCGCTTCCGCCAGATCGAACCCAAGGCGCTGATCGCCTGCGACGGCGTGCGCTATGGCGCCCGCGACCTCGACCGCGCCGAGGTGGTCGCGCAACTGCGCGCCGCATTGCCTTCGCTCACGCACCTGATCGTGCATCGGAACCTGCGCGCGGGCGACGACATGCCAAAGACGCTCGAGCCTTGCGCCTGGCTGCACGAGGTGGTCGCGCGCGATGACGCGGCCACCGCCGCCTTCGAGCCGCTGTGGCTGCCCTTCGAGCATCCACTGTGGATCGTCTATTCCAGCGGCACGACCGGCCTGCCCAAGCCCATCGTGCACGGCCACGGCGGCGCCGTGATCGTCGCGCTGGCGCTCAAGTGCCTGCACAACGACATCGGCTGCAGCTACCACCCCAACAACTGGGGCGAGCGCTACCACTGGTACAGCTCCACCGGCTGGGTGATGTGGAACGCGCAGGCCGCGGGCCTGCTGCAGGGCACGACCTGCGTGCTCTACGACGGCAACCCCGGCGGCTCGAAAGAGAGGCCGGACTGGACCACGCTGTGGCGCTTCGCGTCCGAGCTGAGCGTTACCTTCTTCGGCGCCGGCGCGGCCTTCTTTGCCAGCTGCATGAAGGCCGGCGTCGACCTCGCGGCCCTGCCGGGCCTGCGCACGGTGCGCGCCCTGGGCACGACCGGCTCGCCGCTGTCCGACGACGCGCAGCGCTGGGGCACGACGCAGTTTGCCGCGCTGCATGGCGACGCGGCCTTCGACATCTGGTGGTGCAACATCTCAGGCGGCACCGACTTCGCCGGCGCCTTCATCGGCGGCAACCGCGAGCTGCCGCAAGTGCCCGGCCAGATGCAGTGCCGCATGCTCGGCTGCGCGGTCGAGGCCTGGAACGAGCAGGGCGAACCCGTCATCGGCGAAGTCGGCGAACTGGTGTGCACGAAGCCCCTGCCGTCGATGCCGCTGTACTTTTGGGGCGACGAAGGCGACAAGCGCTACCTGTCGAGCTACTTCGACATGTACCCCGGCGTCTGGCGCCATGGCGACTGGCTCAAGGTCATGCCCGATGGCGGCTGCGTCATCTATGGCCGCAGCGACGCCACCATTAACCGCCATGGCTTGCGCATGGGCACGAGCGAGCTGTACAGCGCCGTCGAAGCCCTGCCCGATGTGCTCGATTCATTGGTGGTCGACCTCGAATACCTGGGCCGCGACAGCTTCATGCCGCTGTTCGTCGTGCTGCGCCCCGGCGCCGTGCTGGACGAGGCGATGAAGGCGCGACTGGCCGGCGCGATCCGCACGGCGCTGTCGCCGCGCTTCGTGCCCGACGAGATCGTGCAGGCCCCCGAGATCCCGCGCACCTTGTCGGGCAAAAAGCAGGAGTTGCCGATCAAGAAACTACTGCTGGGTCAGCCCTTGGAGAAGGTGGTCAACCGCGAGGCGATGGCCAACCCGGCGTGCCTGGATTGGTATGTGGACTACGCGGCGCGGCGGCCACAGCGCTGACGGCGCGTCCGGAGCGAAATGAATTCCCGAGGACACCGCGGAACCGGCTTTGCCGGGCCGCCAGTGGCGCCCCCTGGGGGGAGGCGCCGCAGGCGCTTCGGGGGGGCTTTCAAGCAGGTCTGCGACTCACCAGCACAATTCCGGCCGTCACGCCCAGCAGCGCCAAGACCAGCTGCAGCGTGAGCGGCTCGTTGAGCAGCAGCACGCCCATGACCAGCGCGAACACCGGCGTGAGGAAGGTGAACGACGAGACCTTGGTGGCCGGGTAGTGCCGCAGCAGCCACATCCAGGCCAGGTAGCTGGCGAAGGCGCCCACGGCGGTTTGCAGCGCGAGCGAGCCCCAGGCCGACGCCGAGTAGCGCAGCGACCAGGCTTCGCCCAGCATCAGCGACAAGAGCGGAGCGACGAGCGCGGTCACCGCCACCTGGTAGAACAGCGTCTTCTCGGGGCTGGCCGTCGCCAGCTTGCTGCCGCGGATCACCAGCGTGGTCAGGCCCCAGAAGACGCCGCCTGCCAACGCGATGGCATCGCCACGCCACGAGCCCGGCACGGCGCTCTTGCCCGCAAAGCCTTCGGCGAACGCCAGTGCCACCGCGGCGAACGCCACCACCAGCCCCAGCCACTGCGGCCCGCGCAGGCGCTCCGAGGGCACGAGCCGCGGCAGCAGCACGGCCAGGACGAAGGGCGAGCAGTACAGGAAGACCGTGAGCCGCGAGACCGCGGTGAGCCGCAGGCCAAGGTAGATGCAGCTGAACTCGCCGGCGAACAGCAGACCCGCCAGCAGGCCTGCGCCCAGCGTGCCATCGCGCGCAAACAGCTTCACGCCGCGCAGCGCGCACCACAGCCACAACAGCGCAGTGGCGCCGATGAACCGCAGGGCGGCCTGCCACAGGGGCGGCACTTCGCTGATGGTGGACTTGATCAGGATCTGCTGGAACGCCCAGACCAGGCAACAGCCCAGGAGCAGGGCGACGGCCAGGGCGTCGAGATGGTCTTTGCGTTCGCGCATGCGCCGATGTTAGGTCGGCGCCTGCGACCGCGCGGCGGCCTGCGACGTCAGGTCGCTGAACACCCTCAGCGCTCCCGCAATCCGCTCCGCCGGTGTATTGCCGAACCCCAGCACGAAACCATGCAGCACGCGCTCCGTCATGCAGTAGGGCGAGAGCGCAGGGACATCGATGCCGTGCTCGAGCAGGGCCTGCGACACGGCCGCATCGTCCATCGGCCGACGGGCCAGGGCGCACAGATGCAGTCCGGCGCCGGTGGCGGACAGCTCGAAGGCGTCGCCGCACAGCGTGTTGAGGCAGTGCACCATCAGCTTGGCCCGCTCGCGGTAGCGGTTTCCCATGCGGCGGATGTGGGCGGCCAGCTGGCCGCTTTTCATGAAGTCGGCCACCACGCCCTGGGTCGGCGCGGAGGCCTGGAAGCCGAACACCTCGTTGGCGCGCGTGAAGGCGTCGATCAGGTCCATGGGCATGACGACATAGGCCATGCTGAAAGCGGGCGAGATCGAGCGATTGAAGTTGCCGATGTAGATGACCCGCCCGCCGCGGTCCAGCGCGGCCAATGGCGGCAGGGCGCGGCCGCTGAAATGGAAGGCGTTGTTGAAGTCGTACTCGATGATCCAGGCCTTGCGCTCCTGGGCCCACTGCAGCAGCGACATCCGCCGCTCCAGCGGCATCGTGCTGCCGAAGGGGAACTGGTTGGTCGGCGACACCACCACCAGCCGCGCCTGGGCGGCCTCGCCCTCGAAGCGGCTGCTGTCCAGCCCCTCGCGATCGATGGCGACCGGCGCCAGCACGGCCCCGCCGCCCAGCAGCGCCGCCAGCCGGGTGAGATAGCCTGGATCCTCCACGATCACGCGGTCGCCGGCGTCGGCCAGCACCTGGCCGGCCAGCATGAAGCCCTGGGTGGTCCCGCTCACCACCATGACCTGCTCCGGCAGGCAGGGCACGCCGTGCGCCTCGCCCAGGTAGGCGGCGATCTGCGCGCGCAGCTCCGCGAGGCCCAGGACGCCGCCATAGCCCAAGTCCGCCGCCGGCGCCGAGCGCCAGTACTGGCCCGCCACTTTGGCGAACTGCTCGAAGGGCAGCTGGTCCAGCGCCGGGACCGTGGGGCTCAGGTCGAACGCGCCCGTCCGCTCGGATGGCAGGCGCAGCGCCATGAGCGAGCGGGCGCGCCGCGACACGCCGCGCGTGTCGCCGTCCGTCCCTGTGGGCCCGGACGGCGGCGCTTCGCGGCGCGGCTGCCGGTCCTCGGGCAGCACAGTGGCGATGTAGGTTCCGGCGCCGACGCGACCGGTGGCATAGCCTTCGGCCAGCAGCTGTTCGTAGACCAGCACCACCGTGTTGCGCGAGACCTGCAGCTCCAGCGCCAGCTGCCGGCTCGGCGGCAGCCGGGCGCCCTTGGCCAGCTGGCCAAGGGTGATGGCCTTGCGGATCTGCTCGAAGACCTGGCTGTGCAGGGGCGTCTCGCTTTGCCGGTCAAGCGAGATGGCGCTCCAGGTCGGGTAGTTGAACTTTTGGGCCATGGCGCCGGGGCGCGGGTAGGTTCGGCGCCGTGCAGGGCCGGCGCCGCCGCATTCTATGCACGGCCGCCGGCGCCGCGCTTCAGAGCTTGAGAGGCTTTCGGATGTGCCCGCGCCGGGGTGGCAAAGGCTGCTGGGGTAGGCGCGACACGCAGCCCAGGCGTCCGCCTGGGCAAGGGGCGCAACACCGCCCAGCGGCCTTTGCCGCCCCGGCCCGAAGGGTGAGGCCCCAGAGCGGGCGCGCGCGTTGATGCAAATGCTCGCCGGGCCACCAGCACGTTTGCGCCATACATCTGGATTGCGCCCGCTCTGGGGCTTCACGCGGGTGCATGCGAAAGCCTCTCAAGCTCTCACGCGCCCGCCAGGATGCGCAGCGCTTCGGCGTGCCGCTGCGGGTCGCCACAGGCGATGAGGCGGTTGCCCGAGTGGATCGTCAGCGGGCGGCCTTCCCAGTCGGTGATCACGCCGCCGGCGCCTTCGATGACGGGCACCAGGGCGCAGTAGTCCACTTCGCGGTGGCGGCCGCAGTCGATCGCCAGGTCGATGGCGCCGCTGGCCACGCAACCGTAGGCATAGCAGCTGGAGCCGTAGACGCACCACTTGGCCCCATTGCGCAGCGTCTCGAAAGCGGCCCGCTCGCTCGGGCCGAAGGGCTCCGGATTGCTGCACGACATCAGCGCGTCCGAGAGCGACGAACAGCGACGGCTCTGGATCGGCTTGCCATTGAACATCGAGCGCTGGCCCTGGGCGCCGGTCCAGCGGTCGTTGGTCACCGGGTGGTCGATCACGCCCACGATGGGCGCGCCGCGGCGGGCCAGGCAGATCAGGGTCCCGTAGATCGGGATGCCCGTGATGAAGGCCTTGGTGCCGTCGATCGGATCGAGCACCCAGACGTACTCGGCGTCCAGGGCGTGGCCGTCAAATTCCTCGCCCAGGATGCCGTGCTCCGGATAGCGGTGCCGGATCAAGGTGCGCAAGGTCTCCTCGACATGCCGGTCCACGTCGGTGACGGGGCTGTCGTCCTGCTTGGTATGAAAGCCGCGGCGCGTGTGCAGGTTTTCCCGCAGGATGGCGCCGCTGGCATCGGCGAGGCCCTCGGCAAAGGCCAGGATCTCGGCGATGAATTGCGGGTCGGTGGGATGGGACATGGCGTGGCGGTTCAATCGGGGCCCCCTGGCGCCAGCGCCAGGCGGGGCGCGGGGCCGAGGTGGCGGGACATGCGCTGCTCCAGCAGGCGCACCAGGTGGTTGGCGGCAAAGGCGAAGCCGAGGTAGATCAAGCCGGCAGTGATGAAGATCTCGTAGGGAGCGAAGGTGCGCGACACCAGCATGTTGGCCACGCCGGTGAGTTCGGCCAGGGTGATCACGCTTGCCAGCGAGGTGCGCTTGACGGTCTTGATCACCTCGTTGCCGTACGAAGGCAGCGCCAGCAGGATGGCGCGCGGCAGGATCACCGACCGATAGCGGGCCCAGAAGGAAAAGCCGAAGGCCTGCGCCGCCTCGACCTCCCCTTGCGGCACGGCCTCGATGGCGCCGCGCAGGATGTGCACCAGGTAGGCGGCCGTGTTGAGCGTGAGCGTGATCACGGCGCACCAGTAGGCCTTGCGCAGATAGGGCCAGGCCCAGCTCTCGCGCACGAACTCCAGCTGCGCCAGGCCGTAGTACACGATGAAGATCTGCACCAGCATGGGCGTGCCGCGAAACACCTGCGAGAAGGCCTCGACGGGCCAGCGCAGCCACCAGGCCGGCTGCACCCGCGCAATCGCCAGCGGGATCGCGATCAGGGTGGCCAACAGCATCGCCACGATGAACAGCTCCGCCGTGAGCAGCGCGCCGCGCCACAGCAGCGGCAGGCTGTCGATCATCAGTTGGTAGTCCATGTCAGGCCATCGCCCTCTGGCCGCGCGCGGCCCTTTGTTCCAGCAGGTGCAGCCCCACCGAGCTGAGCAGCGTGAGCGCCAGGTAGATGGCGCCGGCGGTCACATAGAAAAACAGCGCCCTGCGGGTGTCGCTGGTCGCCAGCTCGGAGGCCTTCATCAGCTCGCCCAGGCCCACGATGGAGATCAGCGAGGTGTCCTTGAGCGTCGAGATCCAGATGTTGCCCAGCCCCGGCAGGGCAAAGCGCATCATCTGCGGCAGCTTGACCGTCGTGAAGACCTGCAGGCGGCTCATCCCGACGGCGACGGCCGCTTCGACCTGCCCGCGCGGGATGGCCAGGAACGCGCCCCGAAAAACCTCCGCTGCATAGCCGCCGAAGATCAGCGACAGGGCGAACACGCCGGCCGGGTAGGGCGGCACCTCCACGGCGCCGGCCCCAGGCATGAACACAGACAGCAGCCGCGTGAGCGCCACCGTGCTGCCGAAGTACACCAGCAGGATCAAGAGCAGCTGCGGCAGCCCGCGGATCGCCGTGATGTAGCCGTTGGCCAGCACGCGCACTGCCTTGACCGGAGACAGGCTGGCGGCAGCCCCCAGCATGCCGACCAGGTTGCCGAACACGGCCGAGACCAGCGCGATCTCCACCGTCATCCAGGTCCCCTTGGCGAGGGTCGGCCCCCACCCTGCAAAGATGTCCATGTCTGCGCCGCCCCTGTCTCAAAGTTGATGCATTTGCGAAGCTGAGGCGCTCATTTCCAGGCCGTCGGCAGCACGCTGAAGCTCCAGTAGCGCTTGTTGATGGTCTTGAAAGAGCCGTCGTCGAAGATGCCCTTGAGAGCCGCGTTGATCTCGCCGCGCAGCGCCTGGTCCTCCTTGCGCAGGCCCACGCCCACCCCATCGCCGAAGTACTTGGCGGCCTCCAGCTCGGGGCCGATGAATTCGTAGGCCTTGCCTTCGGGCTTGCTCAGGAAGTCCATCTCCACCTTGATCGGCCCGACCAGGGCCAGGTCGATGCGCTGGGCCACCAGGTCCAGCAGCAGGTTTTCGGCCGAGTCGTAGCGGGCGATCTCCACGCCGGGGAATTCGCCGGCCAGGTAGTTGTCGTTGGTGGTGGCGCGCTGCACGCCGACCGCCTTGCCCTTCAGGGCAGTGGGGTTGGGCGTGAGGTCGGCCTTGAACGGCTGCAGGCCCGAACCCTTTTTGGCAAGAAAACGTGCCGTGGAGGCGCGATAGGGAATCGAGAAGTCGATGCTCTTTTTGCGCGCCTCGGTGATGGACAAGCTGGACGCGATGATGTCGATCTTCTTTGACAGCAGCGCGGGGATCAGCCCGTCGAAGGACATGCAGACGAAGTTCATGTCGGTCTTCATCCGCTGGCCGAGTTCGCGCGCAATGTCGATCTCGAATCCCTTGAGCGTGCCCGACGCGTCGCGGAAGTTGAACGGCGGATAGGTGCACTGCACCCCCACCTTGAGCTCGCGCGCGCTGGCGCCGAACGAGCACAGCGCCAGTGTTGCGATGAACAGCCATTTTTTCATGATCGACTCCGTTGGGTGGGTTGACTTGGATTTCGCCGGAACGGCTACAGGACGCTTTCGATGAACTTGCGGCAACGCTCGGAACGCGGGTCGCCGAACACCTGGGCCGGCGCGCCGCGCTCCTCGATGCGGCCCTGGTGAAGGAACAGCACCTCGGTGGAGACCTCGCGCGCAAAGGCCATCTCGTGGGTCACCATCACCATGGTGCGGCCCTCCTTGGCCAGCAGCCGGATCACCTTCAGCACCTCGCCCACCAGCTCGGGGTCTAGCGCCGACGTCGGCTCGTCGAACAGCAGCAGCTTGGGCTCCATGGCCAGGGCGCGGGCGATGGCGCAGCGCTGCTGCTGGCCACCCGAGATGTGCGCCGGGTAATGGTGCTGGCGATCGTGCAGGCCCACCTTGGCCAGCAGGGCCTCGGCCCGCTCGACCGCTTCCTTGCGGCCCAGGCCCAGCACCTTCATGGGCGGCGTGATCACGTTCTCCAGCACCGTCATGTGGCTCCAGAGATTGAAGCTCTGGAACACCATGCCGATGCCGGCGCGCATGCGCATCACCTGGCGGCTGCTGGCGGGAAGGCGGCGGCCGGCGCGGTCGGCGCGCATCGCGATGCGCTCGCCGTCGATGCTGATCTCGCCGGCGTCCGGGACCTCCAGCAGGTTCAGACAGCGCAGGAAGGTGCTCTTGCCGGACCCACTGGCGCCGATCAGCGTGACGACCTCGTGCTCGCGCGCGCGCAGGTCCACGCCGGACAGCACCTTGTGCGGACCGAATTGCTTGACGATGCCTTCGGCCGTGACGATCTCGCGCGCCGCGCTGCGCGGCGACTCGCTGGCTTGGCTCACGTTGGCTTGCCCCTCGGGCGGCGCGGACAGGATGTTGGCGGACATGATGCGATTTCGTTCAGAACGTGCCGGGGTAGGCCCCGCCGTCCAGCAGCAGGTTCTGGCCATTGATGAAACCGGCATGCGCGCTGCACATGAAGGCGCAGGCGCGGCCGAACTCCATGGGCTCGCCGAAGCGGCCCGTCGGATTGCGCGCTTGCCATTCGGCCACCACGTCTTCGTAACTGCGCCCGCTCATGTGGCCGGAGGCACGCAGCGTGTCCTCCAGCCGACCCGTGGCGAACGGGCCCGGCAGCAGGTTGTTGAGGGTGACGTTGCGAATGGCCGTCTTGCGCGCCAGGCCGGCCACGAAGCCGGTCAGCCCGCTGCGCGCGCCGTTGGACAGGCCCAGGATGTCGATGGGCGCTTTCACCGCGGACGAGGTGATGTTGACGATGCGGCCGAAGCCGCGCGCCATCATGCCGTCCACGCAGCCTTTGATCATCTCGATGGGCGCCAGCATGTTCGCGTCGAGCGCGGCCAGCCAGTCGTCGCGGGACCAGTCGCGGAAGTCACCCGGCTTGGGGCCGCCCGCGTTGTTGACCAGGATGTCTGGCGCGGGGCAGGCGGCCAGCACCCGGGCGCGTCCTTCGGCGCTGGCGATGTCGGCGCTCACCGTGCGTACCGGCATGCCGGTCGCCGCGCGCACGGCCTCGGCGGCGGCCTCCAGCGCATCGGTGCCGCGTGCCACCATCGTGAGCGCGACGCCCTCCTGTGCCAGGGCCAGCGCGCAGCTGTAGCCCAGGCCCTTGCTGGAGGCGCAGACCAGGGCAGTTTTTCCTTGCAGGCCGAGATCCATGGAGCCTCCTTCAGTCGAAGCTGGCGCTGACGGCGCCAAACGGGGTGAACGTGGAGCGGACCGCGCTGCCGGCGCGCGCCGCGTACTGGCGGGTGAAGGAGCCCGACATCACGCGCATGCCGGCCTCCAGCGCCAGGTCGAATTGCGCCAGCTTGTTGGCCAGCCACACCACCGACAGCAATCCGCCGCCGCCCATGACGGCGGCGCCCGTGGCCTGCTCCGAGAACTGGCCGTCGACATCGACCTGCACTGTGGCGCGCGCCAGGTCGCGGTTGTCCTGGGTGAGCCGCACTTCGGCGCCGGTGACCCAGGCCTTCTGCTGCGCGTTGTCGGCCATTGCCAGCGCCAGGTTGCCGGCAAAGGGGCCGCGCACTTCCACGATCTCCAGCGCCGGCGCGGCGTGGGTGACAGCGTTCATCGCGTCGTCCAGCGTCACCCCGGGGCCGCGCAGCGTCTTGCCGATGCTCAGGCACAGCTCGTTTTCAAAGCCGGGGGCGATGAGCTCGCCATGGCGATAGCGATGGCCGCTGGCATGGGCGCCGCTTTCCAGCAGATAGCCCAGGCAGGGCTCGTGCACTTGCTGCTGGATGCGCATGGCCTCGGCCGTGAGGCCGACCTTCCAGCCGCTGTGCCGCTCGCCGCCGGCCAGGCGGCGCTTGAGCAGCGCCAGCTGCACGGCGTAGCCTTCCTGCAGCGTGAAGCGCTGGGCCCACTCGGGCGGCATGTGGCGGCCTTCCTGCAGCGCGCCCCACAGCGAATCGGCGATCGTCTCGACAGTCGTCATGCGGTACTCAATGGTTCAGCGGGTTGGATTGAAGATGGCGCGCCAGCCTCTGGACACCGTCGTCGAGGCGTTCGGTGCTGCTCGCATAGCACCAGCGCAGATAGCCCTCGCCTTGATGACCGAAGGCGATGCCGGGCGCCAGGCCCAGGCCGGCATCGACGACCAGGCGCTGGCAGAACGCCAGGCTGTCCGAGAGGCCCTCGAGCCGGAAGAAGGTGTACATCGCGCCCGCGGCGGCCTCGGCCAGCTGGATGCCGGGCAAGCCCTGCAGGCCTTGCTGCAGGTGGTCGCGCCCGCGCCGCAGGCGGGCCACGGTGTGCGCGATCGTCGCCTCGCCATGCGTCAGCGCAACGCAGCCGGCGCTTTGCACGAAGGGCGGGGCGCAGGTGGTGCTGTATTCGATGAGCTTGCCGATCTCGGGCAGCAGCGGCGGCGGCACGACGATCCAGCCGAGCCGCCAGCCCGTCATCAGCCAGGCCTTGGAAAAGGAATTGCAGCTGATCACGCGATCCTGCGGCTCGGCGATGTCCAGGAAGGACGGCGCGCAGGCGCCTTCGTAGTGGATCCGCTGGTAGACATCGTCGCTCACGATCCAGATGCCGTGGCGCCGGCAATGCGCCAGGATCACGCGCTGCTGCTCGCGTGTGAGCGTCCAGCCGGTCGGGTTGTTGGGCGAGTTGACCAGCAGCGCCCGGGTGCCCGGTGTCAGGGCGTCCAGCAGGCGCTGCACGTCCAACTGCCAGCCGGTGCTGGCGAAGCTCAGCGACACGGTGTCGACCCGCGCGCCCAGCACCTTGGGCATCTCGACAAGGTTGGGCCACAGGGGCGTGACCGCAACGACGCGGTCGCCGGGGTTGACCAGGGCCTGCATCGCCAGCATCAGGGCCGCGGTACCGGAACTGGTGACCGCCACCGACTCCACCGGCGTGGCCTGGTGCAGCCCGCTGAGATAGGCCGCCAAGGCCTCGCGCAAGGCCGGGGCGCCGAGGGTCTGGGTGTAGAAGGTGTGCTGCGCGTCCAAGGCGTCGATGGCCGCCTGCCGCACCACCGGCGGTGTGGGCTCATCCGGCTCGCCGAACCAGAACGGCAGCACGTCCTGCCGGCCGAGGCCGGCATTGGCCACCTCACGGATCTTGGAGGAGCGCAGCGCCCGAACCTCGGGTCGCGCCTGTGTGATCTGCGTCATGGAAGCTGAGGTCATCGTGGCCGCAGTATCAGCGGCGCCTCCCAAGCCTCACAAGAACCAATATTGCGCAGCGGGCCGGACCAATGGGCCCGTGCGCGCAGTGCGAAACTCCACCCCTACGCTTTAACCGCAGGGAGCATCGCCCATGAAAACTCGAGCCGCCGTCGCCTGGAAATCAGGCGCGCCCTTGACCATCGAAACCGTCGACCTCGAAGGCCCGCGCGCCGGCGAAGTGCTGGTGGAGATCAAGGCCACGGGCATCTGCCACACCGACTACTACACGCTGTCGGGCGCGGA
>DATILH010000220.1:0-2042 GCA_035476655.1 Variovorax sp.
ACCCGCCTGCAGGTGGAGCATCCCGTCACCGAAGCCGTGACCGGCCTGGACCTGGTCGAGTGGCAGTTGCGTGTGGCGCAAGGCGAGCCCTTGCCGCTGACGCAGGAGCAGCTGCGGTTCCAGGGTCATGCGATCGAGGTCCGCCTGTGCGCCGAGGATGAACACTTCACGCCGCACACCGGAAAAGTGCTGCATTTTCTCCCTCCCCCGCTGGGGGAGGGCGGGGGTGGGGGCTCGATCCGGTTCGACCACGCCCTGTTCCAAGGACTGGAAGTTCCGCCTTTCTACGACTCCATGCTCGGAAAGCTGATCGTGCATGCGCCGACTCGTGCGGAGGCCATCGACCAGCTGGCAGCGGCATTGGATCGCACACAGTTGCTGGGCCTGCCGACCAATCGCCGCTTTCTCGCGGGGTGCCTGCGCCACCCCGAGTTTCGCGCGGGCGCCGCCCTGATTCACTTCCTGGACCACAACGCAGGTGAACTGCGCGAAGCCCTGATCAGGGAAGAGCAGCTTGCGCTGGTGCCGTCCGCACTAGCGGCGCTCTACGCAAGTCCGGGCGAGCGCTGCACCGAACTGCCTTGTCCTTTTCCCCGGCCGCTCAGGTTGCTGCACCGCGGGCGCATGCTGGCGCTGCAGGTGCGTGAACGAGCCGACGGTGCTTTGGATGTGGACCAGGACGGCCAGACGCAGTCGATCGAACCGCCCATCGGCGCCTGGGTCCGCACCGACAGTGGCGCCTGGCATGTGCAGGCGGGCCCGCTGGACCTCGTGGTGGAGGATGTCTCTTTCCAGCCGGCCGCCAACGCCGGTGGCGCAGCCGGCGCGAACGAGCTGCGCGCGCCATTCAACGGCAAGGTGATCGCGGTCAAGGCGCAGCCCGGCAGTATCGTTGTGCGAGGCGATACGCTCCTGGTCCTCGAGTCAATGAAGCTGGAGCATGCGCTGGCCGCCTCGCGCGACGGCGTGGTGAAGGCTGTGCATGTCGAACAGGGCCAGCAGGCCGCTACTTCCCAGGTGCTGGTGACATTCGAGGCGGCGGCATGAACGTCGACCTGCAGCAGGACATCGAGGCCCTGAGCGACACCGTCAAGCGCTTCACGCTGGAGCGGATCGCGCCGAACGTGGCTGCCTGGGACGAGGCGGGCGAATTCCCGCGCGAGCTGTACCGCGAGGCCGCGGCGCTCGGCTTGCTCGGCCTGGGCTATCCCGAAGCATTGGGCGGCACGCCCGCGCCATTCGCGCTGCGCAACGCCGTGTCCACGACAATGGCGCACCACAGCGGCGGCGGCGGCCTGATAGCCAGCCTGTTCTCGCTGAACATCGGCCTGCCGCCGGTGCTGCGGCATGGCACGCCGCAGCTACAAGAGGAAGTGATCCCGTCTGTCTTGCGCGGCGAGAAGATCGCCGCGCTGGCCATCACCGAGCCGGGCGCCGGCTCCGACGTTGCGGGCCTGCGCACCACGGCCCGGCGCGAAGGCGACGAATGGGTCATCGACGGCGAGAAGGTCTTCATCACGTCGGGCATGCGCGCCGATTGGATCACCATGGCCGTGCGCACCGGCGAGAAAGGAAGCAAGGGCATCTCGATGATTCTCGTGCCCGGCGACGTGGCGGGGCTCTCGCGCAGCAAGCTCGACAAGATGGGTTGGTGGTGTTCCGACACCGCGCACCTGCGCATGGACCGGGTGCGCGTGCCGGCGCGCTACCTCCTGGGCGAGGAGGGCAGTGGCTTCAAGATCATCATGAGCAACTTCAACGGCGAGCGCCTGGGCATGTCGGCCATGGCTCTCGGTTTCGCGCAAGCCTGCTTCGACGAAGCGCTCGATTGGTCGCGCCAGCGCAAGACCTTTGGCACTGCCCTGGTGGAGAAACAGGTGATCCGCCACAAGCTGGTGGACATGCAGATGCGCATCGAGTCCACACGGGCCTGGCTGGACGCCGTCACGGCGCTTGCCGACGAAGGGAAATTGGAGTCTGACCCCCATTGTGTTGCGCAGGTCTGCATGTTGAAGAATCACGCCACGCAGACCATGCAGTTC
>DATILH010000221.1:0-55979 GCA_035476655.1 Variovorax sp.
GGAATCTTGTATTTGTCCACTGCGTCGGCGATGCGGCGAAGTTCATCGGCCGTGGTTTCGCCGCCCCACATGCGCGGCACCACCGAATAGGTGCCGTCCTTCTGGATGTTGGCGTGGCTGCGCTCGTTGATGAAGCGGCTCTGCGGATCGTCCTTCGCCTCCTTGGGCCAGCTCGAGATCAGATAGTAGTTGATGGCCGGGCGGCAGCTGGCGCAGCCGTTGGGCGTGCGCCAGCCGAGGTTGCGGTAGACCGCGTCGTGCGTCAGGTAGTGTTCCTTGCGGATCGCCTCGCGCACGTCCTGGTGGCTCACGTCGGTGCAGGCGCAGATGGCCTTCTTCTTCGGCGCGGCCGAGTAGTCGCCGCCTGCGGTGAACATCAGGATCTGTTCCACCAGGCCGGTGCACGAGCCGCAGCTCGCGCTGGCCTTGGTGTGCTTCTTCACTTCTTCCAAGGTGAACAGGCCCTTGTCCTTGATCGCCTTGCAGATGGTGCCCTTGTTCACCCCGTTGCAGCCGCAGACCTCGGCGTCGTCGGGCATGCTGGCGGCCTTGTTGTGGCCCTCGTGGCCGGTGTCGCCGATGTTCGATTCGCCGAACATCAGCTTGTCGCGGATGTCGTGCACGCTGCGGCCGTCGCGCAAGAGCTTGAAGTACCAGCTGCCGTCCACCGTGTCGCCGTACAGGCAGGCGCCGATCAGCTTGTCGTCCTTGATCACCAGCTTCTTGTAGACGCCGCCAAAGGGATCGCTCATCACGATCTCCTCGCAGCCTTCGCCGCCCATGAACTCGCCGGCGGAAAAGAGGTCGATGCCCGTCACCTTCAGCTTGGTCGAGGTGAGCGAACCCTGGTAGCGGCCGATGCCGAACTGCGCCAGGTGGTTCGCCGCCACCTTGGCCTGCTCGAACAGCGGCGCCACCAGGCCGTAGGCGATGCCGCGATGTTGTGCGCATTCGCCGACCGAGTAGATGCGCGCGTCGGTCACGGTCTGCATGGTGTCGTTCACCACGATGCCGCGGTCGCAATGCAGGCGCATCTTTTGCGCCAGATCAACATTGGGTCGGATGCCCACGGCCATCACCACCAGGTCGGCCGCCACCTCGGCGCCGTCCTTGAAGCGGATCGCCGTCACGCGGCCTTCCTCGTTGCCCACCAATTCCTGCGTCTGGGCGCCGATCATGAAGTTGAGGCCGCGGTCCTCCAGCGACTTCTGCAGGAGCTTGCCGGCCACGTCGTCGAGTTGGCGCTCCATCAGCCAGGGCATCACGTGCACCACGGTCACCTTCATGCCGCGCAGCATCAGGCCGTTAGCGGCTTCCAGGCCCAGGAGGCCGCCGCCGATGACCACCGCGTTCTTGTGCACGCGCGCCGCCTCGATCATGTAGTCGGTGTCGGCGATGTCGCGGTAGGCGATCACGCCCTTCAGGTCCTTGCCGGGCACCGGCAGCATGAAGGGGTTGGAGCCGGTGCACATCAGGAGGCGGTCGTACGCGGCCTCGGTGCCGTCCTCGGCGCGCACGATGCGCTTGACCCGGTCCACCTCCACCACCTTCTTGCCGGCGTGCAGGGTGATCTTGTTCTCGGCATACCACTCCCAGCTGTTGAGCACGATCTCGTCGACCGTCTGCTCGCCCGCCAGCACCGGCGACAGGAGGATGCGGTTGTAGTTGGGATGCGGCTCGGCGCCGAAGACGGTGATGTCGTACAGATCGGGCTCGATCTTCAGCAGTTCTTCGATCGTGCGCACGCCGGCCATGCCGTTGCCGACCATCACGAGTTTCAGTTTCTTCATCATGGGGCTCACCTTTGGAGAGGAATCAAGCAAGAGATGGGTGCGCGTCGACAACAATCGCGCCATGAGCTTTGAAGTGGATATCGGCCATCACAGCCAGCGCGGGCCGCGCGAGGCGAACGAGGACTTCGCCGGCAGCGTGCAGGCGCCGCCCGGCGAAGAGGCACGCGGCCTGATCGCGGCCATTGCGGATGGTGTGTCGAGCGGCGGCCATGGCCTGGAGGCGGCGCAGACCACGGTGATGGGGCTGTTGGCGGACTACTTCGCCACGCCTGACACATGGGAGCCCACCGCCGCGCTGGAGCGCTTGATCGGCGCGCAGAACGCCTGGCTGGCCGACCACAACCGCCGCCGCCAGGGCGGCAGCGCGCTCACCACGCTCACCGCACTGGTACTGCACGGCCAGAGCTACACCCTGGCCCATGTGGGCGACACGCGCGCCTGGCTGGTGCGTGCGGATGACGAGGAGGCGCTGGCCCTGACACACGACCATGCCTTCGAGCATCCCGACCTGCGCAGCCGCCTGACCCGCGCCATCGGCCTGGACGACCAGGTGCGGGTCGACTACCAGCAGGGCGATGCGAGGGTCGGCGACTGCTTCGTGCTCAGCTCCGATGGCGTGCACGGCGCACTCAAGCCGCGCAAGATCGCGGCCCTGGCGCGCGCGGGCAGCGCAGGCGAGGCCAGCGCCGCACTGGTGCAGGCCGCGCTCGCTGCCGGCACGCGCGACAACGCCACTGCCCTGGTGATCCGTGTCCGGGGCCTGGACGCGCGCCAGCTCGAGGACGAGCGCGTCGCGGTGCACCACCTTGCTGCGCCGCCGGCACTGAAGATCGGCGATGTGATCGACGGCCATGCCATCACTGCGCTGGTCGCCAACAACGGCGTGCACCTGCTCTACCAGGCGCGCCATGTCGAGACGCGGCAGCTCGTTGTGCTCAAGTTGCTGCATCCCGCGCGCGCCAACGATCCGGAAGAGCGCGCGATGCTGGCGCACGAGGCCTGGCTTGGCCAGCGAGTGAGCGCACGTGCCGGCCACAGCGGCTTCGTTCGTGTGCACGAGCGCCCCGCCGGTGCGAGCGCCCTGTACGTCGTGTTCGACTGGCACGGCGGACGCACGCTCGACCAGATCATGCGGCAGACGCCGCGCGGCGGCGTGGCCGAGGTGCTGGCGGCCGCCATCGAAGCGGCCCAGGCCCTGGGCCGCCTGCACCGCCAGGGCGTGGTGCACCGAGACATCAAGCCGGGCAACCTGCACCGCGGCGACGACGGGCGCTGGCGCATCCTCGACCTGGGCGCCGCCTTGTCCGGCCGCGAGAGCGCGGCGCAGCGCGAGCTGCACGCCGGCACGCCCAGCTACATCAACCCCGAGCAGTGGCAGGGCGCCGCGGCGGACGCCGGCAGCGACCTGTTCGCCCTGGGCGTCACGCTCTACCAATGGCTCGCCGGAGGCCTGCCCTACGGCGAGATCGAGCCCTACCAGGCGGCGCGCTACCGGCATGACCCTGCCTCCCTGACGCGCCTGCGGCCCGACGTCCCGGTGTGGCTGGACCACCTGGTGCGCAAGGCCGTCGCGCGCGATCCCAAGCAGCGCTTCGAAACCGCCGAGGAACTGCTGCTGGCCCTGGAGCGTGGCGCCTCGCGTCCCATCGCCGCGCCGGCTGCCACGCCGCTCTTGCAACGCGACCCCGATGCCTGGATGAAGATCAGCCTGGTGCTGTCCGTGCTGCTCAACGCGCTGCTGATCGTGTGGCTGCTCTTCTTGCCACGCGGGTGAGCGAGTAGAGCGATCGCGCTTCATGGCCGTGCCGTCCTGCGAGTCTCGGCGCGGGGCGCCGGGGCGGGCGCCGTCGTGGGGCGGGCGCGCCCGCCCTTTTCGGCCCAGGTACGGGTCCAGCGGATCTGCATCACGCGCATCACGCCCAGCATCACCAGCGACAAGACTGCGAAGAAGACGAAGCCCCAGAGATAGCTGCCGAGGTACTGCTTCGACAAGCCCATGGCGTTGGGCACCAGGCCGCCGCCCAGCGCGCCGATCTCGCCGATCATCGAGCCGGCCACCGCCGTGCTGGTGGGCCAGCGCAGCGGCACCAGTTGAAACAGGGCGCCATTGCCCGCACCGAGGGCGGCAAAACAGACGATCAGGAGCAGCGTCGTGAGCGTCAGCGAGGAAGCGCTGAGCCCCACCAGCGTCAGACCGACGGCCACCACGACCAGCACCAGCGTGAGGGTGTTGACGCCGCCCCAGCGGTCCGAGATCCAGCCGCCGAAGACGCGCACCGCGGCGCCCATGAAGGCCGCCAGCATGGTGAGCTGCCCCGCCTGCACCTTGCTCACGCCGAACTGGTCGTAGTAGTAGGAAGGCAGGAAGGTGGTCAGGCCGATGAAGCCGCCGAAGGTCACGCCGTAGATCAGGCTGAAGACCCAGCCGTCCTTCTCGAACAGGCAGGCGATGTGCTCGCGAAGGCTCGCGTGGCTGTCGACGTCCGGCGGCTCCTTGGCGAACACGATCATCACCAGCATCGGCAGCAGGATGGCGCCCGCCGCCACCGCGTAGACGCTCTGCCAGCCCAGCCATTGCGCCAGCGGCGGCGCCACCAGCACCGAGACTGCGGTGCCCACGTTGCCGGCGCCCACCAGGCCCATTGCCAGTCCCTTGTGCTGCGGCGGGAACCAGCCCGAGCCGAGCGACAGCGCCACGCCGAAGCTGGCGCCGGCGATGCCCAGCAGCACGCCCATGGCCAGGAGGTCGTTGAAGCTCTTGACCATGAAGAAGCCGAACAGCATGGCCACCGCGATCAGCCCCATCTCGACCAGCGTGGCCTTCTTGCGGCCGATGTATTGCGACAGCACGCCCAGCGGAAAGCGCATCAGCGCGCCGGCAATGATCGGCACCGACAGCATCAGGCCCTTTTGCGCCGGCGAGAGATCGAAGGTCTCGCCGATGAAAGGCGCCATCGCGCCGTTGAGCACCCAGATGCAGCACGAGAACGCGAAGTACAGGAAGGCCGCGAACAGTGTCGGCCCGTGGCCGGATTGCAGAAAGGACTTGAAGCTGGTCATGGCGTTCAAATGCAAAAGCCGCGGCGCAGCCGTGTGAGGGCCGTGTCGTCGGACGGAGTGGGAGCAGGGGGCCGGCGACGGACGCCGCCGGCATGAGGGGTGCGTACGGCAAGAGGCAAGCCTGGCCGGACGGAACCAAAGCGGTGCTTCGTTACACCGCGCCCACTTTCTCGCAAGAGCCGTGCCTGATCGAAGGCGCTGGCCTGGCCTATGCTCGCGGCCTTGCCATGAGCCCAATTCTTCTCGTTCTCTCCAGCGAAGACAGCGCCTCGCCTTGCCATGCAGCCGTGCAGCACGCGTTGGCGAGCGGCGAGGTCGCGCTCGTTGGGCAAGCCACCTGCAGCATGATGGTGCAAGCGGCGGCTGAACATGCACCGCAGCACGTTCTGCTGTGCGTGCGCGGCTTCACGGCAGAAGTGCGCGATGCCTTGCGCGCCTGGGAGGGCGCACCGCCCTGCGCAGTGAGCCTGCTGTGCGCACCGCTCGGCGCGCTGGAGCAGGCTGAACTGGTGGAACTTGGCGTGCACGCCTGGGTGCCGCTGAATGACGAACTCACCCCGCCAGATCTTCTTGCACTGCTGGCACAGGCACAGGCGCGCTGGCGGCGCGAGGCCGGCCTGCGCACCGAGTTGGCGGATTTGCGCACCCGGCTGGACGAGCGAAAGTGGATCGACCGCGCCAAGGGCCTCTTGATGTCCGCGCGCGGCATCGGCGAGGACGAGGCCTTCGGCCTGCTGCGCGGCGCCGCCATGCACGCCAACCTGCGCCTGGGTGAAGTCTCGCGCTCGGTGCTGGAGGCGGCGCAGTGGGCCGAGGCAATCAACCGCGCCGGCCAGTTGCGCATGCTGTCGCAGCGCCTCACCCTGCTGGCCGCGCAGGCGCTGGCCGAGGTGGATGCCAGGCGCAGCCGGGTGTTGCGCAAGGAGGCTGGCGCGCGAGTGCAGGGCAATCTGGACTACCTGGGCGCGTTGTCCTTGGGACAGGCTGCGGCGCAGGCCTTTGCGCAGGTGCGCACTGCCTGGCAGGCACTGGATGCTGCACTGGCTCAGCGCCTGGTGCCAGAAGTGCTGGCGCAGATCGACCAGCGTGCCGAGTCGCTGTTGACTGCCGCCGAAGCCATGACCACTGCATTGGAGGCTTCCGGTGAGCGGCGCGCGCTGCGCATCGTCAACCTCTGCGGACGTCAGCGCATGCGCGCCCAGCGTCTGGCCAAGGACGCGTTGCTGGCCTCCATCCTGGTGCAGCGCGAGGCACAGGCGCGCCTGCTGCCCACCATGAAGGAATTCGAGGCGGCGCTGCTCGAACTGGAGCAGGCGCCCCTGAGTTCGAGCGAGATCCGCGCCGGCCTGGCGAACGCGCGCGACGAATGGCTGCGCCTGGTGGGCGGGGTGCGCAATGCCGACAGCCCCGAGGGACGCCTCGCTCTGGTGCGCGCGAGCGAGGCGCTGGTCCAAAGCTTCGACGCCCTCACCGCCGCCTACGAGCACAGCCTGCAGGTCATCATGTCTTGAGGAGGACTGGGCCGACGCGCTCATTGCGATGGCTCCAGCGGGCGTGGCCTTGTAGGCTTTCGCTCAGGCGGCGACCTTCTCCACATGCGCCTGGCGCGTGTAGAGGAAGTCGATCACCGCCTTGCGCGCATGCACGTAGGCCGGGTCCTCGGCCAACTCGACCCGGTTGCGCGGGCGCGGCAACCCGACCTTCAGCACCTCGCCGATGGTGGCGCCCGGGCCGTTGGTGAGCATCACGATCTTGTCGGACAAGAGCACCGCCTCGTCGACGTCGTGCGTCACCATCACCACCGTGCTGTGGGTGTTGGCGACGATGGCCAAGAGCTCGTCCTGCAGCTTGGCGCGGGTGAGGGCGTCGAGCGCGCCGAAGGGCTCGTCCATCAGCAGCACCTTGGGCTCCATCGAGAGCGCGCGGGCAATGCCCACGCGCTGCTTCATGCCGCCGGAGATCTCGCCGGGGCGCTTCTGGGCGGCGGCGCTCAGGCCCACCAGCGCCAGCGCCGCATCGGTGCGCGCCTTGAGCTGCGCCTTGTTCTCGCTCGCGGCGAAGACGCGTTCCACCGCCAGGTAGACGTTCTCGAAGCAGGTGAGCCAGGGCAGCAGCGAATGGTTCTGGAACACCACCGCGCGCTCCGGTCCCGGCCCGGCGATCTCGCGATTGGCGCACAGCAGGGTGCCCTGCGTCGGCACGGTCAAGCCGGCGATCAGGTTGAGCAGCGTCGACTTGCCGCAGCCCGAGTGGCCGATCAGCGTGACGAACTCGCCCTTGGCGACGTCGAGGTCGATGTTCTGCAGCGCGAGAAAGCTGCCCTTGGCGGTCTTGAAGCGCTGCTCGACGCCGCGGATTTCGATGTACTTGCTGTCGTCGTTCATATGGCCCCCACGCTTGTCACTTCGTGTGCTGCGCTGCCCCCCGAGGGGGTGCGAAGTTGCTTGAGGCGGCTCTGCGCTGTGTTCATGCCTTCACCTCTTCGAACGTGAATGCGGTGGCGATCCGGATCAGCGCGAACTCGAGCACCAGGCCCACGGTGCCGATCACGAAGATCGCGATGATGATGTTGGCGACGTTGAGGTTGTTCCACTCGTCCCAGACCCAGAAGCCGATGCCGACGCCGCCCGTCAGCATCTCGGCCGCCACGATCACCAGCCAGGCGGTGCCCACCGCCAGCCGCACGCCGGTCAGCATGTAGGGCAGCACGGCCGGGAACAGGATCTTGGTGAGGATCTTCCATTCGGAAAGATTGAGCACCTTGGCCACGTTCATGTAGTCGCTCGGCACGCGCTGCACACCGACGGCGGTGTTGATCACCATCGGCCAGATCGAGCAGATGAAGATGGTCCAGATGGCCGCCGGGTTGGCGCCCTTGAACACCAGCAGGCCGATCGGCAGCCAGGCCAGCGGAGAGACAGGGCGCAGGAGGCTGATCAGCGGATTGAACATGCGCGCCAGGAACTCGAAGCGCCCGATCGCGAAGCCGGCCGGAATGCCCACCGCGGCCGCCAGCCCGAAGCCCAAGGCCACGCGCTGCAGCGAGGAGAGCACGTTCCAGCCCACGCCCTGGTCGTTCGGGCCCTTGCTGTAGAACGGATCGCTGAAGACGCTGAGCGCCTGCTGCCAGGTCTGCAGCGGCGACGGGAAGCCGGTGGTGCTCTTCATCGCCACCAGCTCCCAGATCAGCACCAGCAGGCCGAAGCCGAGGAGCGGCGGCAGCACGCGCAGCCACAGCATGCTGAAATCGCGCGGCGCGCGGGCCGGCGGTTCTTCGAGCGTGGGCACGAAGCGCGGCGCCGGCTCTGCAACCACTGCGACAGGCTTGGGGACGCTTGCAATCGCCGGCGCGGCGCGCACGGCTTCGAGCGGGGAATGAAAAACGGCACTGACCATGGCGGGCTCCTTTTCAGGCCAGGTTGACCTTGAACGAATCGGCGTACTTCTTCGGGTCCTTGCCGTCCCACACCAAGCCGTCGATAAGCTTGCTGGTGCGCAGCACGTCCTTGGGAACGGCTGTCTTGGTGGCTGCGGCAGCCTGCTTGTAGATGTCGAGCTTGTTGATCTCGGTGGCCACCTTCAGGTAGTCGGGGTGCTCCTTCAGCAGGCCCCAGCGCTTGTGCTGGGTGAGGAACCACATGCCGTCCGACAGGTAGGGGAAGGTCACCGCGCCGTCGTTGTAGAACTTCATGTGGTTCGGGTCGTCCCAGTTCTTGCCCAGGCCGTTGGTGTAGCGGCCCAGGATGCGCTGGTTGATGGCGTCGACGCTGGTGTTGACGTAGCTCTTGTCGGCAATGGTCTCGGCCATCTTGTTCTTGTTCTGCAAGCCGGCGTCGATCCACTTGCCCGCTTCGATGATGGCGGCCGTCACGGCGCGCGCGGTGTTGGGGTACTTCTTGACGAAGTCGCCGGTGGTGCCGAGCACCTTCTCCGGGTGGTCCTTCCAGATGTCCTGCGTCGTGACGGCGGTGATGCCGATGCCGTCCATGATGGCGCGCTGGCCCCAGGGCTCGCCGACGCAGTAGCCGTCCATGTTGCCCACGCGCATGTTGGCCACCATCTGCGGCGGCGGCACGGTGATGACCTTGGCATCCTTCATCGGGTTGATGCCGTTGGCCGCCAGCCAGTAGTACAGCCACATCGCGTGCGTGCCGGTCGGGAAGGTCTGGGCAAAGGTGTATTCGCCCTTCTGGCTGGCCATCAGCTTGGCCAACGAGGCGCCGTCGACGGCGCCCTTGTCGGCCAGCTTCTTTGACAGCGTGATGGCCTGGCCGTTGTTGTTCAGGGTCATCAGCACCGCCATGTCCTTCTTCGGGCCGCTGATGCCCAGGTGCACGCCGTACACCAGGCCGTACAGCACATGGGCGAAGTCCAGTTCGCCGTTGACCAGCTTGTCGCGCACGCCGGCCCAGCTGGCTTCCTTGCTGGGCACGATCTTCACGCCGTACTTCTTGTCGATGCCGAGCACCGAGGCCATCACGACGCTGGCGCAGTCGGTGAGGGGGATGAAGCCGATCTTGACTTCCTCCTTCTCGGGCTTGTCCGAGCCCTGGGCCCAGACAGCGGCGCGCAATGCGGGCGTGAGGCCAACCGCGGCTACTGCGCCGGCCTGCAGCACGCGGCGCCGGCTCAATTCTGGTTTGATCACTTCGTTCATGGGGCGAGCTCCGAAAGGCAAGGCACAAAAACAAAAAAAAGGCGTCCGCATCCTGCAAGGGCCGTTCGCGTGAACGGGCCCGTGCGGATGGGGACGCCTTTGTCCGGTTCGACAGGCCGCACCCACCCTTGGATGCCTCCTGTCTTCTGGAAGACCGTCGTTGGTCTTTGGCCAAGAGATTGCAAGCTGCGTGCCAGCGTCCTCGTCGCTATCAAAAACGCAGCAAGCTGCTCATGTATTGCAAGGGAAATCGCCCGAAGAGGGCACTAGTGCCGGGGAGGCATGGCGTCTTGTGCGGTGCACCAATACGGGTCGAAGGCGGCTTCAGCGTGCCGCATCGTTGGGCAGGACGTGCGCCATCGCCAGCACCGACTCCGCCACCTCGACCAGGCGCCGCTTCTGGTTCATGGCGGTCTGGCGCAGCATGCGGTGCGCCTCGTCCTCGCTGACGCGACGGTGCGCCATCAACAGGCCCTTGGCGCGCTCCACCAGCTTGCGCTCTGTGAGAGCGACGCGCACGGTGTCCAGCTCTTCGCTCATGGCCTGCAGGCGCTGCGCCTGCTCCTGCACCATGTCCAGGATCGAGCGTTCGAGCTGCCGGCCATAGGGCGGGGTAGGAGTCCCCTCGGCTGCTGGCGGCGCCTCGAAGAAACCCGCGGTGCTTGCGTTGCCGCCCTGCGTCCAGTTCGCCAGCAGCCGCTCGTGCGCCTGCAACTCGGCTTGCGCCTGCGCCGTCTTGCGGGCGCACAGGCTGCGCAGCTCGGCCGCCAGTTGCTCCTCGATGGCCTGCATATCGTCGATGCGGCGGCTGCAGCAGTCGAACCAGACCGGGCTCAGCTCGGCGTCGAGCGCTGCGCCGGCGGGAGCGGCGCAGGCGATGCGGCGCAGGCGCTCCAGCTCGCTCAGCGCGGCGGGCGTCTGGCTGGTGCGCCACTGCTCGGCCAGCGCCTCGCTCGCGAATTCGGTGAAGGTGTGAAAGCAGGCCTCCTGCGAGGCGATGAGCTGCAGCCACTGCTGCTGCCGCGCAGGCTCGCTGCGGCCGGAGGCGAAGGCGGCGGCGCCGCAGGCGCGCTCCCGGCCGGCGAACTCCTTGCCCTGCATGAAATTGAACATGGCCACCAGCCGGCGCGAGATCTCCGGGTCGGTCGCACCGTCGGCCGCCTCGAAAACCACCGCCAGCAGGCCGGCGACCAGTTTCACGAAGGCGGCGGTGGCGGCTGCCGGCTCCATCCGCAGCGCGCCGATGCTCTCGCGCAGGGCCGGCAACGCGTCCAGGCCGGGCAGGACCCAGGCGATGCGGCTGAACAGGCGCGTGCCGTTGACCATGCGGCGCGCGTCCGCTTCCAGGCGGTCGAAGCCCGCCCGCACCGCCTGCTCGCGGGCCAGGCACTGCGCGATCTGTTCGCTGCGCTGGGCGGCGAAGCGCTGGCCCCGGGAAGCCAGGAAGCCGTTGGACAGGCCGCGTTCGCGCTGCAGCGCATGGATGAGGCGGGCGATGTCGCCCACCAGCTCGCTAGTGCGCGCCAGTTCGTCCAGCGCCTCGATCTCGCAGCGCAGGGAAGCCACCAGAAAGCTCAATCCTGATTTCATCGTGGGCGGCAAGCGGGCTTGTGGCGGGGCATGGGGGCATCGAGCAACATTCGTGCCCCGATTCGGTGCCGCGCCTAAACTCGCCCCATGCTTGTTCTGGGAATCGAAACCTCCTGCGACGAAACCGGCGTGGCGCTGGTCGAGGTCGAAGGCAGTGCGCTGCCGCGTTTGTGTGCGCACGCTTTGCACAGCCAGATCTCGATGCACCAGGCCTATGGCGGCGTGGTGCCGGAGCTGGCCAGCCGCGACCACATCCGCCGCGTGCTGCCGCTCACCCAGGCGGTGCTGGCCGAGGCCGGCCGCGAGATTGGCGAAATCGACGTGGTGGCCTACACCCGCGGCCCCGGTCTCGCAGGTGCATTGCTCGTGGGCGCCGGCGTGGCCTGTGCACTGGGCGCGGCGCTCGGCAAGCCGGTGCTGGGCGTGCATCACCTGGAAGGCCATCTGCTCTCGCCCTTCCTGAGCGCGGATGCGCCGCAGTTCCCCTTTGTCGCGCTGCTGGTCTCGGGCGGCCACACCCAACTGATGGAAGTCGATGCCGTCGGCCACTACGCGGTGCTGGGCGAAACCATCGACGACGCCGCCGGCGAGGCCTTCGACAAGAGCGCCAAGCTGCTGGGCCTGCCCTATCCGGGCGGCCCCTGGCTGGCCAAGCTGGCCGAGCAGGGCGATGCTGCCGCCTTCAAGCTGCCGCGCCCGCTGCTGCACAGCGGCGACCTGGACTTCTCCTTTGCCGGGCTGAAGACCGCGGTGCTGACCCAGGCGCGCAAGCTGGGCGACGAGTTGGAAGCGCGCAAGAGCGACCTGGCGGCATCGACCCAGGCCGCCATCGTCGAGGTGCTGCTGAAAAAATCATTGGCGGCGCTGGACCGGACCGGCCTCAAGCGCCTGGTGGTGGCCGGCGGCGTGGGCGCCAACCGCAGCCTGCGCGAGCAACTGAACGCCGCGTGCGCCAAGCGCGGCGTGCGCGTGCACTACCCGGAGCTGCACCTTTGCACCGACAACGGCGCCATGATCGCCATGGCCGCCGCCATGCGCATCCAGGCGGGGACGGAGCAGCCCAGTGCGCGCTACGCCTTCGACGTCAAGCCGCGATGGCCATTGGACGCCCTGCCGGTCGCGGCATAGCCTGGCCCAAGGCCGGCAGCGGCAGCACGTCGAGCATCTTCTTCCACAGCTTGGACCACTGCGGCCAGTCGTGCCCGCCCTCGGTGGTGAAGACATGCCCGGAGGGCAGGGCCTCGGCCAGCAGCTTGTGGTTGGAGGCGAAGCGGTCGGCCAGGCCGAAGCCCAGGTAGAGCGGCGGCAGATGCCGCGACGCCTTTTTCGAGTCGGCGTATTGCTGCAGCCAGGGCCAGAGCTTGCGGTCGATCTCCTGGTCCGGCGCCGGGCCGTCCGGCGCCTTCCAGGCGCGCAGGCCGCCGGCCTTGTGGATTTCCGCGCCCAGCGGCCGGCGGCCCAGGTAGGGCGCCAGCGCCACGATGCCGTCCACGTAGCCGGGCCGCGCCAGTTCGTGGATCAGGGCGCCGAAGCCGCCGATCGAGATCCCGACCAGCCAGATCGAGCGGTAGCCGAGTGCCCGCTGCGGCTTGAGCACATCCGAATCCAGGCGTTCGATGAAGGTCTGGTCGTAGTAGTAGGAAACGTCGGCATGCACCAGCATGACGTCGGCCGCCAGTTCGCGTTCGCGCACCGCGCTGACGAAGCCTTCGCGCTCGAATTCCTCGGGCTGCAGGAAGGCTCCTGGCAGGAACACCATCAGTGTGTCCGAGCGTGCGCGTGTGCTCGCCGGCATGAGTTGCGTTTCCATTGGTTTCCTTCGCGTCAATCGTGTCGAGGCGGGGGATTCACACTTCGCGGCTCTTTTGGTCGTTTTGCCGCTGCATCGGCCGACAAAGAGTGACAAAGTCGGCAATGGGCGAGATTATTGTCAATTGTCTCGGAAAGCGAACGCAACAAAAGGTTACGCGTGACGGGCGAAAGCAACACTCACACGAAACAATGCCCGCCGGGGTTAGCCGGCGGGCCTGTGAAACACGTTGGCAGCGGCGCTTGGCGCGCCGCGCCGGATCAGTTGATCGCCAGTTGGCTGACGTTGCTGACCGGCAGCTTCTTGCCCAGCTTGAGCGTCAGCACGCCGTTTTCCAGCTTGGCTTCGCTGGCGGCCACGTCGATCTCGAGCGGCAGCGAGTAGCTGGCCTTGACCTGGCGCTTGGCGTCGGCCTTGCTCTCGATGCGCACCACGGCGTCTTCGATCGAGATGGTGAGGTCTTCGCGCGAAAGGCCCGGCACGTCGAGCGACAGGGTCCAGCTCTTGTCGTCCTGCTCGACCTGGAGCGAGGGCGCGTAGGCAATGGCGTCGTTGAAGAAGCGCTCGAAGCTGCGGTCGAAGGCACGGGGTGAAAAGGCGCGGGTGCGGACGGCGGGTGCGAAGAACATGTCGTGGTACTCCTGGGAATGATGAACACAATGGGGACAAGGGTGTGTCCCTTACACTGCGCGGCCTTTCAACCGTGTGTGCCGCATGCCTCCCAACTGGGAGCGCGAGCCGGCGTTTCAAGAGAATGAACTCCACAGTTTTTCCGCGGCGTGACGCCTTGAAATTTGGCGCTGCGTCGCTACTTGCGTCGGCCCTGCCGGCAGCGCTTGCGCAAGGCGCGGGACCGATCAAGCTGGCCTTGGTCGAAAGCATGAGCGGCCCCTTTGCCAATACCGGCGAGGCCGTGCATCGCAACCTGCTGTGGGCGGTGGAGCGCGTCAACCAGCGCGGCGGCGTCAAGCTGCCTGGCGGTGCGCGCCAGCTGCAACTGGACCGCTATGACAGCAAGGGCCAGAACGAAGAGGCGCTGTCAGCGCTGCGCGCCGCCATGGATGACGGCGCACGCATCGTGTTGCAAGGCAACTCCTCGGCCACTGCGGCGGCGCTGCTGGACGCCATCGAGAAGAACAACGAGCGCGACCCGGCGCGCCGCGTGCTCTTCCTCAACTACTCGGCGGTAGACCCGGTGCTCACCAACGAGCGCTGCAGCTTCTGGCACTTCCGTTTCGACGCCCATGCCGACATGCGCGTCACCGCGCTCATGGAAGTGATCAAGGACGACAAGTCGGTGCAGCGCGCCTATCTGATCGGGCAGGACTACAGCTTCGGCCAGGCGGTGCTGCGCGAATCGCGCAAGCAGCTCGCCGCGCTGCGGCCCGACGTGCAGATCGTCGGCGACGAGTTGCATCCCATGGGCCGGGTGAAGGACTTCTCGCCCTACGCCAGCAAGATCATGGCAAGCGGCGCGCAGGCGGTGATCACCGGCAACTGGGGCAACGACCTGACCTTGCTGGTGAAGGCGGCGCGCGAGGCCGGCTACCAGGGCAAGTTCTACACCTTCTACGGCAACGCGCTGGGCGCGCCGGCCGCCATCGGCGAGGCCGGCATCGGCCGCGTGGTGGCGGTGGCCGACTGGCTGCCCAATGTGCAGACGGTCGAGTCGGAAGCCTTCTACAAAGCCTTCCGCACGCGTTTTCCGAAGGCCTCGGACGACTATGTGCACATGCGCATGCAACTGCTGATCGAAGCGCTGGCGCAGTCGCTGGAGCGCGCCGGCGGCACCGACACGGCGGCGGTGGCACGCACGATGGAAAGCGCGGATGTCACGCTGGCCGGCCAGCGTGGACGCATGCGCGCGGCCGACCACCAGTTCCAGCAGCAGCTCGTGGTGGGCTTGATGGACAAGCAGGGCACGCCGGGCGTGAAGTTCGATGTCGAAGGCTCCGGCTACGGCTTCCGCGTCATCAAGACCATCGCGCTCGAGCGCGCCGAAATGCCGACCACTTGCCGCATGCAACGGCCCTGAAGGAAGCAAGCGAATGCGCCAAGCCATCCAAGACCTCGAAGCCTCCCGCATCCGCGAGGTGGCCAATGCCGGCCTGGGCCGCGACAACGTGCTGGCCTTCTGGTTCGGCGAGAGCGACGAGGTCACGCCCGAATTCATCCGCCAGGCGGCGATCGAATCGCTGCAGCAGGGCGAGACCTTCTACGCGCACAACCTGGGCCTGCCCGAGCTGCGCGAGGCCGTCGCCACCTACATGAGCCGGTTGCATCCGAAGGTGGATGCCGGCCGCATCGCCATCACCTCGGGCGGCGTCAACGCACTGATGCTGGCGGTGCAGGCGCTGGTCGATGCCGGCGACGAGGTGGTGGCCATCACACCCGTGTGGCCCAACCTGACGGCGCAGCCGGCCATCATGGGCGCGGCGGTGCGCACCGTCGCGCTGGTACCCAAGGCGGGCGAGTGGACCCTGGATCTCGACGCCGTGCGCAAGGCCGTCACCTCGCGCACCAGGCTCCTGATCGTCAACGCGCCGAACAATCCGACCGGCTGGACCCTCAGCCGGGCCGAGCAGGAGGCATTGCTGGCGCACTGCCGTTCGACCGGCACCTGGATCCTGGCCGACGAGGTCTACGAGCGCCTCTACTACGAGCCCACGCCGAACGGCTGCGCGCCCAGCTTCCTGGACATCTCGGTGCCCGACGATCGCCTGGTGGTGGTGCACAGCTTCAGCAAGAGCTTCCTGATGACCGGCTGGCGCCTGGGTTGGCTGGTGCTGCCGCCGGCGCTGGTGGAGGGCGTGGGCAAGATCATCGAGTTCAACACCTCCTGCGCCAGCGTCTTCACCCAGCGTGCCGGCATCGTGGCCCTGCAGCGTACCGACGAGGTCACGCCGCGGGTCGTGGCGCATCTCAAGCAGTGCCGCGACACCCTGGTGCCCTTGTTGGCTGCCATTCCGGGCGTCAAGGTGGCGCCGGCCAAGGGCGGCATGTACGCCTTCTTCCAGCTCGAAGGCTTCGGCGACTCCCTGGCCCTGGCCAAGCGCCTGGTGGCCGAGGCCGGCCTGGGCGTGGCACCCGGCAACGCCTTCGGCCCGGAAGGGCAGGGCTGGCTGCGCTGGTGCTTTGCCTCCAAGGACCCGAGCCGGCTGGAGGAGGGCGTGGCCCGGCTGAAGCGCTGGCTCGCCGCCCAATAGCCGCCCGGCGAAGCCAGGGCCGTTCGGGAAACACCGCGGAACCGGCTTTGCCGGGCCGCTGGTGTTGCCCATTGAGGGGGTATTCGGCTACACGAAGTGAGCCGATACGGGGGTGGGCCGACCTTCGGGTTATAATCCCAAGGCTTTGCATTTCGCAGTGCGCACGGTAAGGGCAGTTCCAGCCTTTACCGCAAGTCAAATACCCCCGGAACACAGGAAGTAGATACATGATCGCAGCCTCCATCAAGGCCGAAGTTGTCAAGGACAACGCCCGCGCCGCGAACGACACCGGCAGCCCCGAAGTGCAAGTTGCACTGCTGACCGCCCGCATCAACGAACTCACCCCGCACTTCAAGACGCACGCCAAGGACCACCACGGTCGCCGCGGCCTGCTGCGCATGGTGAGCCGCCGCCGCAAGCTCCTGGACTACCTCAAGTCCAAGGATGCCGACCGCTACACCGCGCTGATCGCCAAGCTGGGCCTGCGCAAGTAATCGTCACCCCATGCAAAAACGCCTGAGTTAGCCCGCTAGCTCAGGCGTTTTTCACTTCGGAGCCGCCCAACAGATCGAAGCTGTGTCATTCCAATGAACTCCCGGGCGGGGTTTCACTGGAATGGCATCGTGTTCTGCAAAGCGCTCCGAGCCCCGCAGGCCCTTCGTGGTCTGCTATCAATACAGGAGCAAACATGAGCCTCTTCAACAAAGTCAGCAAGTCCTTCCAATGGGGCGACAAGACCGTCGTCATGGAAACGGGTGAAATCGCCCGCCAGGCTTCGGGCGCCGTGGTCGTCGACATCGACGGCACCGTGATCCTGGCCACCGTGGTGGCTTCCAAGTCCGCCAAGCCGGGCCAGGACTTCTTCCCGCTGACCGTGGACTACATCGAGAAGACCTATGCCGCCGGCAAGATTCCCGGCAGCTTCTTCAAGCGTGAAGCCAAGCCGAGCGAACTGGAAACGCTCACCTCGCGCCTGATCGACCGCCCGATCCGCCCGCTGTTCCCCGAAGGCTTCCTGAACGAAGTGCATGTGGTCATCCACACGCTGTCGCTCAACCCCGAAGTCGACGCCGACATCGCCGCCATGATCGGCGTGAGCGCCGCGCTGTCGATCTCCGGCGTGCCCTTCAGCGGCCCGATCGGCGCCGCCCGCGTGGGTTACGTCAACGGCCAGTACGTGCTCAACCCCGGCCAGACCCTGCGCAAGGAATCGCAGATGGACCTGGTGGTCGCCGGCACCGAAGCGGCCGTGCTGATGGTCGAGTCCGAAGCCCAGCAATTGTCCGAAGAAGTCATGCTGGGTGGCGTGGTGTTCGGCCACGAGCAGGCCCGCATTGCCATCAATGCCATCCACGAACTGGTGCGTGAAGCCGGCAAGCCGGTCTGGGACTGGCAAGCGCCGGCCGAAGACGAAGGCTTCGTCGCCAAGGTCAACGGCCTGGCCGAAGAGAAGCTGCGCGCGGTCTACCAGATCCGCAGCAAGCAGGCCCGCACCCAGGCGCTGAAGGAAGCCAACGCCAGCGTGATGGAAGCGCTCAAGTCCAGCGGCGAGCCCTTCGACGCCGGCAAGGTCAGCGACCTCTTGTTCGCCATCGAGTCGAAGATCGTGCGCAGCCAGATCCTCGAAGGCGAGCCGCGCATCGACGGCCGCGACACCCGCACCGTGCGCCCCATCGAGATCCGCAACTCGGTGCTGCCGCGCACCCACGGCTCGGCCCTGTTCACCCGCGGTGAAACCCAGGCCCTGGTCGTGACCACGCTGGGCACCGAGCGCGACGCGCAGCGCATCGACGCGCTGGCCGGCGAGTTCGAAGACCGCTTCCTGTTCCACTACAACATGCCTCCCTTCGCCACCGGCGAAGTGGGCCGCATGGGCTCGACCAAGCGCCGCGAAGTCGGCCACGGCCGCCTGGCCAAGCGCGCGCTCGTCGCCTGCCTGCCGAGCAAGGAAGAGTTCCCCTACACGGTGCGCGTGGTGTCGGAAATCACCGAGTCCAACGGTTCCTCGTCGATGGCTTCGGTGTGCGGCGGCTGCCTGTCCATGATGGACGCCGGCGTGCCGATGAAGGCGCACGTCGCCGGCATCGCCATGGGCCTGATCAAGGAAGGCAACCGCTTCGCGGTGCTGACCGACATCCTGGGCGATGAAGATCACCTGGGCGACATGGACTTCAAGGTGGCCGGTACCACCAACGGCATCACCGCCCTGCAGATGGACATCAAGATCCAGGGCATCACCAAGGAAATCATGCAGGTCGCCCTGGCCCAGGCCAAGGAAGCGCGCATGCACATCCTGGGCAAGATGCAAGAGGCGATGGGCGAGGCCAAGACCGAAGTCTCCAGCTTCGCGCCCAAGCTCTACACGATGAAGATCAACCCCGAGAAGATCCGCGACGTGATCGGCAAGGGCGGCTCGGTGATCCGCGCGCTGACCGAAGAGACCGGCTGCCAGATCAACATCGAGGAAGACGGCACCATCACCATCGCCGCGACCGATGCGGCCAAGGCCGACGTGGCCAAGCAGCGCATCGAGCAGATCACCGCCGAAGTGGAAATCGGCAAGGTCTACGAAGGCCCGATCACCAAGATCCTGGACTTCGGCGCCCTGGTCAACCTGCTGCCCGGCAAAGATGGCCTGCTGCACATCAGCCAGATCGCGCACGAGCGCGTCGAGAAGGTCACCGACTACCTGAGCGAAGGCCAGATCGTGAAGGTCAAGGTCCTCGAGACCGACGACAAGGGTCGCGTCAAGCTGTCGATGAAGGCGCTGGCCGAGCGTCCGGCCGGCATGCCCGAAGAGCGCGAGTTCCGCGGCGAGCGTCGCGACCGCGGCGATCGTGGTGACCGAGGCGATCGAGGCGATCGCGGTGACCGTGGTGATCGCGGTGACCGTCCCCCGCGTGAAGAGCGCCAGCCGCGCAACGAAGGCGAAACCGCCGAAGTCGCGGCCAGCCAGCAGCAGCAACAACAGCTGCCCGGCACCGAAGGCAACGGCCAACAAGGCTGACGGGTCGGCGGGCCCGCCGCAAAGCGGGCCTGCCTTTGGATCGATCGAATTGCGGCGCGGCCGCCCGAGAACATGAAAGCCATCGAGATTGCGTCCTACGGTGCGCCCGAGATGCTGCGCGAGGCCGAGCGCCCCGCGCCGGTCGCGGGTGCCGGTGAGTTGCTGATTCGTGTCGCCGCCAGCGGCGTCAACCGGCCCGATGTTCTGCAGCGCATGGGTCACTACCCGGTGCCGCCGGGTGCCTCCGACCTGCCGGGCCTGGAAGTGGCCGGCGAGATCGTGTCGGGCGACGAGGCGGCCCTCGCCGAAGCCGGTTTCAAGATCGGCGACTGCGTCTGCGCGCTGGTGGCCGGTGGCGGCTATGCGCAGCTCTGCGTGGCGCCGGTGGCCCAGTGCCTGCCCGTGCCCAAGGGGTGGAGCGACATCGAGGCGGCCTCGCTGCCCGAGACCTTCTTTACCGTGTGGAGCAATGTGTTCGAGCGCGGCCGCCTGCAAAAGGGCGAGACGCTGCTGATCCAGGGCGGCACCAGTGGCATCGGCGTCACTGCCATCCAGCTCGGCAAGGCGCTGGGCGCGACGGTGATTGCCACCGCAGGCAGTGACGAAAAGTGCGAGGCCTGCAAGCGCCTGGGCGCCGACCATGCGATCAACTACAAGGCGACCGATTTCGTCGAAGAGGTCAAGCGCCTCACCGGCGGCAAGGGCGTCGACGTGATCCTGGACATGGTGGCCGGCGACTATGTGGCGCGCGAGATCGACTGCCTGGCCGATGACGGCCGGCTGGTCATCATCGCGGTGCAAGGCGGCGTCAAGAGTGGCTTCAATGCGGGGCAGGTGCTGCGCCGCCGCCTGACCATCACCGGCTCGACGCTGAGGCCGCGGCCGGTGGCCTTCAAGGCGGCCATCGCCAAGGCGCTGCGCGAGAAGGTCTGGCCGCTGCTGGAAAGCGGTGCCGTGCGTCCGGTGATCCACAGCACCTTTGCCGCCGGCGGCACGCCCAGCGGCGCGGCGCAGGCGCATGCGCTGATGGAATCGAATCAGCACATCGGCAAGATCGTGCTGACCTGGTAAACGAGAAGAAGACGCGAGATGCACGAGAAGAAAAAGCTCATCGCCGGCAACTGGAAGATGAACGGCAGCCTGGCTGCCAACGAGGCGCTGGTGAAGGCCGTGGCGCAGGGCATGGGTACGCCCGCCTGCGAGGTGGCCGTGTGCGTGCCGGCGCCGTATCTGGCGCAGGTGCAATCCTTGGTCGCGGGCACGCCCGTTGCGCTCGGCGCGCAAGACGTGTCGGCGCATGCGCAGGGCGCCTACACCGGCGAGCAGTCGGCGGTGATGCTGCGCGAATTCGGCGTGCGTTACGCCATCGTCGGCCATTCGGAGCGCCGCCAATATCACGGCGAGAGCGACGAAGTGGTGGCGGCCAAGACGGCAGCGGCGCTGCTGCACGGCGTGACGCCGATCGTGTGCGTCGGCGAGACCCTGGCCGAACGCGAGGGCGGCCACACCGAGGAAGTCGTCAAGCGCCAGCTGGCGGCGGTGATCCATGTCAACGGCCACTGCATCAGCGAGATCGTGGTGGCCTACGAGCCGGTCTGGGCGATCGGCACCGGCAAGACGGCGACGCCCGAGCAGGCGCAGGCAGTGCACGCGCTGCTGCGCGCCCAACTGCACCACGCGGCCAGCGACCATGCTGCCGGCATCCGCATTCTTTATGGCGGCAGCATGAACGCCGCCAATGCGGCACAACTGCTGGCACAGCCCGACATCGACGGCGGCCTGATCGGCGGCGCCTCGCTGAAGGCGCCCGACTTTCTGCAAATCATTGCGGCGGCGCGCTGACCATCGGGTCGGCGACGCGCCTGTTGTTTCGAATTAGGAGTTAAAGCGAATGAACGTGTTCTTGAATCTGCTGGTCGGCATCCAGATGCTGTCTGCCCTGGCCATGATCGGCCTCATCCTCATCCAGCACGGCAAGGGTGCCGACATGGGTGCGGCCTTCGGCAGCGGCAGTGCCGGCAGCCTGTTCGGCGCCAGCGGCAGCGCCAACTTCCTGTCGCGCACCACGGCAGTGCTGGCGGCGGTGTTCTTTGGTTGCACGCTGGCGCTCGCTTACCTGAGCCACGCGCGCCCGGCCTCCGGCGGCGGCAGCCTGCTGGAACGTGCAGCGACCCAGCAGGCGCCTGCAGCGCCCGCAGCACCGGCGGGTGGTTCCGCCTCCGAGATTCCGGCTGCGGCAGCTCCTGCGCCCGCTCCGGCCGCTGGCACGCCTGCGCCCGCGGCGCCTGCACCGGCCACCGGCGGTGCGGGGCAAATCCCCAGCAAATAAAGCTGTCGACTTGTGTGCAGTCGTGAACGGAAACGGCTGCTTTTCAGGGTAAACTCTAAAGCTGTCCGGAAAGCCAAAGCCCCATAGGGTTCCTCATGCCATCCGGGCACGCAAGACCGCCGTCGTGGTGAAATTGGTAGACACGCTATCTTGAGGGGGTAGTGGCGAAAGCTGTGCGAGTTCGAGTCTCGCCGACGGCACCAAATCTCACCGGCAGGGAGTACTTCCTGCCGGTGGCAAGCGGTAAAGAAACCCCCGATGAGCCTCGATTCCTATCTCCCCGTCCTCTTGTTCATCCTGGTCGGTGTCGGTGTAGGTGTCGCACCACAGGTTCTCGGCTATCTACTGGGCCCCAATCGCCCTGACGAGAAGAAAAACTCCCCTTACGAGTGCGGCTTCGAAGCCTTCGAAGACGCCCGCATGAAGTTCGATGTGCGCTACTACCTGGTGGCCATCCTCTTCATCCTCTTCGATCTCGAAATTGCTTTTCTCTTTCCTTGGGCGATCGCGCTCAAGGAGATCGGTGCCGTCGGCTTCTGGGCCATGATGATTTTCCTGGCCATCCTCGTCGTAGGCTTCGTCTACGAGTGGAAAAAAGGCGCGCTCGATTGGGAATGACGAGGAACTCGCACTATGGCCATTGAAGGCGTCCTGAAAGAAGGCTTTGTCACCACCACGTACGACACGGTGGTGAACTGGGCCAAGACCGGCTCCCTGTGGCCGATGACATTCGGCCTCGCATGCTGCGCGGTGGAGATGATGCATGCGGGCGCGGCCCGCTACGACATCGACCGCTTCGGCATGCTGTTCCGCCCGAGTCCGCGCCAGTCCGATCTGATGATCGTGGCCGGAACCTTGTGCAACAAGATGGCGCCGGCACTGCGCAAGGTCTACGACCAGATGCCCGAGCCGCGCTGGGTGCTCTCCATGGGCTCCTGCGCCAACGGCGGCGGCTACTACCACTACAGCTATTCGGTGGTGCGCGGCTGCGATCGCATCGTGCCCGTCGACGTCTACGTTCCCGGTTGCCCGCCCACCGCGGAGGCGCTGCTGTACGGCATCATCCAGCTGCAGCAGAAGATCCGCCGCACCAACACCATTGCGCGCGCCTGAGGACGGAAGACGAGATGACCGATTTCGCCATTTCCCCCAAAGCCCTGCAAGCCAACATCGCGCAAGCGCTGGGCGCCAAGGCCAAGAGCGTGACGCTTGCGCTGGGTGAAGTCACCGTGGTGGTGGCTGCGGCCGACTACCTGGAGGCCGCCCTGATCCTGCGCGACGCGCCGGGCTGCCGTTTCGAGCAACTCATCGACCTGTGCGGCCTCGACTACGCCGACTACCGCGACGGCGAATGGCAGGGCGAGCGCTTCTGCGTCGCCACGCATCTGCTGTCGGTGAGCCTGAACCAGCGCGTGCGCCTGAAGGTGTTCGCGCCGAACGAAGACCTGCCGGTCGTCGATTCGCTCACCTCCGTGTGGAGTGCCGCCAGCTGGTTCGAGCGCGAAGCCTTCGACCTGTACGGCATCATCTTCGAAGGCCACGACGACCTGCGCCGCATCCTGACCGACTACGGCTTCATCGGCCATCCCTTCCGCAAGGACTTCCCGGTCTCCGGTTACGTCGAGATGCGCTACGACCCCGAGGCCAAGCGCGTGATCTACCAGCCGGTGTCGATCGAGCCGCGCGAGATCACGCCGCGCGTGATCCGCGAAGACAACTACGGCAGCGGCCTGCACTGAAGGCGCGACGTTCCATGGCTGAAATCAAGAACTACACCCTGAACTTCGGGCCGCAGCATCCGGCCGCGCACGGCGTGCTGCGCCTGGTGCTCGAGCTCGATGGCGAAGTCATCCAGCGCGCCGACCCGCACATCGGCCTGCTGCACCGTGCGACCGAGAAGCTGGCCGAGAGCCGCACCTTCATCCAGTCGCTGCCCTACATGGACCGTCTCGACTACGTGTCGATGATGAGCAACGAGCACGCCTACTGCCTGGCCATCGAGAAGATGATGGGCCTGGACGTGCCTGAGCGCGCGCAGTACATCCGCGTGATGTTCGCGGAAATCACGCGCCTTCTGAACCACCTGCTGTGGCTCGGCGCGCACGGCCTGGACTGCGGTGCGATGAACATGCTCATCTACTGCTTCCGCGAGCGCGAAGACCTGTTCGACTTGTACGAGGCGGTCTCGGGCGCGCGCATGCACGCGGCCTACTTCCGTCCGGGCGGCGTGTACCGCGACCTGCCGGACGTGATGCCGCAGTACAAGGCCAGCAAGATCAAGAACGCGAAGGCGATCGAGAAGCTCAACGAGAACCGCCAGGGCTCGATGCTGGACTTCGTCGACGACTTCTGCAAGCGCTTCCCCAGGATGGTCGACGAGTACGAGACGCTGCTCACCGACAACCGCATCTGGAAGCAGCGCACCGTGGGCATCGGCGTCGTCTCGCCGGAGCGTGCGCTCAACCTGGGCTTCACCGGCCCGATGCTGCGCGGCTCGGGCATCGAGTGGGACCTGCGCAAGAAGCAGCCCTACGACGTGTACGACCGCATGCAGTTCGACATTCCGGTGGGCAAGACCGGCGACTGCTACGACCGCTACTTGGTGCGCGTCGAAGAGATGCGCCAGGCCAACAAGATCATCCAGCAGTGCTCGGCCTGGCTGCGCGCCAACCCGGGCCCGGTGATCACGTCCAACCACAAGGTGGCGGCGCCTTCGCGTGAGTCGATGAAGTCGAACATGGAAGAGCTGATCCACCACTTCAAGCTCTTCACCGAAGGCTTCCACGTGCCTGAAGGCGAGGCCTACGCGGCGGTGGAGCACCCCAAGGGCGAGTTCGGCATCTACCTGATGAGCGACGGCGCCAACAAGCCCTACCGCCTGAAGATCCGCGCCCCCGGCTTCCCGCACCTGGCGGCGCTGGACGAGATGGCCAAGGGCCACATGATTGCCGACGCGGTGGCCGTGATCGGCACGATGGACATCGTGTTCGGCGAGATCGATCGATGAGTACGCAGCACATGACAACCGACACCCAACAGGGCGCCGCGGCGCCCTTGTCTGCAGAGGTTCTGGAGCGCTTCGCGCGCGAAACCGCCAAGTACCCGGCGTCGCCGACCGGCAGGCAGTCGGCCGTGATGGCGTGCCTGGCCATCGTCCAGCAGCAGGAAGGTTTCGTGAGCGTGCAGCGCGAGCGCGAGATCGCCGAGTACCTGGGCATGGCGCCGATTGCCGTGCACGAGGTCACGACCTTCTACAACATGTACAACCAGCGGCCGTTGGGCAAGTTCAAGCTCAACGTCTGCACCAACCTGCCGTGCCAGCTGCGCGACGGCCAGAATGCGCTCGCGCACCTGGAGCACAAGCTGGGCATCCACATGGGCGAGACCACGGCCGACGGCATGTTCACCCTGCAGCAGAGCGAATGCCTGGGCGCCTGCGCCGATTCGCCGGTGATGCTGGTCAACGACCGCACCATGTGCAGCTTCATGAGCAACGAAAAGCTCGACCAGCTGGTCGACGGCTTGCGTGCCAGCGCGGAAGGGAAGGCCTGATGTTGACCGCTGAACAAGTCCTCGCCCAGTTCCAGGCGACTGGCGTCCAGACCTGCTTTCACAACCGCCATATCGATCCGCAGATCTATGCGGGCCTGGACGGCACCAACTGGCGCCTGGCCGACTACGAGGCGCGCGGCGGCTACAAGGCACTGCGCAAGATCCTCACCGAGGGCCTGACGCCCGACCAGGTGATCGCGGAGGTCAAGGGCTCCGGCCTGCGCGGCCGTGGCGGCGCAGGCTTTCCCACAGGCCTCAAGTGGAGCTTCATGCCGCGCCAGTTCCCGGGGCAGAAGTACCTGGTCTGCAACTCGGACGAGGGCGAGCCGGGCACCTGCAAGGACCGCGACATCCTGCAATTCAACCCGCACATCGTGATCGAGGGCATGGCCATTGCCGCCTACGCGATGGGCATCAGCGTGGGCTACAACTACATCCACGGCGAGATCTTCCAGACCTACGACCGTTTTGAAGAAGCGCTGGAAGAAGCGCGCGCCGCCGGCTACCTCGGCGACAAGATTTTGGGCAGCAAGTACAACTTCCAGTTGCACGCCGCCCACGGCTTCGGCGCCTACATCTGCGGCGAGGAAACCGCGCTGCTCGAATCGCTGGAAGGCAAGAAGGGCCAGCCGCGCTTCAAGCCGCCGTTCCCGGCCAGCTTCGGCCTGTACGGCAAGCCCACCACGATCAACAACACCGAGACCTTTGCCGCGGTGCCGTGGATCATCAACAACGGCGGCCAGGCCTACCTGGAGTGCGGCAAGCCGAACAACGGCGGCACCAAGATCTACTCGGTCAGTGGCGACGTCGAGCTGCCGGGCAACTACGAAGTGCCGATGGGCACGCCGTTCTCCGCGCTGCTCGAGTTGGCGGGTGGCGTGCGCAAGGGCCGCAAGCTGAAGGCGGTGATCCCGGGCGGCTCTTCCGCGCCGGTGCTGCCGGCCGACATCATGATGCAGTGCACGATGGACTACGACTCCATCGCCAAGGCCGGCTCCATGCTGGGCTCGGGCGCGGTCATCGTGATGGACGACAGCCGCTCGATGGTCGAGTCGCTCAAGCGCCTCTCTTACTTCTACATGCACGAGTCCTGTGGCCAGTGCACGCCCTGCCGCGAAGGCACGGGCTGGCTGTGGCGTGTGGTGGATCGCATCCACAGCGGCCAGGGCAAGCCCACCGACATGGACCTCCTGAACTCGGTCGCCGACAACATCCAGGGCCGCACCATCTGCGCGCTGGGCGATGCCGCCGCGATGCCGGTGCGCGCCATGATCAAACACTTCCGGCATGAGTTCGAGGCGCTGATCCCGGGCTATGTGCCCAAGGCGCCCGCCAAGGTCTGAGAGCCGAAGAAAAACATATGGTTGAAATCGAACTCGACGGCAAGAAGGTTGAAATCGCCGAAGGCAGCATGGTCATGCATGCGGCCGACAAGGCGGGCACCTACATTCCGCATTTCTGCTATCACAAGAAGCTCAGCATCGCGGCCAACTGCCGGATGTGCCTGGTCGACATCGAAAAGGCCCCCAAGCCGATGCCGGCCTGCGCCACGCCGGTGACGCAGGGCATGATCGTGCGCACCAAGAGCGACAAGGCGATCAAGGCCCAGCAGTCGGTGATGGAGTTCCTGCTCATCAATCACCCGCTCGATTGCCCGATCTGCGACCAGGGCGGCGAATGCCAGCTGCAGGACCTGGCCGTCGGTTACGGCGGCTCCAGTTCGCGCTACGAGGAAGAAAAGCGCGTGGTGTTCCACAAGGACGTGGGCCCGCTCATCAGCATGGAAGAGATGAGCCGCTGCATCCATTGCACCCGCTGCGTGCGCTTCGGCCAGGAAGTGGCCGGCGTGATGGAGCTGGGCATGTCGCACCGTGGCGAGCACGCCGAGATCGAGACCTTCGTCGGCGAATCGGTCGACTCCGAGCTCTCGGGCAACATGATCGACATCTGCCCGGTGGGCGCGCTCACCAGCAAGCCCTTCCGCTACAGCGCCCGCACCTGGGAGCTGTCGCGCCGCAAGTCGGTCAGCCCGCATGATTCGACCGGCGCCAACCTGATCGTCCAGGTCAAGAGCAACCGCGTGATGCGCGTGGTGCCGCTGGAGAACGAAGACGTCAACGAGTGCTGGATCGCCGACCGCGACCGCTTCTCCTACGAAGCGCTCAACGGCCCCGAGCGCCTGACGCAGCCCCTGCTCAAGCAGGGCGGCCAGTGGCAGCAGGTGGATTGGCAGACGGCCCTCGAGTACGTCGCCAATGGCCTGAAGCAGATCAAGGGCGACCACGGCGCGCAGAGCATCGGCACGCTGGCCAGCCCGCACAGCACGCTGGAAGAGCTGTACCTGGCCGCGCAGCTGACGCGCGCCCTGGGCAGCGACAACATCGACCACCGCCTGCGCCACGCTTCCTTCGAAGCCACGCAGGGCGTGCGCTGGCTCGGTACCTCGATCGCGTCGCTGTCTCAGTTGCAGCGCGTGCTGGTCGTGGGCTCGAACCTGCGCAAGGACCATCCGCTCTTTGCCCAGCGCATTCGCCAGTCGGTGCGCAAGGGTGGGGCGCTCAGCACCATCACTTCGGCCGCGCTGCTGGCCGACCGTGACGCCTGGGCCATGCCTATCGCCAATGCCGCCGTGCTCGAGGCCGACCAATGGGTAGCTGCCCTGGCCGGCGTTGCCGCCGCCATCGCACAAGCCACCGGCGCGACCGCGCCGCTGGCTGGCGTGCAGGCCGACGACACCGCCAAGGCCATGGCCGCCTCGCTGCAAAGCGGCGAGCGCAAGGCCATCCTGCTGGGCAATGCCGCAGCGCACCATGCGCAAGCCGAATCGCTGCTGGCCCTGGCCAACTGGATCGGCGCCCAGACCGGTGCCAGCGTCGGCTACCTCACGGAAGCCGCCAACACCGTCGGCGCGCAGTGGATCGGCGCCCAGCCGCAAAAGGGCGGCGCCAATGCCGCCCAGATGCTGGCCGGCGGACTGAAGGCGGTGCTGCTGCTCAACAACGAGCCGGTGTTCGACTCGGCCGCAGGCAGCGCCGCCATCGACGCGCTGTCGAAGGCCGACATGGTCGTGAGCCTGAGCCCGTTCAAGGCCAACCTCGAATTCGCAGACGTGCTGCTGCCGATCTCGCCCTTCACCGAAACGCCCGGCTCCTTCGTCAATGCCGAAGGCCGCGTGCAGAGCTTCCATGCGGTGGTCAAGCCGCAGGGCGAAGCGCGTCCGGCCTGGAAGGTGCTGCGCGTGCTGGCGAACATGCTGGGCCTGGCCGGCTTCGCCTATGAATCGACCGGCGAGATCCTGGCTGCGGCCGGGGCGGCTGGCCAAGTGCCGGCCGATTGCATGAGCAATGCAACGACCGCCAACCCGGTGCTTGCCTCCGGTGCGCAGAGCGCGCCAGTGGTCGCCAGCATCTACCAGTTGGATTCCATCGTGCGCCGCGCGCCCTCGCTTCAACTGACCGCCGACGCGCGCCGCGAGGAGGCCCTGGCATGATCGATTCGATCTACGGCTTCGGCCTGGGCCTGAGTTCTGCCGGTTGGTGGACGGCCGTGTTCTGGCCCGTCATCTGGACGCTGATCAAGATCGTGGTGGTGGTGCTCCCGCTGATGGGCGCCGTGGCCTACCTCACGCTGTGGGAGCGCAAGGCCATCGGCTTCACGCAGATCCGCATTGGCCCCAACCGCATCGGCCCGCTGGGCCTGCTGCAGCCGATCGCCGACGCGCTGAAGTTGCTGACCAAGGAAATCATCATTCCGACGGTCGCCAACAAGGGCCTGTTCCTGCTCGGGCCGATCATGACCATCATGCCGGCGCTGGCTGCGTGGGCGGTGATTCCCTTCGGACCCGATGTGGCGCTGGCCAACATCAACGCCGGCCTCTTGTTCGTGATGGCCATCACCTCTCTCGAGGTCTATGGCGTGATCATCGCCGGCTGGGCCTCGAACTCGAAGTACGCCTTCCTGGGCGCGCTGCGCGCCTCGGCGCAGATGGTGAGCTACGAGATCGCCATGGGCTTCTGCTTCGTGGTGGTGCTGATGGTCTCGGCCAGCCTGAACATGAGCGACATCGTGACAGGGCAGGGCAAGGGCATGTTTGCCGACATCGGCATGGGCTTCCTGTCGTGGAACTGGCTCTCGCTGCTGCCGATCTTCCTGGTCTACTTCATCTCGGGCCTCGCCGAGACGAACCGCCACCCCTTCGACGTGGTGGAAGGCGAATCCGAAATCGTCGCAGGCCACATGATCGAGTACTCGGGCATGAGCTTTGCCATGTTCTTCCTGGCCGAGTACGCCAACATGTGGCTGGTCTCGATCCTGTGCGTGATCCTGTTCCTTGGCGGCTGGCTGCCTCCCTTCGAGTTCCTGTCCTTCATCCCGGGCTGGATCTGGCTGGGCGCCAAGACCTTCTGCGTGGTCACCATGTTCCTGTGGGTGCGCTCGACCTTCCCGCGCTACCGATACGACCAGATCATGCGTCTGGGCTGGAAGATCTTCATTCCGGTCACCCTGGTGTGGCTGGTGGTGGTGGGCGCCTGGATGCAGACCCCCTTCAATATCTGGAAATAACTGGAAATCGCCATGTCTGCGAACTCCGCAACCGCCTCGGCGCCGTTCTCGCTGAAAGACTTCCTGTCCAGCTTCATGCTGATGGAGTTGTTCAAGGGCCTTGCCGTCACCGGCAAGTACGCCTTCAGCCGCAAGATCACGGTGCAGTTCCCCGAGGAAAAGACGCCGCTGTCCCCGCGCTTTCGCGGCCTGCATGCGCTGCGCCGCTACGAGAACGGCGAAGAGCGCTGCATTGCCTGCAAGCTGTGCGAAGCCGTTTGCCCGGCCCTGGCCATCACCATCGAATCGGATGTGCGTGACGACGGCTCGCGCCGCACCACGCGCTACGACATCGACCTGACCAAGTGCATCTTCTGCGGCTTCTGCGAAGAGAGTTGCCCGGTCGACTCGATCGTCGAGACCCACATCTTCGAATACCACGGCGAAAAGCGCGGCGACCTGTACTTCACCAAGGACATGCTGCTGGCCGTGGGCGACCGCTACGAAAAAGAAATCGCCGCCAACAAGGCGGCCGACGCCAAGTACCGCTGAAGCGGTCTCGGTCCGACCTTAAAGAAAAACGAAACGACCCATGGACGTCAAGACCGGTCTGTTCTATTTGTTTGCCGCGGTGCTGCTGTTCTCGGCATTTCGCGTCATCACCGCGCGCAATCCCGTTTACTCGGCCTTGTACCTGGTGCTCGCCTTCTTCCAGGCTTCGGCCATCTGGCTGCTGCTGCGCGCCGAGTTCCTCGCCATCACGCTGGTGCTGGTCTACGTGGGCGCGGTGATGGTGCTGTTCCTGTTCGTCGTGATGATGCTGGACATCAACGTCGACAGTCTGCGGCAGGGCTTCTGGAAGCACTTCCCGCTGGCTGCCACCGTCGGCGCTCTGATCGCCTTCGAAATGGCCGCCGTACTGATGGGCGGTTTCCGTCTCGACGGCGCGCCGCGCGGCGCAGCCATGGGAACGGGCGCCGGCAACTCCAACACGCTGGAACTGGGCAAGCTGCTCTACACCGAATACCTCTATCCGCTGGAAGTGGCGGCCGTGATCCTCTTGGTGGCGATCGTGGCAGCCATCGCGCTCACCCTGCGCAAGCGCAAGGACAGCAAGTACTTCAACCCGGCCGACGCCGTGCGCGTGAAGGCGCGCGACCGCGTGCGCATCGTCACGATGCCAGTCACGCGCGCCGCCGAGCCGGTGGCCGAGCAAGCCCAAGCCGACGCACAACCGGGAGCCAAGGCATGACCATCTCGCTGGGACACTTCCTCTCGCTGGGCGCGATGCTGTTCGCGCTGTCGGTGATCGGCATCTTCCTGAACCGCAAGAACCTGATCGTGCTGCTGATGGCCATCGAGCTGATGCTGCTGGCGGTCAACATGAACTTCGTCGCCTTCTCCTACTACCTGGGCGACATGCACGGACAGATCTTCGTGTTCTTCATCATGACGGTGGCGGCTGCCGAGTCGGCGATCGGGCTGGCGCTGCTGGTCCTGCTGTTCCGCAACAAGTCGAACATCAACGTCGACGAGCTGAACGCGCTCAAGGGTTGAAGGATACATCCACATGAGCGCAACCCTTTCTGCATCCACGTTGCTGGCCGTTCCGCTGGCGCCCCTGGTCGGCTCGGTCATCGCCGGCATCTTCGGCACCAAGTTCGGCGGCAACCTGATCGGCCGCCGCGCCTCGCACTCGCTCACCATCCTGGGCGTGCTGGTGGCCTTCATCATCTCTGTCATGACGCTCAGGAGCGTCGTTTCCGACGGTGCCCGCTTCGACGCCACCATCTACGAATGGATGGTGGTCGGCGGCCTGAAGATGGAAGTCGGCTTCCTCATCGACGGCCTGACGGCCATGATGATGTGCGTCGTCACCTTCGTCTCGCTGATGGTGCACATCTACACCATCGGCTACATGGAGGAAGACGAGGGCTACAACCGCTTCTTCGCCTACATCTCGCTGTTCACCTTCTCGATGTTGATGCTCGTGATGAGCAACAACATGCTGCAGCTGTTCTTCGGCTGGGAAGCGGTGGGCCTGGTGTCCTACCTCTTGATCGGCTTCTGGTACAACAAGCCGACGGCCATCTTCGCCAACCTGAAGGCCTTCCTTGTCAACCGCGTGGGCGACTTCGGCTTCATCCTGGGCATCGGCCTGGTGGCGGCCTATGCCGGCACGCTGAACTACGCCGAGGTCTTCGGCAAGGCCGGCGAGATCGCCAAGATCGGCTTCCCCGGCACTGACTGGATGCTGATCACCGTGATTTGCATCTGCCTGTTCATCGGCGCCATGGGCAAGAGCGCGCAGTTCCCGCTGCACGTGTGGCTGCCCGACTCGATGGAAGGCCCGACCCCCATCTCCGCGCTGATCCACGCCGCCACCATGGTGACGGCCGGCATCTTCATGGTGGCGCGCATGTCGCCCCTGTTCGAGCTGTCCGACACGGCGCTCTCGTTCATCCTGGTCATCGGTGCCATCACGGCCCTGTTCATGGGCTTTTTGGGCATCATCCAAAACGACATCAAGCGCGTGGTGGCCTACTCGACACTCTCGCAGCTGGGCTACATGACGGTGGCGCTGGGCGCCTCGGCCTACTCGGTGGCGGTGTTCCACCTGATGACGCACGCCTTCTTCAAGGCGCTGCTCTTCCTGGGCGCCGGCTCGGTCATCATCGGCATGCACCACAACCAGGACATTCGCTGGATGGGCAATGTGCGCAAGTACATGCCGATCACCTGGATCACCTCGCTGCTGGGCTCGCTCGCGCTGATCGGCACACCGCTGTTCGCCGGCTTCTACTCGAAGGACAGCATCATCGAGGCGGTGCACGAGAGCCACCTGTGGGGTGCCGGCTTCGCCTACTGGTCGGTGCTGGCGGGCGTGTTCGTCACCGCCTTCTATTCCTTCCGCATGTACTTCCTTGTCTTCCACGGCAAGGAACGCTACGACCAGAACCCGGATGCGCATGACGCGCACGACGAGCCCGACCACGGCCATCACGGCAACCATTCGAGCCCGCACGAGTCGCCCTGGGTGGTGTGGCTGCCGCTCGTGCTGCTGGCCATCCCCTCGGTGGTGATCGGCTACATGACCATCGACGCCATGCTCTTCGGCGATTTCTTCAAGGATTCGATCATCGTCGACGCCTCGAGGCACCACGCCATGACGGAGCTGAAGGAAGCCTTCCACGGCCCGATGGCCATGGCGTTGCACGGCCTGACGGCTCCGCCCTTCTGGCTGGCCCTGGCCGGTGTGGTGGCCGCCTGGTACATGTACCTGGTGAACCCCGCGGTACCGGCCGCCATCAAGCGCGCCTTCGGCCCCATCTACAACCTGCTCGAGAACAAGTACTACATGGACTGGTTCAACGAGAACGTCATCGCCCGCGCGACCCGTGCCCTGGGCACCGGCCTGTGGAAGGGCGGCGACCAGGCCCTGATCGACGGCGCGCTCGTCAACGGTTCCTGGAAGGTGATCGGCCGTGTCTCCAGCGTGGTGCGCTGGGTTCAGTCGGGCTACATCTATCACTATGCGTTCGCCATGCTGCTCGGCGTGTTCGTGCTGATGTCCTATTTCGTATGGTTCAAGCGATAAGCGACGGCACTGGAGAAAAACAAAAATGGGTTTGCTGAGTCTTGCCATCTGGCTGCCGATCGGTTTCGGCGCCGTGCTGCTGGCCTTCGGGCGTGACGACAAGGCGCGCTTCGTGCGCTGGTTCGCCCTGGTTGGCTCGATCCTGAGCTTCATCGCCACCATCCCGCTGTACACCGGCTTCCAGCTGAAGACGGCGGCGATGCAGTTCGTCGAGAAGAGCCCCTGGATCGAGCGCTTCAACATCTCCTATCACGTGGGGGTCGACGGCCTCTCGCTGTGGTTCGTGCTGCTGACCGCCTTCATCACGGTGGTGGTGGTCATTTCGGCCTGGGAAGTGATCACGGAACGCGTCAACCAGTACATGGGCGCCTTCCTGATCCTGTCGGGCCTGATGATCGGCGTGTTCTCCGCGCTCGACGGCGTGCTGTTCTACACCTTCTTCGAAGCGACGCTGATCCCGATGTACCTGATCATCGGCATCTGGGGCGGCCCGAACAAGATCTACGCGGCCTTCAAGTTCTTCCTTTACACGCTGCTCGGTTCGCTCCTGCTGCTGGTCGCGCTGATCTACCTGTACAACGCCTCCAACGGCAGCTTCGACATCCTGACCTGGCACCAGCTCAAGCTGAGCGGCCATGTGCAGACGCTGATCTTCTTTGCGTTGTTCGCCGCCTTCGCCGTCAAGGTGCCGATGTGGCCGGTGCATACCTGGCTGCCAGACGTTCACGTCGAGGCGCCCACCGGCGGCTCCGCCGTGCTGGCCGCGATCATGCTGAAGCTGGGCGCCTACGGCTTCCTGCGCTTCTCGATGCCGATCGCACCCGACGCTGCGCACGAGTGGGCCTGGTTCATGATCGCCCTGTCGCTGATCGCCGTGATCTACGTCGGCCTGGTGGCGCTGGTGCAGACGGACATGAAGAAGCTGGTGGCCTACTCCTCGGTGGCGCACATGGGCTTCGTCACGCTGGGCTTCTTCATCTTCAACGACCTGGGCGTGTCCGGCGGCATCGTGCAGATGATCGCGCACGGCTTCGTCTCGGGCGCGATGTTCCTTTGCATCGGCGTGCTGTACGACCGCGTGCATTCGCGCGAAATCGCCGACTACGGCGGCGTGGTCAACACCATGCCCAAGTTCGCCGCCTTCGCGCTGCTGTTCGCCATGGCCAACTGCGGCCTGCCCGCCACCGCTGGTTTCGTCGGCGAATGGATGGTGATCCTGGGCGCCGTCAAGGCCAACTTCTGGCTGGGCCTGGGGGCCGCAACGGCCCTGATCTTCGGTGCTGCCTACACCCTGTGGATGTACAAGCGCGTCTACCTGGGCGATCCGGGCAACGACCATGTGAAGGAGTTGATGGACATCAACGGCCGTGAATTCCTGATGCTTGCGCTGCTGGCCATTCCGGTGCTCTGGATGGGCCTGGACCCCAAGCCCTTCACCGATGTCATGGACGCCTCGGTGTCTGAATTGCTGCGTCATGTCGCGATTTCCAAGCTGCCCTGACAAGAGAACGAGATGATTGACAAACTCAGCTGGATCACGATCTACCCGGAGCTGGTGCTCCTGGTCATGGCCTGCATCATCGCGCTGGTCGACCTGTCTTCGAACGACCCGCGCCGTACCCGCACCTACATTCTTACCTTGCTCACCCTGGCGGTGGTCGCCTACCTGACGGGCGTCAACGCCGCCAACGGCCAGGTCATCTTCGGCTTCGGCGGCATGGTGGTGAGCGACCCGATGGGCAACTGGCTCAAGTGCTTCGCCACCCTTGCGCTGATGGTGACGCTGGTCTACGGCCGTCCCTACGCAGCCGACCGCGGCATGTTGAGCGGCGGCGAGATGTTCACCCTGAGCATGTTCTCGCTCCTGGGCATCTTCGTGATGATCTCGGGTAGCAACTTCCTGCTGATCTACCTCGGCCTGGAACTGCTGACGCTGTCCAGCTATGCGCTGGTGGCGCTGCGCCGCGACAACGCGGTGGCCAGCGAGGCGGCCATGAAGTACTTCGTGCTGGGCGCGCTGGCCAGCGGCTTCCTGCTCTATGGGCTGTCGATGATCTACGGCGCCACCGGCAGCCTGGACGTGAACGAGGTCTTCAAGATCATCGCCAGCGGCACCGTCAAGCACCAGGTGCTGGTGTTCGGCCTGGTCTTCATCGTCGCCGGCCTGGCCTTCAAGGTGGGCGCCGCCCCCTTCCACATGTGGGTGCCCGACGTCTACCAGGGTGCGCCCACGGCCGTCACGCTGCTGATCGGCGCCGCACCCGAGCTGGCTGCCTTCGCCATCATCATCCGCCTGCTGGTGGAGGGCCTGCTGCCGTTGGCCTTCGACTGGCAGCAGATGCTGACGATCCTGGCCATCGGCTCGCTCCTGATCGGCAACCTGGCGGCCATCGCGCAGACCAACCTCAAGCGCATGCTGGCGTACTCGACCATCGCGCAAATGGGCTTCATGCTCCTGGGCCTGGTGGCCGGTGTGGTCAACGACAACACCTACAACGCCCAGTACGCCTACAGCGCGGCGATGTTCTACGTCATCACCTATGTGCTGACCACGCTGGCGAGCTTCGGCATCATCCTGCTCTTGGCTCGCGAAGGCTTCGAGAGCGAGGAGATCACGGACTTCGCCGGCCTGAACCAGCGCAGCCCGCTGTATGCCGCCGTGATGGCCATCGCCATGTTCTCGCTGGCCGGCATTCCGCCCATGGTCGGCTTCTACGCCAAGCTGGCGGTGCTGCAGGCGCTGATCGCCTCGGGCCAGGCCTTCTACATCGGCCTGGCGGTGTTCGCGGTGATGACTTCCCTGGTCGGCGCCTTTTACTACATCCGTGTCGTCAAGGTGATGTACTTCGACGAGCCGGTGACTGCCACCACGGTGTCGGCGCCGCGCGATGTGCGCGCAGTGCTTTCGGTCAACGGCGCCCTGATCCTGATCCTGGGCATCGTGCCCGGTGGCCTGATGGCGCTGTGCGCCAAGGCGATCGTGGCGACGCTCGCCACTTGAGCCCGGCACTGCCGCGGTCTCCCGCGTGACGCAAGGCGCCTCGGTCTGGGTGGTGCTGGTGGTCGCCCTGGTGGCGGCCAACCTGCCTTTCGTCAACGATCGGCTGTTCGCCCTGATTCCACTGCGCACCGCCCGCAAATTGCTGGCTGTGCGTTTTGCCGAACTGGTGGTCTTGTACTTTTTGACAGGCGCGGTGGGCCTGCTGTTCGAGCTCCGGCTTGGTCAGATCGCCCCGCAGGGCTGGGAGTTCTACGCGATCTCGGCGGCCCTGTTCGTGGTGCTGGCCTTCCCCGGCTTCACATGGCGCTATTTGCTCAAACACCGGAGCTGAAGTGATGGACGATGGTCATCTGAAGGAAGAGGGCGTCGGCAGCACGCTGCTCTTCAAGGGCAACTTCCTGGAAGCCCGGCGCGACACGGTGCGTATGCCGGACGGCCACACCACCACGCGCGAATACGTAGTGCACCCCGGCGCCGTGGTGGTCGTTCCGCTGCTGGACGACGGGCGCATCGTGCTGGAGCGGCAGTTCCGCTATCCGGTGGGCCATGTGATGGTCGAGTTTCCGGCCGGCAAGCTCGATGCCGGCGAGGATCCGCTTTTCTGCGGCCAGCGCGAGCTGCTGGAGGAAACTGGCTACAGCGCGCGCGAATGGGCGCATGCCGGCGCCATGCACCTGGCGGTGGCCTATTCCACCGAGATCATCCATGTCTACTTCGCGCGCGGCCTGTCGCTGGGCGAGCGGCAGCTCGACCATGGCGAATTCCTCGACGTGTTCACCGCCAGCGTCGACGAACTGCTCGGCTGGTGCCGCGACGGCACCGTGACAGACGCCAAGACCCTCACTTGCACCCTGTGGCTCGCGAACGTCGTGTCGGGCGCATGGGCACTGGACTGGCGCCTGGCCGATTCCGCAGGCCCGGCGGGATAATGCGCGCATGAAGGTTCTCAACCTCCAGTGCTCGCATGGCCACGGCTTCGAAGGCTGGTTTGCGTCGAACGAAGCGTTCGAGACGCAACTCGCCGGCGGCCTGGTGGAGTGCCCGATGTGCGGCGGCAAGGAAGTCTCCAAGGGCCTGAGCGCGCCGCGGCTGAACCTGGGCGCCGCCAAGGAAGCCTCCGCGCCGGCGCAAACGGAGCAAACGCAGCAGGGCCGCTGGCTGCGCGCGGTGCGTGAACTCATGGCCAGCACCGAAGACGTTGGCGACCGATTCGCCGCCGAGGCCCGCCGCATCCACCATGGCGAGGTGCAAGAGCGCGGCATCCGCGGCCAGGCCACGCGCGAGGAAACCGCAGCGCTGGCGGAAGAGGGCATTGCCGTGATGCAGATCGCGTTGCCGGCGGCACTCAAGGAAACGCTGCAGTAGCTGGCCGGCGCCGGCGCTGGTATCGAATCCAGCTACTTCCAGGTTTCAGGCCGGCTACCGGCGCAGAATTTCGCTACTTCCAAAAGCTCGCCCCGCGACCATGCGCGGGCCTCGAGCAGCGTTCATGGCTTCTTGAGGCGCCTCTCCTCAACTTCAGGAAGTCGCCATGAAAAAGACCATCTCCCGCCTTGCCCTTGCCGCCGCCATCGCCTACGGCGCGTGCGCCTTGCCAAGCCATGCGCATGGCCAGCACGATGCTTCGATGACGCTGTCGGCGTTGCCCGTTGCCTCGGTCGTGCTGAGCACCGCAGCCGTGGGCGCAGCGGCCAGCACCGCAGTGGCGCTTCCGGTCGCGCTCTCGGTGGCGGGCAGCCAGCTTGTCATCAAGAGCGTGCAGGCCTCGGCCGACGGTGTGGTGTACCTGCTCGAACGCGTATCGGATGGCGCCCAGTGCAGCGTGCGTGTCTCGCACAGCGCGGCCCACTACGCAATCAAGCAAGTCGACACGGCGGTGAGCGTTGTCGCCATCTCTTCCGGCGTGATCCTGCTGGCTGCGGGCGAGGTGCTGGCCTTCGTTCCCAATGAACTGGGCCGTGCCCTGCTGCGCAGCGAGAAGATTTCTGGATGAAGCCCATGCGCGCTAGCAAATCGGTCATGGCCTTCGGTGCCGCGCTGGTGTTCGCGCTGGCCCTGCATCACGCACCGGCCGCGGCCGGCCGCTCCTGCGAAGCTGTCACGCCCAGCTTCCAGAGCATCAGCATGGGCATGCAACTGGCGCAGCGCACTGCCCAGGCGCTGGACGCCAGCGGGGCCCGGGTGGTGGTGTTGGCGCGCGCCGGCCAGGACCTGCGCAAGTACGGCCTGCGCTATTCGCACCTGGGCCTGGCCTACAAGAGCGAAGAGGGCTCGTGGCGCGTCGTGCACAAACTCAACCAGTGTGCGAGCGCCGTGTCCAGTGTGTACCGCCAGGGTCTGGGGGACTTCTTCCTGGACGACCTGTGGCGCCACGAAGCCGCATGGGCGGTGCCTACCCCGGCAGTGCAGGCGCAACTGCTGAGCCTCCTGAAGGGGCCGGAGCCGCAACTGCTGCGCATGAACCAGCCGGCCTACAGCGTGGTTGCCTACGCCTGGGGCCAGAAGTACCAGCAGTCGAACCAGTGGGCGATCGAGACCCTGGCGCAGGCGATGGAGCCGGCCGGCGTCACGAACCGGGCGCGCGCCCAGGCCTGGCTGCAGTTCAAGGGCTACGAGCCGAGCACCATCACGCTCGGCCCGCTGACCCGGCTGGGCGGGCGCGTCAGCGCCGCCAATGTGCCCTTCGACGACCACCCCAACGAGAAGCGCTTCTCCGATCGGATCGAAACCGTCACCGTGGATTCGGTCTTCGCCTGGTTGCAAAAGAGCGGCCTGGCCGGCGCGCCGATGACGCTCAAGCTGTGACCACGATCAGGCGCTGAACTGCAATGCCGCCAGCCGCGCGTAGACGCCGCCCTGGGCCACCAGCGATGCATGGGTGCCCTGCTCGACGATGCCGCCATGGTCCAGCACGACGATGCGGTCGGCCTTTTGCACGGTGGCGAGACGGTGCGCGATCACCAGAGTCGTGCGGTTTTCCATGGCGCTGTCCAGGGCCGCTTGCACCATGCGCTCGCTCTGCGCGTCGAGCGCGCTGGTGGCTTCGTCCAGCAGCAAGAGTGGCGCGTTCTTCAGGATCGCACGCGCGATGGCGATGCGCTGGCGCTGGCCGCCCTACAGGCGCACGCCGCGCTCGCCGAGGAAGGTGTCGTAGCCCTCGGGCAGGGCCTTGAGGAAATCGTCGGCGAAGGCGGCCCGTGCCGCGGCGCGCACATCCTCCTCACTGGCTTCCGGGCGGCCATAGCGGATGTTCTCCATCGCGCTGGCCGAGAAGATCACCGCGTCCTGCGGCACCAGTCCGATGCGCTCGCGCAGGTCGTGCAGCGACAGGCTGTCCAGCGCCGCCCCGTCGATCAGGATGCGGCCCTGCTGCGGATCGTAGTAGCGCAGCAGCAGTTGCAGCACGGTGCTCTTGCCGGCGCCGCTGGAGCCTACCAGCGCCACCGTCTCGCCGGGCTGAACTTCCAGGCTGAAGTCGCGCAGCGCCGGCGTATCGGGCCGCGAGGGGTAATGGAAGCGCAACGCCTCGAAGCGGATCGCGCTGCCGGCCGTGGGCGCCGGCACCTTCACCGGCGCGTGCGGCGAGGCGATGTCGGACTGCGCATGCAGCAACTCCATCAACCGCTCGGTGGCGCCGGCGGCGCGCAGCAGATCGCCGTAGACCTCGCCCAGCACCGCGGCGGCGCTGGCCAGGATGATCACGTAGACCACCGTCTGGCCCAGGTGGCCGGCCGTGATGTCGCCGCGCAGCACGGCCTGCGTGCCGGCATACAGGCCCCACAGCAGGGCGGCCGAGGTCGCGATGATGATGAAGGCCACCAGCACCGAGCGTGCCTTGGTTCGGCGCACGGCAGTGTGGAAGGCGTTGTTGGTAGAGACGTGGAAGCGCTCGGCCTCGCGCTGCTCCGCTGTGTAGCTCTGCACCACCGGAATGGCGTTCAGCACTTCGGCCGCGATCGCGCTGGCGTCGGCCACGCGGTCCTGGCTGGCGCGCGAGAGCCGGCGCACGCGGCGGCCGAACCACATGCTGGGCAGCACAATCAGCACCAGGATCAGCAGCACCTGCCCCATCACATAGGGGTTGGTCCAGACCAGCATGGCCAGCGCGCCGGCGCCCATCACCGCGTTGCGCAGGCCCATGCTCAGCGATGAGCCGACCACCGTCTGCACCAGCGTGGTGTCGGCCGTCAGCCGCGAGAGGACTTCGCCGGTCTGGGTCGATTCGAAGAAGGCCGGGCTCTGGCGCAGCACATGGGCATAGACCGCGTTGCGCAAATCGGCCGTCACGCGCTCGCCCAGCCAGCTCACCGTGTAGAAGCGCGCCGCCGAAAAAACGCCCAGCGCCACCGCCACCCCGAACAGCGCCAGGAAATGAGTGCGCAGGCCCATGGCCTGCTGGCCGGGGTCGGCACTGACCAGGCCGCCGTCGATGAGGCTGCGCAGGGCCAAGGGAAAGAGCAGGGTGGTCAGTGCCGCCAGCACCAGGAACACGCCGGCCAGCCCGATCTGCAGCCGATAGGGGCGCAAGAAGGGCGCCAGGCCGGTGAGTGAACGGGGTGCGCCCTTGGCGGGCGAGCGGGAAGCATCGGAAGCGGCAGCCATTGCTGGATTCTATCGAACGCTGTCAGCTCAAAGGAAGCCTTGACAATAATTGACGTGGCAACTAATATTCAAGCATGACCGATGGGACCAAACCCGAATCCAAGGCGCCGGCGAACTTCTACCGCCCGGAGAACTACCGTGCGGAAGAAAGCATCGGCTTCATGATGAAGCGCATCCTCTCGTCCATCAGCCAGACGGTGGAGTCCAGGCTGTGCGAGCCGGGCGGCCCGACCTATCCGCAGTGGATCCCGTTGCACAAGCTGCACATGGGCACGGCCACCACGGTGGCCGAACTGGCGCGCGAATGCCAGCTCGACACCGGCGCCATGACGCGCCTGCTCGACCGGCTCGAGGCCAAGGGCCTGTGCCGGCGCGTGCGCTCGGTGGCCGATCGCCGTGTCGTCAACATCGAGCTCACCGACGAAGGCCGCGCCGCGGCGCAAGCGGTGCCGCAATTCCTGGCCCGTGTGCAGAACGAATACCTGGCCGGCTTCAGCGTCGAGGAGTGGGAGCAGCTCAAGAGCTACCTGCGCCGCATGCTCGACAACGCGCAAGCCATCTCGGCCCGTGGAGAGAACAAGAATGACGACGCCGCTTCCTGATCGATTCACGCGCGCCGGCCTGGCGCTTGCCGCTGCTGCGCTGGCGCTGCTGGCCGGGTGTGCCGACATGTCGGGCATCGCCTCGCAGGTACAACTGCGCGATGCGCCCTCGGTTGGCTTGAACGCCGCCGACGCCGATCACAACGAGATCGACAGCCGCTGGTGGCTGGCCTTCGGCGACGCCCAGCTCAATGGCCTGATCGAACAAGCGCTGCAAGGCAACCCGAACCTGGGCGTGGCCCGGGCGCGCGTGGCCAAGGCGCAGTCGACGGTGGCGGTGGCGCAGTCGGCCGATCTGCCGCAGGTCGGTGCCGGCCTTGAACTCACGCGCCAGCTCTTCAGCAACAACTTCATCTATCCGCCGCCGCTGGGCGGTTCCATCCGCAACAGTGGCGTGCTGCAACTGAGCGGCAGTTGGGAACTCGACTTCTTCGGCAAGAACCAGAGCGCCCTGGACGCCGCCATCGGCGGCGCCAATGCCGCCGTCGCCGATGCCGAGGCCGCCCGCATCCTGCTCGCCACCCGCGTGGCCAGCAGCTACATCCAATGGGCTCGGCTCGAGGGGCTGCAGGCGGTCGCCAGGCGCACCCTGGCACAGCGCGAAGAAACGCTGGGCCTGGTGCGCGACCGCGTCTCCGCCGGCCTGGACACGCGCCTCGAATTGCGCCAGAGCGAATCCGGCCTGCCCGAAGCGCGCCAGCGCATCGAGGCGCTGTCCGAGCAGATCGCGCTCAACAAGCATGCGCTCGACGCCCTGGTGGCCGCGCCCGGTGCCAGCGACAAGCTGAAGGCGCCCGCGCTGGAGGCCTTCAAGTCGATCGCGCTGGCGCCGCACATTCCGGCCGATCTGCTCGGCCACCGCGCCGACGTGGCGGCCGCGCGTTGGCGCGTCGAAGCCGCGACCAAGGACGTGGCCTACGCGAAGACCCTCTTCTATCCCAACATCGACCTGGTGGCGACCGCGGGCTACCAGAGCCTGGGCCTGGACAACCTGCTCAAGCCCGGCAGCCGCCTGTGGAGCTTCGGCCCGGCCGTGCGCCTGCCGATCTTCGAAGGCGGAGAACTGCGCGCCAACCTGCGCGGCAAGAACGCCGACCTCGATGCCGCCATCGAGAGCTACAACGCCACCGTGCTCGATGCAGTGCGCGACGTGTCCGACCAGGTGGCCTCGGTGCAGTCCGTCGCGCGCCAGCAGGAGCAGCAGCGCCAGGGCCAGGAGGCGGCCGAAGGCGCCTACGACATCGCCGTGCAGCGCTACAGCGCAGGCCTGGGCACCTACCTCAACGTGCTGTCTGCCGAAACCAATGTGCTGGCCCAGCGCCGCGATGCAGTGGACCTGGCTGCCCGTGCACTCGATACCCAAGTCGGCCTCGCCCATGCGCTGGGCGGCGGCTACCAGGCGCCGGCGACGACGGCGGCGCTTTCTGGCAAGGAAAGAACCACACCATGAGCGACAACAACAGCCCGGCGCCTGGCGCCGCTTCGAACACGAGTCCAGCCGAGCAGCCCGCAGCCAACGGCAATCGCCGCAAGGCGCTGAGCGCGCTGGCGGCCGTCGTGGTGGTGGCCGGTGCCGGCTGGGGCGCCTACGAATGGCTGGTTGCCAGCCACTACGAGACCACCGACAACGCCTACGTCCAGGGCAACGTGATCCAGATCACGCCGCAGATCACGGGCACCGTGATGTCGATCATGGCCGACGACACCGACTTCGTGAAGGCCGGCCAGCCGCTGGTCAAGCTCGACCCGGCCGATGCCCGCGTGGCGCTGGACCAGGCCGAGGCGGCGCTGGCGCAGACGGTGCGCCAGGTGCGCACCCTCTACCTCAACAACGGCTCGCTCGCCGCGCAGGTGGCGCTTCGCCAGGCCGACATCGTGAAGGCGCAAAGCGACATTGCGCGCGCCCAGGACGACCTGCAGCGCCGCAAGGCGCTGTCAGGCAACGGCGCGGTGTCGAAGGAAGAACTCAACCATGCCGAGACGGCGCTGTCCAACGCCAGGAGCGCGTTGTCGGCGGCGCAGGCCGGCGTGACGTCGGCCAAGGAACAGCTGGCCAGCAACCAGTCGCTCACCGAAGGCACCAGCGTCGAGCAGCACCCCAGCGTGCAAGCCGCCGCCGCCAAGGTGCGCGAGGCCTACCTCGCGACGCAGCGCGTGGACCTGCCGGCGCCGGTCGATGGCTATGTGGCCAAGCGCACCGTGCAGCTGGGCCAGCGCGTGGCCGCCGGCACGCCGATGATGTCGGTGGTGCCGCTGGGCCAGGTCTGGGTCGATGCCAACTTCAAGGAAGTGCAGCTGCGCAACATCCGCATCGGCCAGCCCGTGAAGCTGACTGCCGACGTCTACGGCAGCAAGGTCGAATACAGCGGCAAGGTGGCCGGCCTGGGCGTCGGCACCGGCGCCGCCTTTGCACTGCTGCCGGCGCAGAACGCCACCGGCAACTGGATCAAGGTGGTGCAGCGCGTGCCGGTGCGCATCGCGCTGGACGAGGCGCAGCTCAAGTCCAACCCGCTGCGCGTCGGCCTGTCGATGGATGCGCAGGTCGACGTGTCGAGCAAGGACGGCAAGATACTGGCCGATGCGCCCCGCCCCGCCGCACTGAGCCAGACCAAGGTCTACAGCGCGCTGGACCAGGGCGCCGATGCGGAAGTGCAGCGCATCATCGCCGCCAACCTGGGCCGCGCCGGCAACAAGGCGAGCGCAGCGGCAACCCACGCGCCGGCCACGCACGCCAATCCCTCCTGATCTTCGGTGCACAACTGAATGTCGTCCGCACCCGCGAACATCCCGCCGCCGCCGCTGGAAGGTTCGGCGCGTGTCTGGGGCACGGTGGCCCTGTCCGCCGCGACCTTCATGAACGTGCTCGACTCCTCGATCGCCAACGTCTCGCTGCCGGCCATCGCCGGCGACCTGGGCGTGAGCGCGACCCAGGGCACCTGGGTCATCACCAGCTTCGCGGTGGCCAATGCCATCGCGGTGCCGCTCACCGGCTTCCTGACGCAGCGCTTCGGACAGGTGCGCCTGTTCATAGCCAGCATCATCCTGTTCGTCATCAGTTCGTGGATGTGCGGGCTGGCGCCGGACATGAACAGCCTGATCGCCTTTCGCGCGCTGCAGGGTTTCGTGGCCGGGCCGATGATCCCGCTGTCGCAGACCCTGCTGCTGTCGAGCTATCCGCGCGCCAAGGCGGGCCTGGCGATGGCGCTGTGGTCCATGACCACGCTGGTGGCGCCGGTGATGGGGCCGCTCCTGGGTGGCTGGATCACCGACAACATCTCCTGGCCCTGGATCTTCTACATCAACATCCCGGTCGGCATCCTGGCGGCGCTCATCACCTGGGGCATCTATCGCGACCGTGAAAGCGCGACCCGCAAGGTGCCGATCGATGCCATCGGCTTGGCGCTGCTGGTGATCTGGGTCGGCTCGCTGCAGCTGATGCTGGACAAGGGCAAGGAACTGGACTGGTTCCACTCGGCGCAAATCGTGGTGCTGGGCGTGGTGGCTGTGGTCGGCTTCGCCTTCTTCCTGGTCTGGGAGTTGACCGACAAGCATCCGGTGGTCGACCTGTCGCTGTTCAAGCGCCGGAACTTCTGGACCGGTGCGGTGGCAACCGCGGTGGCCTACGGCCTGTTCTTCGGCAACATCGTGCTGCTGCCGCTGTGGCTGCAACAGTTCATGGGCTACACCGCCACGCAGGCGGGCATGGCGATGGCGCCGGTCGGGTTGCTGGCGATCGTGCTGTCGCCGATGGTGGGCCTCACCGTGGGCAAGGTGGACCCGCGCCGCTACGCGACCTTCTCCTTCCTGGTGTTCGCGCTGGTGCTGTGGATGCGCTCGGGCTTCAACACCCAGGCCGACTTCACCACCATCATGATCCCGACGGTGGTGCAGGGCATCGCCATGGCCTTCTTCTTCATTCCGCTGGTGACCATCACCTTGTCTGGCCTGTCGCCCGATCGCATCCCCGCGGCCTCGGGCCTGTCGAATTTCCTGCGCATCACCGGCGGCGCGATCGGCACCTCGGTCACCACCACCGTGTGGGAGAACCGCGCGACCTTGCACCATGCGCAATTGGTGGAGTCGGTGAACCAGGGCAACCAGGCCGCGAGCAGCGCCATCTCGGGCCTGGGCGCGAGTGGCTTCAGCGCCGACCAGGTGTTGGCGCAACTCAATCGATTGGTCGACCAGCAGGCCTTCATGCTGGCGACCTCCGACATCTTCTATGCATCGGCGGTGCTTTTCATCATGCTGATTCCGCTGGTCTGGCTCTCGCAACCGCAACGCGGTGCCGCCGGCGCGGACGCGGCGGCGGGCGCGCACTGACATTCCGTGTGTCACAAGGCGCGCCGCTTCGGTGCGCCTTGTCGTCGCATGGTGCAAGCGGCCGGTGTGGTTGCACTGCAGCATAGGCATTTGCCCCAGTATCAAATTCCCCGGTGCTTGCGAACAATGCGCTCCGCGTCCACGACAGGCGCGTACAGATGGACCGCATGACCGACCTTTCCAGACAGAACCCGGGTGACCGCGCGAGATGAGCGACATCATTCTCGAGACACGTCAGCTCACCAAGGAATTCAAGGGCTTCACCGCTGTCAGCCAGGTAGATCTGAAGGTGGTGCGCGGATCGATCCATGCGTTGATCGGCCCCAATGGCGCAGGCAAGACGACCTGCTTCAACCTTCTCACCAAGTTCCTCGAGCCGACTGCAGGGACCATCCTGTTCAACGGGATGGACATCACGGGCGAGCGCCCGGCACAGATCGCGCGGCGCGGCATCATCCGCTCGTTCCAGATCTCCGCGGTGTTCCCGCATCTCACCTTGCTCGAGAACGTGCGGCTCGGGCTGCAGCGCGCGCTCGGCACCTCCTTTCACTTCTGGAAGAGCGAAAAGTCGCTGAAGGCGCTCGATGCGCGCGCCGTCGAACTGCTGGCCGAAGTGGGCCTCGAAGAGCTGGCGAATGAGCAGACGGTGAACCTGCCCTACGGCCGCAAGCGCGCGCTCGAGATCGCGACCACGCTGGCGATGGAGCCCGAACTGATGCTGCTCGACGAACCGACGCAGGGCATGGGTCACGAAGACGTCGAACGCGTGGCTGAACTGATCAAGCGCGTTTCGGCCGGCCGCACCATCCTCATGGTGGAGCACAACATGAGCGTGGTCTCCAACATCGCCGACACCATCACGGTGCTGCAGCGCGGTGCGGTGCTGGCCGAAGGGCCGTACGCGGAAGTCTCGCGCAACCCGCAGGTGATGGAAGCCTACATGGGCACCACCGACGGCCAGCTGCAGGGAGCGCATTGATGGCGACACCTGCACTCGAAATCAAGGACCTGCAGGCCTGGTACGGCGAATCGCATGTGCTGCACGGCGTCGACATGGTGGTGCAACCTGGCGAGGTCGTCACGCTGCTGGGGCGCAACGGCGCTGGCCGCACCACGACGATGCGCGCCATCCTGGGCCTGACCGGCGCGCGCAAGGGCAGCATCCGCGTCAACGGCACCGAGACCATCGGCATGCCGACCTACCGCATCGCCCACCTGGGCATCGGCTACTGCCCGGAAGAACGCGGCATTTTCGCGAGCCTGTCGGCCGAGGAAAACCTGATGCTGCCGCCGGCCTTGAAGGGCGCAGGCCCGGGCATGTCGGTCGACGAGATCTATGCCATGTTCCCCAACCTCGCGGAGCGTCGCAACAGCCAGGGCACCCGCCTGTCGGGCGGCGAGCAGCAGATGCTGGCGGTGGCGCGCATCCTGCGCACCGGCGCCAAGCTGCTGCTGCTCGACGAGATTTCCGAAGGCCTGGCGCCGGTCATCGTGCAGGCGTTGGCCCGCATGATCCACACCCTGCGTTCGAAGGGCTACACCATCGTCATGGTGGAGCAGAACTTCCGCTTTGCCGCCCCGCTGGCGGACCGCTTCTACGTGATGGAGCACGGCCGAATGGTCGAGGCCTTCGGGGCCAAAGACCTTGAAGCCAAAATGCCTGTGCTGCATGAGCTGCTGGGCGTTTAGCCCGATTTTTTTATCGTTCCCGCCTTACCAACCTCAGGAGACTCCATGCAATCGAAGCTCAAATACGTCGCCCTCATGCTCGCGGCTGCGGGTCTTGCCAGCCATGCCGTGCAGGCGCAAGAGAAGGTCGTGATCGGCTACATCAGCGACCTGTCGGGCCTGTACGCCGACCTCGAGGGCAAGGGCGGCCAGGCCGCCATCCAGATGGCGATCGACGACATGGGCGGCAAGGTGCTGGGCCAGCCGGTCGAAATCCTCGCCGTCGACCACCAGAACAAGCCGGACATCGCCGCCTCGAAGGCGCGCGAATGGATCGACACCGCAGGCGCCACGCTGATCTTCGCCGGCACCAATTCCGGCGTGGCACTGGCCACCTCCAAGGTCGCGCAAGAGAAGAAGCGGGTGTTCATCACCAACGGCGCCGCCACCTCCGCGCTGACCAACGCCCAGTGCAGCCCCTACACCGTGCACTATGCCTACGACACCGTGGCGCTCGCCAAGAGCACCGGCGGCGCCGTGGTCGATACCGGCGGCAAGAGCTGGTTCTTCCTGACGGCCGACTACGCCTTCGGACATGCGCTGGAAGGTGATACCGCCAAGGTGGTCAAGGCCAAGGGCGGCACGGTCGCCGGTACCGTGCGCGCGCCGCTCAACGCCTCGGACTTCTCTTCCTTCCTGCTGCAGGCGCAGAACTCCAAGGCGCAGGTGCTAGGCCTGGCCAACGCTGGCGGGGACTTCATCAACTCGCTCAAGGCGGCCAAGGAATTCGGCATCGACAAGTCGATGAAGGTGGCCGGCCTCCTGGTGTTCCTGACCGACATCAAGAGCCTGGGCCTGGCATCCACCCAAGGCCTGCTGCACACCACCAGCTGGTACTGGGACATGGACGACGAGTCGCGCAAGTGGGCGGCCCGCTACGAAGCCAAGACCAAGAACAAGCCGACCGACATCCAGGCCGCCGACTACTCCGCCACCATGGCCTACCTGAAGGCGGTGGAAGCGGTGAAGTCGACCGATGCCGACAAGGTGATGGCGCATATGAAGAAGACACCGATCAACGATTTCTACGCCAAGGGCACCATCCGTCCGGATGGCCGCATGGTGCACGACATGCTGCTGGCCGAGGTGAAGAAGCCTTCCGAGTCCAAGGGCCCGTGGGACCTGCTGAAGATCGTCAAGAAGGTGCCGGGCGATCAGGTCTACACCACCAAGGAAGAAAGCACCTGCGCCCTCTGGAAGTAATTGCAGCCTGACCTGAAGAGAGTTACCTCGCATCCATGACGATTTCACTGCCCGCCCTGTTGAGCCAGCTGTTGCTGGGCCTGGTCAACGGCTCGTTCTACGCGATCCTTAGCCTCGGGCTGGCGGTGATCTTCGGCTTGCTCAACGTCATCAACTTCGCGCATGGCGCGCTGTTCATGATGGGGGCGATCCTGTCGTGGATGGCGATGAACTACTTCAACGTCAACTACTGGGTGATGCTCCTGGGGGCGCCGCTGATCGTCGGCGCCTTCGGCGTGCTGATCGAGCGGCTCTTGCTGCGCTGGATCTACAAGCTCGACCACCTCTACGGCCTCTTGCTCACGCTCGGGCTCACCTTGCTGATCGAGGGGGGGTTTCGCTCGGCGTACGGCGTGTCCGGCTTGCCCTACAACACACCGGAAGCGCTTTCCGGCGGCACCAACCTGGGCTTCATGTTCCTGCCCAACTACCGCGCCTGGGTGGTGGTGGCCTCGCTGATCATCTGCTTTGCCACCTGGTACGCCATTGAGAAAACGCGCCTGGGCGCCTACCTGCGCGCCGGCACCGAGAACCCGCGCCTGGTCGAGGCCTTCGGCGTCAACGTCCAGCTGATGGTGACGCTGACCTACGGCTTCGGCGTCGCGCTGGCAGCCTTTGCCGGCGTGCTGGCCGCGCCGGTGATCCAGATCTCGCCGCTGATGGGGCAGAACCTCATCATCATCGTGTTCGCGGTGGTTGTGATTGGCGGCATGGGCTCGATCATGGGCTCCATCCTCACCGGGCTCGGCCTCGGCGTGATCGAGGGCCTGACCAAGGTGTTCTACCCCGAGGCTTCGTCCACCGTCGTCTTCGTGATCATGGTCGTGGTGCTGCTGATTCGCCCCGCCGGTCTGTTCGGCAGCGAGAAATGATGGCCATGAAGAAGATCTCCACTGTTGTCTATGGCGCGCTCTTGCTGGCGCTGCTGGCCGCGCCCTTCGCCGGCTTCTATCCCGTCTTCGTGATGAAGGTGCTGTGCTTCGCACTGTTTGCCTGCGCCTTCAACCTGCTGCTCGGCTTCACCGGCCTCTTGTCCTTCGGCCATGCGGCCTTCCTGGGCAGCGCCGCCTACATCACCGGCCAGTCGATCAAGGTCTGGCAGCTCACGCCCGAAGTGGGGCTGCTGCTCGGCACGGCCATGGGCGCCTTGCTGGGCCTGGTCTTCGGCTGGCTCGCCATCCGCCGCCAGGGCATCTACTTCTCGATGATCACGCTGGCGCTGGCCCAGATGGTGTACTTCGTCGCCCTGCAAGCGCCCTTCACCGGCGGCGAGGACGGCCTGCAAAGCGTTCCCCGCGGCAAGCTTTTCGGCCTGGTGGACCTGCGCGACGACCTGACGATGTACTACGTCGCGCTGGCCATCGTGATCGCAGGTTTCCTCTTGATCGCGCGCACGGTGCATTCCCCCTTCGGCCAGGTGCTCAAGGGCATCAAGGAAAACGAGGCGCGCGCCATCTCGCTGGGCTATGACGTCAACCGCTTCAAGCTCTTGGCCTTCGTCATCTCGGCCGCGCTGTCCGGCCTGGCCGGCTCGCTCAAGACCCTGGTGCTGGGCTTCGCCACCCTGAGCGACGTGCACTGGACCTCTTCCGGCCACGTGATCCTGATGACGCTGGTGGGTGGCCTGGGCACCTTGTCCGGCCCGCTGGTCGGCTCGGCGGTGGTGGTGCTGCTGGAAAACAAGGTGGGCGACTTCGGCGCCTTCATGGCCGGGCTCACCCGCATCGACTGGTTCAACACGCTGGGCGAGTCGGTCACCATGGTCACCGGCCTGATCTTCGTCATCTGCGTGCTGGCCTTCCGCCGCGGCGTGATGGGCGAGGTCATCGCCTTCATCGACAGGCGGCGCGCCAAGCGCGGCTGATCGGCGGCAAGCCGCGTTCAGCGCATGCGCCCTGCCAGCGCATGCAACTGCGCCGGAAACTCGCGCGGCAGTTCCCGCGCCAGATAGCCCAGCGCGCCATGCCGGCGCGACAGTGCTGCACCCGCGCGCGCATGCGTCACCACGCCCCAGGCGCAGGCTGGCAAGGGCGCCAGCCCGCGCGCGCATAGCCCGCCGATCAGGCCGGCCAGCGTGTCGCCAGAGCCGGAGGTGGCCAGCCCCGCCGTGCCATCGTCGAAGCACCAGCTGTCGCCGCCGGGTTCGCAGATGAAGGTGCTCACGCCCTTCAGAGCGACGCAGGCATTCCAGGTTTGCGCGGCCGCGCGCGCGGCGGCCAGCGGATCGGTGCAGACGGCGTCCTTGGAGCGGCCGCTCAAGTGGGCCATCTCGCCGGCATGCGGGGTCAGCACCACGGGTTGCGCAAGCGGCCCGTCGAGCACGACCGACATGGCCAGTGCGTCGAGCACGACGGTGCTATCGGAAAACATCGGCAGCAGTGCATGCACCAGGTCGACGCTGCGCCGCTCGTCCTGCATGCCGGGCCCGAGCACCACGGCGTCGATCTGCGGCGCCAGCAAACCCAGGACCTGGCAGCCGCTTGCCAACGGCGCGCCGCTGCGTGCCTGGGCCATCGCGATGACGCGTGCTTCCGGAATTGCCATGGCCAGGGCCGTGGCAATGGAGGCCGGGGCTGCGATCGTGACCTTGCCTGCGCCCGCGCGCAGCACGGCAACGCTCGCCAGCAGGGCGGAACCAGGGATCTCCTGGCTGCCGGCAACCACCAGCACATGGCCGCGTGCGTCCTTGTCGGCATCGGCCTGCGGCATGGGCAGCGGCCAGCGCGCCAGTGCAGCGGCCCGCAGGCGCCGTGGCCGTGGCTCCTTCATGGCTTGGGTGCCGCGGGACGGTCCGGCGCGCGGGTGACGGGTGTCGTGGCCTCGCGCAAGGGCGCCAGGAAGTTCACCAGGTCCAGTTGCAGCATTGCGTCTTCATCCTTGCGGCGGTCGGCGCGGTAGGAGGTGATCGCGCAGTTCGGCACGTCGCCCTTCTTGTCGATGGCGAGGATCTGCCCTTCGTCCAGCTGCTCCAGCAGGTAGCGCATGCAGTTGACGATGACCTGGTGCGCCACCACCAGCACGCGCCGGTCGCCGTACTCGCGCGTGATCATCTCGAGCAGGCTGCGCAGGCGCAGGATCACGTCGCACCAGCTCTCGCCGCCGGGCGGACGAAAGTAGAACTTGCCCACATGCGCGCGCTGCTCGTGGAGTTCGGGGTGCTTGCGCTGGATGCCGAGCTTGGTGAGACGGTCCAGGATGCCGAATTCCTTCTCGCGCAGGCGCTCGTCGATGCGAAGCTGCGCCACCGTGGCGGACATTCGCGCGCATTCGGCCACCAGCCGGGCCGTCTGCTGCGCGCGTTCGTAGGGCGAGCAGAGGATGAGTTCGGGTTGCTCCTGCGACGGCAGCTTGGCGAACCAGCTGCCCAGCGCCTGCGACTGGCGCACGCCCAGTTCCGACAAGGGCACGTCGATGTCGCGCCAGGCCAGTTCGATGACGGCATGGCCACCCGCCTCGGCGGCGTCCCGAGCGACGTTGCCCGCGCTCTGGCCGTGCCGAACGAGCCAGAGCGTCCGGGGCCACTTGGCGTCCATGAGCGCCGTTCCTTCTTGATGGCGCGGCGCGCCCTAGCGGGTGCTGATGGACGGCAGTTCCCACTCGACGCTGTCCGCACCGGACGGCAGCGCCACGATGAATGCCACGGCTGCGGCCAGCGCGGCCAGGACTGCAACGAGATAATGGGTCATGCAACAAGTGTCCGGATCAGCGCGTCGCGCGGGGTCAGACAATGCCGCCTGGTGGTGCCGGCCCGTGGCGCCATCGTTGCAATCGGGCCCGCGCCGGCGGGCCGTCGTGCTGGCCGGCCTGGCCCTGATGGCCGGCAAGGGCTTCGCGGCGGATGCATCGTCGCTCCCGCGGCCCGATCCCCGCTGGTACGAGGCGGCTGCCGCCATGCGGCGCCTGGCCATGTCCTGGGGCGACCAGCCCTACGGCGCTGTTGTGGTGCTGCAGGGCGAACTGATCGGCGAAGGGCCGAGCCGCGTGGTGAAGAACGGCGACATCGACGCGCATGCCGAGCGCGAGGCGATCAAGGATGCGCAGCGGCGCCTTGGCCGCTCGCGCCTGGAAGGGGCGGTGCTCTATTCGACCTCGCGCCCCTGCGCACTTTGCGAGTCGGCCGCCGCCCGCGCCGGCATCCGCCGCATGTATTTCGGCGAAGCGCTGGTGGATGCGGGAACGCCAGGCGTGCGCGAATGAACATCTTTCGCCGGCGTCACTGCATCTTGAGTGCCTGAGCGTAGCCCGTCATCTCCAGATAGCCGCGGCCCACCGGCGTGCCACGCTCGTCGAGCATGTCACTGAGGCCTTCCCAGTAGATGGCACCGGTCGAGCCGCGGCTGTCGAGTTCCTGGTTGTCGAGCAGCGCCTTGACGACGAAGCGGCCCGCCGGTGTGGTTACCGTCCATTGCACCGGATAGCTCGCCTGCGAGGCCGGGCTCTTCCAGCGCCGGCCCGCTTCGAAGCGCACTTCGTCCGGGCCGAAGCTGCGCGTCTGGCCACGCGACGAACGCCAGGCACCGCCAGCCCAGAGCGAGCCGCCGGCGCGATCGCGCATGCGAAAGGCCATCAGCGCGCTGCCGTCGTCGAGGTTCATGCCGATCCAGTCCCAGCCCACGGCTTGCGGCGCCATGTAGGTCTCGCTCCATTCATGGTCGAGCCAGGCCGTGCCCGAGTCGAGCTCGAAGCGCCGTCCTTCGAGCGTGATGCTGCCCTGCGCCTTCAGGTGAGGCTCGCTGTAGTAGTAGCTGGTCTCCTCGGGCGCGGCGCCCTTGCGCGAGAGGCCTGCATCGCCCTGCAGCAGCACGGGCTGGGTGGGCGTGAAGCGCAGGTTGAGCGCGAAGCCCTGCGCGGCGATGCGCGACACATAGCGGCCGGCGCCTTCGCTCGTCGTTTCGCGGCGCAGGAACCAGTCGCGCAGCCGCACGTCGGTGTCCTCCTGCGCGGCCGAGGCCACGCCCATTCCTTCGCGCGCGATGCGCTGGTCGTGCAGCAGGCGCGCGCCCTGCAGATCGGTGAGCGCGGCGTGCGCAAAGATCAGTTGCCTGGCGGCAAAGGCCGAGCGCAACGGCTGCGTGGCATCCACGCGCGAGCGGAAGAAGGTCAGCTGAAAGCCGAAGCTGCGCGCCTTGCCGCGCTCCTGCAGCGCGGCGTGGCCGGTGATGTACCACCACTCGGTGCGCCAGTCGGGATGGCTGCCGAAATCGCGCGGGAACTGAAGCTGCAATCGCTCGCGCGGCGGCGCTGCTGCAAGAACGGCGGGCGCTGCCAGTGCGGCCCACAAGACGCTGCGCCGCTGCATGGCAGGTTCAGGCCAGCAGCGCGTCGACGCGTTTGTGCGCCGCGCTGCAATCGCCGAAGTTGGAAGTCACCCAGGCCGGGTCGTGGTAGCTGGGCAGATAGCGCTCGCCGGCATCGCACAAGAGCGAAAGAATGGAGCCGGTCCGGCCCGCCTCGCGCATCTCGGCAGCGATGGTGAGCATGCCGATGAAGTTGGTGCCGGTCGACGGGCCGACCTTGCGTCCGAGCAGGGCCGACAGGGCCCGCATCGCCGCCACCGATTCGACGTTGCGCACCTCGAGCATGCGGTCCACCAGGCTGCGCACGAAGCTGGGCTCCACGCGCGGCCGGCCGATGCCCTCGATGCGCGAGCCCGGCGCGGTGAGCCTGGCGTCGCCGCTCGCATGGTAGGCGCCGAACACCGAGCCCTCCGGGTCCGGCACGCACACCTGCGTGTCGTGGCAGCGAAAGCGCACATAGCGGCCGACGGTGGCGCTGGTGCCACCCGTGCCGGCGCCCACCACGATCCAGGCCGGCACCGGATGACGCTCGCGCGCCATCTGCAGGAACATGCTCTCGGCGATGTTGTTGTTGCCGCGCCAGTCGGTGGCCCGCTCGGCATAGGTGAACTGGTCCATGTAGTGGCCGCCGCTGCGCTCGGCCAGCGCGCGGGCCTCCTCGTAGACCTGCGCCGCGCCGTCGACGAAGTGGCTGCGCCCGCCATAGAAGGCGATCTGCGCCACCTTCTCCGGCGAGGTGCCGCGCGGCATCACGGCGACGAAGGGCAGGCCCAGCAGGCGCGCGAAGTAGGCCTCGCTCACCGCCGTCGAGCCGCTGGAGGCCTCGACGATGGTGGTGCCTTCGCGCACCCAGCCGTTGCACAGGGCGTAGAGAAAGAGCGAGCGTGCCAGCCGGTGCTTGAGGCTGCCGGTGGGATGCGTGGATTCGTCCTTCAGGTAGAGGTCGATGCCGTGACTGGAATAGGCGGGCAGCGGCAGCGGAATCAGGTGCGTGTCTGCGCTGCGCTGGTAGTCGGCCTCGATGCGCTGGATGGCCGCGCCCAGCCAGCCGCTGGCCGGTGTAATGGTCGTATTCATGATCGCCATTGTCACCAGTCCTCCTTCACCGCCAGCACCGCGTCGCGCCCGGCTGCCGCGCGCCCGGCCAGCCAGGCGGTGAGCGTGCCCGCCGTCAGCACCGCGGCGCACAAGGCGGCCAGGCGCAGCCAGGGCACCATCAGGTCCATGGTCCAGTGAAAGCTCTGCGGGTTGACCACGTGCACCAGGATCAGCGCCACCGCCAGGCCCAATGCGAGGCCGGCAATGGCTCCGATGGCGGTCCAGGCCATGCCTTCGCCGGCCACCACCGCGAGAATCTGGCGGCGCGTGAAGCCCAGGTGCGCCAGCAGCCCGAACTCCTTGCGCCGCGCCAGCACCTGCGCGCTGAAGCTGGCGGCAATGCCGAACAGGCCGATGCCGATGGCCACTGCCTGCAGCCAGTAGGTGACGGCGAAGCTGCGGTCGAAGATGCGCAACGAGTTGGCGCGAATCGCACTGACCGATGCGAATTCGACCAGGGAGGCAGAGCCCAGCCGCTCGGCGGCCAAGGCGCGGATGGCCGGCTGCACCTCGTCTTCCGTGGCGCCAGGTGCCAGCCACAACGCGATGTCGCTGACCCCCCGCTCGCCGGTGAGCTGCTCGAAATCGCGCGCATCCAGCGTGATGGCGCCGAACTGCCGCACGTAGTCGCGCCACACGCCGGCCACGAAGAAGCGCGGCGCGGGCGCACCGGGCGCTACGGCGTCGGCGAAGGCCTGCGACAGCGGCTCGAAGACGTGGCCGGGGCGCGCGCCGTACAAGTCGACCACGGCCTCGCTCACATACACCCCGATGTGCCCCGGCGGCACCGGCGCCAACTCGCCCACCAGGGGCAGCGTGCGCGCCGGATCGGCGTCCAGGCTGCGCGCGATGACCGTGAGGGTGGGCCGCGTGCTGTCGAGCAGCAGCGCGCGGGTGCGCAAGGTGCCGGTGCGCGCCACGCCCGGCAGCCGGGCCACCGCC
>DATILH010000222.1:0-22357 GCA_035476655.1 Variovorax sp.
CGCTCCTGCTCGGCGTGACGGCGCTGACGAGCATGTTCTATTTCGTTCCGAACACCAGGGTTCAGCTGCGCGACGCCATCGCCGGAGGCCTGGTCGCCAGCGTGGCCTTCGAACTCGGCAAGCGGGGCTTCACCACCTACCTCGTCAAGGTGCCGACCTACAAGGCGCTGTACGGGGCCTTCGCCGTTTTCCCCATGTTCCTGCTGTGGGTGTACTTCTCATGGCTGGTCACGCTGGTCGCGGCCATGATGACGGCCAACCTGGCCCTCACCCGGCGGCGACCGGCAGGCAGGCTGGCCCGGGCCTAGCTGCGGTCAGTCCGCCTTGATGTTGCCCGGCGCCCAGCATCTCAGGAACGGCCTTCGAAATGGGGGAAAGCGGCACTTAAATGGGGTAAATGCCCATGTCATTACCCTAATTTCACATAGCATTGCCCCATTTCTACTTCAGGACGCGGCTTGCACTCGCTCTCATCCGACTACCTTGCCAGGCTGCGATTTGGCGCCCAGCAGCTGGCGACGCTGCGCGCTCTGGGTGAGTACCGGGGCAAGCAGCAGCTCTACGTCGCGCAGTCGCCCGACCTGCTGGGCGATTTGCGCCAGGTCGCCGTGGTCGAATCCACAGAGTCGTCCAACCGCCTCGAGGGCGTTGTGGTGGCCGCCAGCCGCCTCAAGTCCCTGGTGCTCAAGAACGCCGCTCCAATGAGCCGCTCCGAACAGGAAGTGGCCGGCTACCGCGATGCGCTGGCGCTCATTCACGAAAGTGGCGAGCAGATGCCCTTTTCGGAAGGCACTGTCCGGCAATTGCACGGCACGCTGTACCGCTACATGCCGCAGCCGGGTGGTCGCTGGAAGGCGACCAACAACGACATCGTCGAACGGCATCCTGACGGCAGTTCCCGTATTCGATTCCGTCCGGTGGCTGCCCACCTGACACCCACCGCAGTGGCCGATCTGATTTCGCGCTACCGCACTTCACTCGACCAGCATCTGGCCGACCCGCTGGTGCTGGTGCCGCTGGTCATCCTCGACTTCCTCTGCATCCACCCGTTCCCCGACGGCAATGGCCGCATGGCGCGCCTGCTGACCTTGCAACTGCTCTACCACTTCGACTACGTAGTTGGCCGCTACATCAGCTTGGAGCGAGTCTTCGAGGAATCCAAGGAGAGCTACTACGAAACGCTGGAAACGAGCTCGCAAGGTTGGCACGAGGCCGCGCACGACGCGGCTCCCTGGCTGGACTACTTCTGGGGTGCGCTGTTGCGGGCCTACAAGGAATTCGAGGAAAGGGTTGGAACGGTCGAGCGCGGGCGCGGCACCAAGGGCGAACGGGTGCGCGCAGAAGTCCTCAAGCGCCGGCTTCCGTTTTCCATCTCGGACATCGAGGGAGCGTGCCCCGGCGTCAGCCGCGACATGGTGCGGCTGGTGCTGCGCAGCATGAAGGCCGAAGGATTCATCGCCCCGACCGGCAAGGGCCGCAGCGCCAAATGGGTCGGATTGACCGAGGGACAGGCTGACTCATGACACTCGAATTTTCTGCCCTCGACGCCCTGCGCAGCCGCCACCCGGCCTGGCGCCTCCTGCGCTCGGACCACGCGCCTCTGGTGGCAAGCTTTCTGCACCGGGTGTTCGTGGCGCCCAACGTGCGCGTGATGGCGGCCGCCGACCTGGCCGAGGCCCTGGCGGATGAGCTCTTGGCGTTGCGCGAGCGGGTCGGCGAAAACGCCTTCCCCAAGCCCGCGCTCGACTATCTGAGCGACTGGGCGGCGCCTGACAAGGGCTGGCTGCGCAAGTTCTACAGGCCCGGCACCGACGAAGCGCGTTCATCGAAACCCATCGCGGCGTGCTGACCGAATTGCTGGACCTCGCCTTGCCGCCGGCGGCAATCGAGGGCTCCGCAAGTGGTGTTGGGCAGTTCGCCAGGCGCTACGGCTTCCGGGAGAAGCCCATCCGCATCCGCTTTCGGGTGCTCGACAGCTCGATGGCCGTTGTGCATGGCTGCCTGGGCCAACTCCGATGTGTCGCTGGATGCGGCGAGCTTCGCGGCGCTTCGACTGCCGGTTCGCCAAGTCTTCATCACCGAGAACGAAACCAATTTTCTGGCCTTCCCGGCGCTCGAGCACGCGATCGTCATCTTCGGCGCCGGCTACGGCTGGGAAGCGCTGGACCGCGCCACGCTCCTGGCGCATGAAATCCACTGGGGCGAAGAGCCGGACCCGGTGCGCAACGACCTTCCGCGCCTTGGCATCGATGAGCAGACCTTGTTCAACGATCTGCGTGGCGGGTGGATTCGCCCGCGATTGCGCTTGGAGCAGGCCCGAGTCGGCTATGGCTGGTTTCTTGAGCGGCTCGCCCTCAATCGGCCTTGATATTGCCGTCCTTGATCACCTTGGCCCACAGCACACTCTCTTGCTCGACGAACTTGCCGAGCGCGGTCGGATTCATGTAGACGGCAAAGGCGCCCTGGTCTTCCACCTTCTTGCGGAAGGCCTCGCTCTCCACGATCGCCTTCACCTGCGTCGTGAGCTTCTCGATCACCGCCGGCGGCGTCTTCGCCGGCGCGAACAGGGCGAACCAGGATTCGACCTCGTAGCCCGGCAGCCCCGCCTCCGCCGCCGTCGGCACATTGGGCATCGAAGGGTGGCGCTTGGCGCCCGCATAGGCCAGGGCCTTGATCTTGCCGGCCTGCACCTGCCCGATGACCGAAGGCGGGGTGGTGATGAACATGTCGACCTGGCCGCTCACCAGGTCGGCGATCACCGGGCCGGAGCCCTTGTAGGGCACGTGGGTCGACGGCACCTTGGCCTGGCGCGCGAACATCTCGCCCGCGATGTGCTGGATCGAGCCATTGCCCGAGGAGGCATAGAACAGGCCCTTGCTGTTCTTCTGCCCGTAGCTGATGAATTCCTTCAGCGTCGTCGCGGGCAGCGTGCCGCTCACCGCCACCACGTGCGGCGCCCGCATCACCAGGGCGACCGGGGCGAAGTCGCTCGCCTTCCAGCGGATCTGCGGGAACAAGGCCGGGTTGCCCACGTGATAGCCCGAGTACTGCATGAGCAGCGTGTAGCCATCGGGGGCGGCGCGCGCCACCGCCTCGGTGCCGATGTTGCCGCTGGCGCCGGGCCGGTTGTCGACCACCACCGGTTGGCCCAGGGCCTTTTGCAGCTGCTCGCCGACCAGGCGCGCCATGATGTCGGTGGAGCCGGCCGGCGCGGTCGGGACGATGACGGTGATGGCCTTGGACGGATAGCTGTCGGCCGCCTGCGCGGCAACGCCAAGGCCGGCGCAAGCCAGCAGGATGGCCTTGGCCGTGTGATTCGCTTTCATGGTGTTGTCTCCTTTGAATGAATGGGGCCTTCAGGCCACGAGTTCCGAGATTTCGATCAGGTTCAGGTCGGGGTCGCGCACATAGACCGAGCGGATGCGCGAGGTGGCGCCGGTGCGCAGCACCGGCCCTTCGATGACAGGAATGCGCTTCGCATCGAGGCGCGCGATGACCTGGTCGAGCGGCACGCTGGCGATGAAGCACAGGTCCAGCGCGCCGGGCACCGGCGTGTGCGCCTTGGGCTCGAACTCGCGGCCCTTCACATGCAGGTTGATCTTCTGGTTGCCGAAGCGGAAGGCCCGCCGCCCCTCGCCGAAGCTTTCCAGCGTCATGCCCAGGCCATCGACGTAGAAACGCACGCAGGCTTCCTCATCGGTGGTGGTGAGCACCAGGTGGTCGAGGTGATCGATCACGGCTGCACCTCCCTGGCCTTGGCACGCGCGGCGATCTCCGCAAAGTCAGGCGGCGGTGCGTGGCGCGTCAGGCGATGGCCGGCCCGCGGCAGCTGGCTGGCCAGTTCATGCTGCACCAGCACTTCGAGCTTCGCCGCCGCTTCCAGCAGCCCGTCGAACCGGATGCCGGTGTCGTAGCCGATGCACTGCAGCATGTGCACCACGTCCTCGGTGGCCACGTTGCCGCTGGCGCCGGGTGCGTAGGGGCAGCCGCCGATGCCGCCCAGCGACATGTCGAAACGCTTGATACCCGCTTCGACGGCAGCGATGGTGTTCACCAGGCCCATTGCACGGGTGTTGTGGAAATGCGCGGTGAACTCGAGTGGCGGGAACTGGCCCAGCGCCGCCTCGCACAACGCCTGCACCTGTGTCGGATAAGCCATGCCGGTGGTGTCGCACAAGGTGATGCCCTGCACGCCCAGCGCTGCGAAGCTCTCGATCCAGCCCAGGACGGCGTGCTGGGGCACCTCGCCCTCCATCGGGCAGCCGAACACGCAGGACAGGGAGACGTTGACCGGCAGCTTGGCCTGCCGCGCCAGCGCGATGACCTCGGACAGCTGCGCGAAGGACTGCTCGCGCGTCATGCGCAGGTTGCTCAGGTTGTGCGTCTCGCTGGCGGACATGACGAGGTTGAATTCGTCGGTGCCGCAGTCGATGGCGCGCTCTGCCCCGCGCAGGTTGGGCACCAGCGCGGTATAGACCACGCCCGGCACGCGCCGGATGCGCCCCATCACCTCCTCGCCGTCGCGAAGCTGCGGAATCGCCTTGGGCGAAGTGAAGGAAGTGACCTCGATCTTGGCGTAGCCCAAGGTGCTCAGCCGGTCAACAAGGGCGATCTTGTCCTCGGTCGGTATGAAGTGGGACTCCATCTGGAAGCCGTCGCGGGTGGCGACTTCGTTGATCAGCAGGCGGGTGTTGTTGCCGCGGTTCATCGAGCTGCTCCTTCTCACACGGCCCGCGCCGGCCAGCCGGCGCGCTGCAGGTCTTCGTTGTGCTGGCCGAGGCGCGGCGCCGCGTGGGCGATGCGCCCGGGCGTGGCGCTGAGCTTGGGCACCACGCCGGGTACCCTCAGCGTGCGGCCGTCCGAACAAGGCGCCTCGACGATCATCTCGCGCGCCAGGTACTGCGGGTCGGTGGCGATGTCGGCCACCGAATAGATGCGCCCGACCGGCACGCCGGCAGAGTCCAGCACCGCCAGCACCTCGTCGCGGCTGCGCTGGCCAGTCCAGGCCTCGATGGCGGCATCGAGTTCGCCGACGCGTAGCACACGGCCGTCGTTGTGCGTCAGGCCCGCGTCGTTCTCCAGGTCGGTGCGGCCGATGGCGCGCATCAGCCGGCGGAAGATGCTGTCGCCGTTGCCGGCCACCAGCACGTACTGGCCGTCCTGGCAGCGATAGGCATTGCTCGGCGCGATGCCGGGCAGCGCGCTGCCGGCGCGCTCGCGCACCACGCCGAAGGCATCCAGTTCGGGCAGCAGGCTCTCCATCACGTTGAAGACCGATTCGTACAGCGCCACGTCGATGAACTGGCCTTCGCCGCCGTGCACGTCGCGGTGGTGCAGCGCCGTCAGCACGCCGATCACGCCGTGCAGCGCGGCCAGCGTATCGCCCAGCGAGATGCCCACGCGCACCGGCACCCGGCCCGGCTCGCCGGTCAGGTAGCGCAGCCCGCCCATCGATTCGCCGAGCACGCCGAAGCCCGGCTTGTCGCGGTAGGGGCCGGTCTGCCCGTAGCCCGAGATTCGCAGCATGATCAGGCGCGGATTCAGCGCATGCAGCTCTTCCCAGCCCAGGCCCCAGCCCTCCAGGGTGCCGGGCTTGAAGTTCTCGATCAGCACGTCGGCCTCCAGCGCCAGGGCGCGCACCGCTTCCTGGCCTTCGCTGCTGCGCAGGTCCAGGCAGACCGAGCGCTTGTTGCGCGACTGCACTTCCCACCACACCGAGGTGCCCTCGCGCAGCAGCCGCCACTTGCGCAGCGGGTCGCCGACGCCGCCCGGTTCCACCTTGATCACGTCGGCACCGAATTCGGCCAGGGTCTTGCCGGCGAAGGGGCCGGCAATGAGCTGTCCGAGTTCGAGTACCTTGAGGCCTTGAAGCGCTTGCATGTCTCTCGTCCTTTGTCTGTGTGTGTCGATGAGGTGCAAATTTACGGAAGTAGGGCCCGCAGCAGGAATTGCCCAGTGGGGATGTGGCCTTCGCGTTTTGCGAAGACAAGCGCTAGCATCGGCCGCATGCGGCAGGACCTGATCAACCCCTCGCGGATCGACTTCGTGACGCTGCGCCTTTACTGCGCGGTGGCGCAAAGCGGCAGCATCACCAAGGGCGCGGCGCAGTGCCACCTGGCGCTGTCGGCGGCCAGCCGGCGCCTCGCGGATTTCGAGGCCGCGACCCGCGCGCAGCTGCTCGAGCGCAGTGCGCAGGGCATCAAGCTGACGCCGGCCGGGCACGTGGCGCTGCAGCACGCCCTGCGGCTGTTCCAGGGCTTCGAGCTCTTCAGTGCAGAGCTGGCCGATCACTCACGCGGCACGCGCGGCCATGTGCGGCTGTGGGCCAACATGTCGGCCCTGACCGAGTTCCTGCCGGATGCGCTGGCGCGCTTCATGGAGCGCTACCCTGACATCCGCGTCGAGACCGAGGAGCAGCTCAGCGGCGACATCGTGCGCGCCTTGCTCGACGGCCTGGCCGATATCGGCGTGTTTGCCGACGGCACGCCCGCGGACGGCCTGACGCTGATGCCTTTCAGGAGCGACGAGCTGGTGCTGGTCTGCCCGCGCGGCCATCCGCTGGCGCGGCGCAAGAGCATGCCCTTCTCCGATTGCCTGGAGCATGACTTCGTCGGGCTCAATCGCGGCAGCTCCCTGTTCGAGGTGACGACGCGCGCCGCCGCGGATGCCGGCCACCCGCTGCGCCACCGCGTGCAGGTGCGCAGCTTCGATGCCATGTGCCAGATGATCGCGGCGCACCTGGGCGTGGGCGTGCTGCCCCTGGCCGCCTGCCAGCAGATGCTGGCCCCGCGCGGCCTGAAGGCGGTGCACTTGAACGACGCCTGGGCGCAGCGCCGGCTGATGCTGGGCTACGCCACCGACCAGCCGCTGTCGGCCGCGGCCCGCCTCATGGTCGAGCAGTTGCTCGACGCGCCTACTGCCTGATCTTGCCCACGCTGCTGACGATCGACAGCTCCACATAGCGCGAACCGGTGCGCTGCGTCGGCTTGAAGGCCACGGCGTAGCCGCCCATGTCGAAGGCGTCCATGCCGTTCAGGGCCGCGACCATGCCGTCGCGGGTGGGCTTGGCCGCGCCCTGGCGGCGCACCGCCTCGACGATGACGCGGGCCGCGATGTAGCCTTCCATCATCGCGTAGCTGACCGGTGTCTCGATCTTCTGCGCCTTTGCAGTGTCGACGAACTCCTTGCTGAGGCGGCCGCTGATCTTGTACGGGCTGGGCGTGACCTGGGCGATGACCACGCCCTGCATCTGCTCCTCGCCCAGGCGCTGCGACAACTGCTCCAGCTCGGTGCCCGAATGGGCGAACAGCTGCGCATTGCCGCCGGCGCTGCGATAGCTCTCGATGAAGGCCGCCGCCGCTGCACCACCCGAGACCATGATGATGGCCTGCGGCTTGGCCGCCAGCAGCTGGTCGACCGCGTCGCTCACCTTGCTGGTGTTGGCCGGGTAGGAGGCGCGCTTGACGATGCTGGCATCCACCTTCTTGGCGGCCGCGTCGGCGGCGGCGATCAGCGCCTGCGCGTTGGGGCCGTCTTCATAGAACAGGCCCAGCTTGCGGATGCCGACGGTGGCCAGGTGCGAAGTCAGGCGCGCCAGCTCGTCGCGCAGGCCGGCGCGCACGTTGTAGAGCAGCGGCGTCTCGTCGCGGATCTCGGCGCTGCGGTAGCCCACCAGCGGGATGCGTTCGGCTTCCAGGATGCCGGTGGTCACCAGGTCGGAGATGTTGCGGCTGCCGAAGTAGCCGGCCAGCACCAGCGGCTTTTCTTCGGCCAGCAGCTTGCGGGTGAGCGCCAGGGTTTCCGCCGGCAGGCCCAGGTCGTCCTTGCGCACCAGGGTGAAGGTGTGGCCGTTGACCCCGCCCTCCTTGTTGACGGTGTCGAAGTACATCTGCATGCCGGCGCCATAGGCACGGCCCTGGCGCGCTTCGGGGCCGGACAGCGGCGCCACCTGGCCGACCACGATCTGGGCGGCGGATGCGGCATGGCTGGCCAGCGCCAGCAGGGTCAGGCCAATGATCGAGCGCGCGCGAATTCTCAGGGTTTTCATCGAATGTATCTTTATGTAATTCGAGACGAATCACATCAGGACGAGTGCTGTCCTTCCAAAGTATTCAATGCCTCTTCCACGTCGCGATGGAACTTCGCCGAGCAGCATTCGGTGGTGCCGAAATGCAGCGCCTGCTGCGCGCCGCTGGCCAGGGTGGACTGCACCGAGGCGCCGAGTGCGAAGTCTTCATGAAGCGCGCCCCAGAAGGATTCGACGTTCTTGCGCCAGTAGTTGTGCGCCTTCTCGGTGGTGGGCAGCTGCGGCACCAGCGTGCTGCCGATCACGCGCGAGCGCCCGGGCCCCTCGGGCAGCACGGCGAAGGCATTGGCATGGTCGCCCTCATGCAGGATCAGGGTCGACGGGAAGAAGAAGTGGATGATGTTGGCGTGCGGCCCGAGTTGCCATTCGCCTTCCTGCCGATGGCGCAGTTCCTCGATGCTGCGCTTGGGCAGGAAGATGCGCTGGTGCCGGCGATCGTGGTCGGCGATCAAGAGGTTGTCGTGAAAGAGCGGCGCGATGCTGTCCCGATGCGCGTACTGGAAGTGGTAGGTCTCGAGATTGCCTTCGATGGGAATCCTCCAGTTGGCCGCGTTCTCGAAGCTGCGCTCGTGCACCGGCTTCCAGCCGTCGTAGCCAAAGCCGCGCAGCTGCGCGCCGAAGCGGCCCAGCCAGGCGCCGATGTCCAGGTCGGCGCCCTCGCCCGCAGCCAGCACGCGCGGCAGCACCCAGACCAGGCCCAGTGCCTCGGCCACCGCCACGCGGGCCAGCGAGCACTGCTCGGGCGGCGCATGCGGGAACTCTTGCGCGTGTGGGCGACCGCGCAAGGCGCCATCGAGTCCGTAGCTCCAGCTGTGATAGGGGCACACCATCACGCGCCGACCGGACGTGCGCCCTGGCTGTGCGATCCGGGCACCGCGATGCCGGCAGGCGTTGACGAAGGCGTTGAGCCGGCCATCCTCGGCGCAGACGATCAAGAGTGGCAGGCCGGCCACGTCCAGCGCGAACACATCGCCCGGCTCGGCCAGCGCAGCCGAGGGGCACAGCGCCAACGGGTGGCGCCTAAAGACCCGCTCGATCTCCTGTTCATGGCGCGCCGCATCGAGATAGCGCGCCACCGGGCTCATGGCCGGCTCGCCGCGCTCGCTGTCCCTGGCCTCGATCAGCGCCAGGGCACGCCGGATCAGGGCGATCTGTTCCTCGCGTTGCATGGCAGGCCGATCAGAGCAGCACAGTCTCGATCTCGGTCTTGACCTCGCTCATGAGCCGGTGCACGGGGCACTTCCCGGCCACCCGCAGCAGCTCGGCGCGCTGCGCCTCGTCCAGGTTGCCGACCAGGCGCAGCGAGGTCTTGAGGCGATAGGTGCCCTGGCGCTCCTGGCTATCGTCGCGATCCACGAGCACCTCGATGTCTTCCAGCGCCATGCCCTTGCGCCGCGCATAGAGCAGCACCGTGAGCGCCTTGCACGAGGCCAGCGCCGCGTCGTACAGGTCATGCGGGCTCGGCCCTTCGTCCTTGCCACCGCCGGCGGGCGAGGCATCGACCGCGATCGCATGCTGGCGAATCCTGAGAAGGTGCCGGGTGCCGGCCATGTCGTCGCGACGCACTGAGATGCTCATGGAAATTTCCTTTCTTCGTTTGACGGCGTGACTATGCCTTGTGCCGCCCACCGCTGGCTCCTATGATCGCCGACCACCCGGCCAACCTGGAGAAGACCATGACGAAGACCGCACCCGGCGTCTCTCGCTTCACAAGGCGCAGCGCGCTGCAATTCGGCCTGGGAGGCCTGGGCGCCAGCATGCTGCCCGGCTTCGCGCTGGCCCAGGACGCATGGCCCAGCAAGCCCATCACCCTGGTGGTGGGCTACCCACCGGGCGGGCAGACCGACTTTGCCGGGCGCGTGCTCACCGTCGGCATGCAGACGAGCCTGGGCCAGAGCGTTGTCATCGACAACAAGCCGGGCGTCAACGGCAACATCGCCACCGACTACGTCTCCAAGCAGCCGCCCGACGGCTACCGGCTGCTGGTGGGCAACGGCAGCAACATGGTGCTGAACCCGCACACCTACCGCACCACGGCGGTGGCCGATCCGCTCAAGCTCACGCCCATCGGCCTTTTGCTCACCTCGGGGCTGATGCTGGTGGTGCCGGCCAGCCTGCCGGTGAAGAACCTGGAGGAATTCATCGCCTGGGTGAAGGCCGAGGACAAGGCCGGCAAGATCATCGACTACGCCTCAGGCGGCCCGGGCAGCCTGGTGCAGACCACCATGGAGCTGTTCCGCGAGCGCATCGGCAAGCCCAAGATGAGCCATGTGCCTTACAAGGGCAGCGGCCCGGCCATGACCGACCTGGTGGCCGGGCGCATCCCCTGCATGTTCGACGCGGCCTCGGTGGTCGCGCCCTTCGTCAAGTCGGGGCAGCTCAGGCCCCTCATGGCCACCGGCCCCAAGCGCATCCCGGCCTTCCCCGACGTGCCCACCGCCACCGAGCGCGGCATCAAGGACTTCCAGGTGATCTCCTTCATCGGCATGTACGGCCCGCCTGGCCTCCCGGCCGACATCGTGAAGAAGGTCAATGCGGCGACCAACAGCGCGCTGAAGGATCCGAAGGTGCAAAAGACCATCGCCGACCGCGGCGACGAGCCCGGCGGCAGCACGCCCGAGGAGTTGGCCGCGATGACGCGCGACAACTACAAGCTCCTGGGCGAGGTGGTCAAGAAGAACGACATCCGCGCCGAATAGCGTTGGAACGCCCGGCCCGGCACGGCACGGCACGGCACGGCTCGTGCATGATGGCGGGGCATGAGCCTCCCCGACGAAAACACTCTCAATGAACGCGACGGCCGCTACCTGCGCAAGGCCATCGTCTGGTCGCACGCGGCGCACCGGCGCGGCAACCGTCCCTTTGGCGCGGTGGTGGTCTCGCAAGCCGGCGAGGTGCTGGCCGAGGCCTATTGCAACAGCGCGGAAACCGGCGACTGCACCGGCCATGCCGAGATCAACGCGATCCGCATGCTGGGCGCACGCAGGATCTCGCGCGACGAACTGGCCAGGGCCACTCTCTACTCATCGGCCGAGCCCTGCGTGATGTGCGCGGGTGCGATCTTCTCGTCGGCCATCGGCCGCGTGATCTATGGCATCGACGCCGAACGCCTGCGCGTGTTCCGTGGCGAGCGCGGCGAGCAACGCGAGCCCGATCTGTCCTGCCGCGACGTGTTCCGCACCTCGAGGCACAAGGTCGAATGCATCGGCCCCGCGTTGCTGGACGAAGCCTCCGCCGCGCACATCGGCGCGTGGAAAGATTGAATGGCCTGGCACGCGCGGCTTGACCTGAACTACCAGAAAGACGACCAGCAGCGCAGCATTGCCCGCTTCAGCCACAGCGGCCCGCTGCGCATCCTGCAAAGCCTCTATCCCGAGGGCGATGCCATCTGCCACAACGTGCTGATCCATCCACCCGGCGGGCTGGTGGGTGGGGACACGCTCGAGATCGACGTGCACGCCGCACGCGGCAGCCATGGCCTGATCACCACGCCCGGCGCCACCCGCTTCTACCGCTCCGAGGGCGAGCCCGCGGTGCAGCGCACCCGCATCGCGCTGGATGAGGGCGCGCGGCTCGAATGGCTGCCGCTGGAGGCGATCTGCTACAGCGCCTGCAAGGCGGAGAACCACCTGCGCATCGAATGCGCGCCCGGCGCGGAGCTGATCGGCTGGGACATTTCCGCGCTCGGCCTGCCCGGCGCCAACCAGCCCTTTGCCAGCGGCAGCCTGCTGCAGCACATCGAGCTGCCCGGCGTGTGGCTGGAGCGCGGCCGCATCGACGCCGCCGACACGCGCCTCTTGCAAAGCCCGCTGGGCCTGGCGGGACAGCGCTGCATTGCCTCGCTGTTCTTCGTGGCCGGCTCACCGATCGAGCGCACGCGGCGGGAAGCCGCGCTGGACACGGCGCGCGCCGTGTGCGAGGCCAGCAGCCTGCAGGCCAGCGCCGGCGTCACCAGCCCGCACGCCGAAGTCATCGTGCTGCGCGTGCTGGCGCCGGTGGTGGAGCCGGCGATGCAGTTGCTGCGCCAGGTCTGGAGCGCCTGGCGCGCCACGCTCTGGCAGATGGACGCCGCCGCGCCGCGCATCTGGGCGACGTAGGCGCCCGGCTGGATCAATCGCGCTGCAGGTACTCGGCCAGTGCGTCGAAGGTGCTGCCGTAGCCCTGCTCGAGCGAGGGGTGCAGTTCCTCGAAGTAGACACGCTCCGAATCCAGCTCGCCGAATGGCACGGCATGCAGGGTGACGATGGTCTGCCCCGCTTCTTCGGCGAAGCTGACGGTGTTCTGGATCTCCAGCGGGCAGTCTTCGCTGAAGGGCGCGCGCGCGATGCCGCAGCGCTCGTTCGAGAAGGAGTTGAGCCACACCAGGCGCTCGCGCGGGGCAATCTCGCGAATGGCGAAGCGCCCCCACATGGCCGGGCCTTCGGGGAAAACCATGGCGTAGTGCAGGAAGCCGCCAGGCCGGAACTCGAAGCGATGCAGCTCGATGCGGCAGCCCTTCGGGCCCCACCATTGGCGAAACCGATCGGCCTCGCTCCAGGCCTGCCAGACGGTTTCGAGCGGCTGCCGGAAGCGCCGGGTCATGTGGAATTCAGCTTTGCTTCTTGGGGACATGGCTCTTTCCTTTGCGTGGGGCAGGCGGGGTGGATTGCAGGAAGGCGTCGAGCTGGTCGAAGCTGTCTTCCCACAGTTGGCGATACATGACGAGCCACTGTTCGATCTCCTTCAGGCGCGCCGCCTCCAGGCGGCAGGGCCGTGTCTGCGCGGCGCGGCCGCGCGAGATCAGGCCGGCGCGCTCCAGCACCTTCAGGTGCTTGGAAATCGAGGGCTGCGCCAGGCTGAAGGGCTCGGCCAATTCGTTCACCGTCGCCTCGCCCGCGGCCAGCCGCGCCAGCATGGCGCGGCGCGTGGGATCGGCCAGTGCGGCGAAGGTCTGGCTGAGCGGATCGGGCCTCATCATTTACTCGTTGGATATATAGCCATTTGGTAATTTAATAGCAAATTGACGCCGGGCACAAGGCCGCTCCAACATCTGGATACGCATTCGGACACAACTTGACGACGTCTCGCCTGACAGAATTCCGGCCAGGGGGACCCCCCGGGGACCATCAGCAATTCGCCAAGCATCAAGAAGCGAGATGGAAGCACTTTCCGAACGCACAACTTTCGCCGCGGTGCTGGTCACGGTGGTTCGCCAACGCTGCGCCGAAACCGGCTCCAGCCGCACCTCACGCACCGGCCTGCAGTTGCGCGTGCCGGTGGACGAGCGGCCCTCGGTGCGGCGCGGCTTCGATGCGCTGATCGAGCATGGCGTGCTGGGCATGAGCGGCGAGGACATCGGGCTCACGGCCCATGGCCTGGCCTTCATGGCCTACTACCGGCGCCAGCGCGGCGACATACACGGGGTCGAGGATCTGCGCGACCCCGATGCCTTGAACCACCTGCTGGCCAGCATCGAGGGAGACCCGCGCTTCGACCCCGATCGCGACATCGAGGAAGCCAGCACCCTGCCCGGCCGACTGGAGGAGCCCCGCGACACGCGGCGCGGACGCCTGCCCAAGCTGTGGATCGTGCTCGCGCTGATCGTGACCCTGATCGGCGTGGTGCTGCTGGCCCTGCCGGCGCGCTGAGGCCAGGGCCTGTTCACGCTACTTGCGGGGTCGCGAAGGCACTCGGCCTACACTGGCCGGCCCAAAGGAGACAGCGGATGCAAGACTTGCAAACCCAGCGCTTGCAGCAGATGGCGATCTTCGGTGGCATCAGCGACGAGACCATGGATTTCCTGCTGGCCCGAGCGCGCATTGCCCATGCCGCGGCTGGCAGCCACTTCGTGCGCGAGGGTGACGCCGCCACCGGCCTGTTCGTGCTGCTGGAAGGGCGCGTGGCGATCCAGCGGCGCTGGAACGACCACCAGATGCTGCTGGGCGAACTGGACCCGGGAGACTGCTTCGGCGAGATGGCCCTCCTGGACCTGGGCCCGCGCAGCGCCTCGGTGCACGCCCTGCAGGAGAGCAGCGCGCTGGAGCTCAGCACCGAACTGCTGCACCAACTCTTCGAGCGCGACCCGCGGCAGTTTGCCCTGATCCAGATGAACATCGCGCGCGAACTGAGCCGGCGCCTGCGCAACACCATCAACCGCCTTTTCGCTGCCGCCGACAGCGACGCCGAGCGCGCGCTGATCGAAAAGATCCTGCGGCGCACGTAGGACAAGAACGCAAGCTCGATTGCGCCATGGGGTCTTGTCCGACGGGCCGGGCCCCGGGAATTCCCTAGACTTGCGGCCCATGCAAAGAAGAACCTTCCTTGGCGCCGCGAGCGCCCTGGCCGTTTCAGGCTGTAGCAATCTCGCCATCTCTCCGGCCGCACAAGCCGCCGGCCTGCAGCCCCTGGGCCAGAGCCACCCCTTCGACTACGCCTGGCTCAAGGGCACGGCCAGCAACCTGGCCACGCGTCCCTACGAGCAGCACGGGCGTCCCTTGCCGGCCGACGTGGCGGCGCTGGACTGGGACCAGTTCCAGTCGATCCAGTTCAAGCCTGACCATGCCTTGTGGAACGACAAGCGCCTTGCATTCCAGGTCAAGCTTTTTCACCTGGGCCTCTTTTTCAAGCGGCCGGTGCGCATGTTCGACGTGACGGGCGGGCGCGCGCAGGAACTGGCGTACGACCCGGCCATGTTCGACTACGGCAAGAGCGGCCTGGACGGCCGCAAGCAGCCGCGCGACCTGGGCTTTGCCGGTTTTCGCGTGAACAGCGCCGCCGACAACTTCAAGAGCGACGTGGCGGCCTTCCTGGGGGCCAGCTATTTTCGCGCGGTCGGCGCCGAGGGCCAGTACGGCCTGTCGGCGCGCGGCCTGGCGATCGACACCGCCTTGCCGCGCGATGAGGAGTTTCCGGACTTCACCGACTTCTACTTCGAGCAGCCCGCGCCGGGCTCTTCCACCCTCGTGGTCTACGCCCTGCTCGATTCGCCCAGCGTGGCTGGCGCCTACCGCTTTGCCATCACCCCGGGCGAGCCGCTCCTGATGGACATCGACGCCGCGCTCTATCCGCGCAAGGCGATCGAACGTCTCGGCATCGCGCCCTGCACCAGCATGTTCCAGACCGGCGAGAACGACAAGCGCATGGCCAACGACTGGCGCCCCGAGATCCACGACTCCGACGGCCTGGCCATGAACAGCGGCAACGGCGAATGGATCTGGCGGCCGCTGACCAACCCGGCGAAGCTGAGCTTCAACTCCTTTGCCGACAAGGACCCGAAGGGCTTTGGCCTCTTGCAGCGCGACCGCAACTTCGACCACTACCAGGACGACGGCGTGTTCTACGAGAAGCGCCCCTGCCTGTGGGTGGAACCGAAGAACGGCTGGGGCGAGGGCGCGATCCAGCTGGTGCAGATCCCGACGGTGGACGAGACCTTCGACAACGTCGTCGCCTTCTGGAACCCCGCTGCGAAAGTGCTGCCGGGCAAGGAGGTGCTGTTCGGCTACCGCCTGTACTGGGGCTCGCAGCCGCCCATCAGGCCGCCGCTGGCGATGGTGGTGGCCACGCGCACCGGCGTCGGCGGCATCGTCGGCCAGAAGCGCAAGTACTACGCCTACCGATTCGCCATCGACTTCGCCGGCGGCGGCCTGGCGCAGATCGACTGGAAGACGGCCAAGGTGGAGCCGGTGATCACGCTGTCGAGCGGGCGCGCCGAGATCACCTCGGCCCGGCCGCTGGACTCGATCAAGGGCGTGCGTGTGATGTTCGACGTGGTGCCCGCGGACAACGCCGACCCGGTCACGCTGCGCGTGTTCCTGAAGAACGGCGATCAGGCTTTCAGCGAGACCTGGCTCTACGAGTGGGTGCCGCCGCCGAGCTCCGAGCGCAAGGCATAGGGCGAGGCGGGCCGTGAGCGCAAGCGACATCCCGGCCCGCCTCGATCGCCTGCCCTGGTCGCGCTGGCACTGGCGCGTCGTGATCGCGCTGGGCGTGGCCTGGGTGCTCGATGGCCTGGAGGTCACGCTGGTGGGCTCGCTCGGCGGCGTGCTGGAACGTGGCGACACCCTGGCGCTGACGGCCACCCACGTCGGCATCACCGGCTCGCTCTACGTGGGCGGCGCAGTGGTGGGCGCCCTGCTCTTCGGCCGGCTGGCCGACAAGCTCGGCCGAAAGCGGCTCTTTCTGCTGACCTTGGCCCTCTATGCCGGCGCCACCTTTGCCACCGCCTTCTCGCCCAATTTCGCCTTCTTCGCACTGTGCCGCTTTGCCACCGGCCTGGGCATCGGCGGCGAGTACGCGGCCATCAACTCGGCCATCGACGAGCTGATTCCGGCACGGGTGCGCGGCCGGGTGAACCTGGCCATCAACGGCAGCTTCTGGATCGGCGCGGCGCTGGGCGCGGGCCTGAGCCTGGTGCTGCTCGATGCGCGGGTGCTGGGTCCGGTGTGGGGCTGGCGCGTCTGCTTCGGCCTGGGTGCGCTGCTGGCGGTGGCCATCCTGCTGGTGCGGCGCGACGTGCCGGAAAGCCCCCGCTGGCTGGCCGCGCATGGGCGCCCCGAAGAGGCGCTGCGCATCGTCGACGCGATCGAGGCGAAGGTGAGCGCCGAGCACGGCCGGCTCGCCGCCGTCGCCCCCTGCCCGGCCGCCAAGCTGCGCCCGCCGCCCGGCCTGCGCGAGGTGGCGCATGTACTGCTGCGCATGTATCCGCAGCGCAGCGCCGTGGTGCTGGCGCTGATGATCTCGCAGGCCTTCTTCTACAACGCGATCTTCTTCACCTACGCGCTCGTGCTGACCCGCTTCTACGCCGTGCCCGATGCGCAGGTGGCGCTCTACATCTTTCCCTTTGCGCTGGGCAACGTGCTGGGGCCGCTGCTGCTGGGGCCGCTGTTCGACAGCGTCGGGCGTCGTCGCATGATCGCGCTGACCTATGTGCTGGCCGGTATCGGGCTGGCGCTGACCGGCTGGGCCTTCATGCAGGGCTGGCTGGATGCGCGCGGCCAGGCGCTGTGCTGGTCGGGCGTGTTCTTCCTGGCATCGGCCGCGGCCAGCTCGGCCTATCTCACGGTGAGCGAGGTTTTTCCGCTGCAGATGCGCGCCCTGTCCATCGCCATCTTCTACGCGGTGGGCACCGGCGTCGGCGGCTTCATCGCGCCCTGGCTCTTCGGCGCGCTGATCCAGACCGGCAGCCGGGGGGCGGTGGCCATCGGCTACGCGATCGGGGCGCTGCTGGTGATCGGCGCGGGATTCTTCGCGCTGCGCTACGCGGTCGACGCGGAGCGCAAGCCGCTGGAAGAGGTAGCGCCGCCCCTGGACTAGATGGCGACGAGCTGGCGCACGCCCTGCGCTTCCATGTCCTTGCCCAGCCCGCGCGCGATGACCTCGCCGCGTTCCATGACCAGGTAGTCGTCGGCCAGTTCCTGGGCGAAGTCGTAGTACTGCTCGCACAGCACGATGGCCATGTCGCCGCGGTCGGCCAGCATGCGGATGACGCGGCCGATGTCCTTGATGATGCTGGGCTGGATGCCCTCGGTGGGCTCGTCCAGGATCAGGAGCTTGGGGCGCGGCGCCAGGGCACGCGCAATGGCCAACTGCTGTTGCTGGCCGCCGGACAGGTCGCCACCACGGCGATGGATCATCTGCTTGAGCACAGGGAACAACTCGAACAGCTCGGCCGGGATCGGCGTGCCGGCGCTCTTGTAGGCCAGGCCCATGCGCAGGTTCTCTTCGACCGTGAGGCGGGCAAAGATCTCGCGGCCCTGCGGCACGAACCCCATGCCGGCGCGGGCGCGTTCGTAGGGCGTCTTCTTCTGGATCGGCTGGCCATCGAACTCGATGCTGCCGCTCTTGATGTGCACCAGGCCCATCAGCGATTTCAAGAGCGTGGTCTTGCCCACGCCATTGCGGCCCAGCAGGACCGTGACCTTGCCCGGGCGCGCTTCCAGGCTGACGTCGCGCAGGATGTGGGAGCCGCCGTAGTACTGGTGGATGTTCTTGACTGTCAGCATCTTCTTCAGCGCCCCAGGTAGACCTCGATCACCCGCTCGTCGGCCTGCACCTCGTCGAGCGTGCCCTGGGCCAGCACCGAGCCATCGCAGAGCACCGTGACGATCTCCGAGATCGTCTTGATGAAGCTCATGTCGTGCTCCACCACCATCAGCGAATGCTGGCCCTTGAGCGACAGGAACAGCTCGGCGGTGCGCGCGGTTTCCTCGTCGGTCATGCCGGCCACCGGTTCGTCCAGCAAGAGGAGCTTGGGGTCCTGCATCAGCAGCATGCCGATCTCCAGCCATTGCTTCTGGCCGTGGCTGAGGTTGCCCGCAAGGCGATGCACGCTGCCGGCCAAGTGGATGGTCTCCAGCACCTGCGCCAGGCGGTCGCCTTGCGCGGAGTCGAGCTTGAACAGCATCGAGGCCTTCACGCCCTTGTTGGTCTTCAGCGCCAGCTCCAGGTTCTCGAACACCGTGAGCTGCTCGAACACCGTGGGCTTCTGGAACTTGCGGCCGATGCCCAGCTGGGCGATGTCCGCCTCCTTGTGGCGCAAGAGGTCGATGGTGCTGCCGAAGAACACCGTGCCCGAATCGGGCCGGGTCTTGCCGGTGATGATGTCCATCATCGTGGTCTTGCCTGCGCCATTGGGGCCGATGATGCAGCGCAGCTCGCCGGGCGCAATGTCCAGCGAGAGCTTGTTGATGGCCTTGAAGCCGTCGAAGCTCACGCTCACGTCTTCCAGGTAGAGGATGCGGCCATGGGTGACATCGACCTCGCCTGACTCCACCACGCGGCCGAAGCCGGCCGTGCGGCCGCCCGATTCGGTGTGCAGCGGATCATGGGCATGGAAGTGGCGGGCCACGCGCTCAGCGCCGGCGTCCATCAGGTCGGGCGTCATGCGCGGGTTCCTTCGCCATCGGCCGCAGCGAGCTGTGCAAAGGCGCCGGCGCTTGACTGTTCGGCCTGGCGCACGGCAGGCGCAGCGGGAACCACTGGTGCCGTCGGCGGCGGCGAAGCGCCGGCGTCCTTGGCTCGGCCGCTGCGCAAGCGCGCGGCCAGGCGTTTCGCCAAGCCCACGACGCCATCGGGCAGGAACAGGGTTACGGCAATGAACAGCGCACCCAGGAAATAGAGCCAGAACTCCGGCGCCGCCACCGTGAGCCAGCTCTTGGCGCCATTCACGATGAATGCGCCGACGATCGGCCCGGCCAAGGTGGCGCGGCCGCCCACTGCCGTCCAGATCGCGATCTCGATCGAGGCGGCCGGGCTCATCTCGCCAGGGTTGATGATGCCCACCTGCGGCACATAGAGCGCCCCGGCCACGCCGCACATCATGGCCGAGATGACCCAGACGGTGAGCTTGTAGGGCAGCGGGTTGTAGCCCGAGAACATGACGCGCGACTCGGCATCGCGGATGGCCTGCAGCACCCGGCCGAACTTGCTGGCGATGAGCCATTTGGCCAGGAGGAAGAAGGCGAACAGGGTCAGCGCCGTCAGCACGAAGAGCGTCATGCGCATCTCCTGCGTGGCGATCGGAATACCCAGGATGCGCTTGAAATCGGTGAAGCCGTTGTTGCCGCCAAAGCCCGTCTCGTTGCGGAAAAAGAGCAGCATCACGGCGAAGGTCATGGCCTGCGTGATGATCGAGAAGTACACGCCCTTGATGCGCGAGCGGAAGGCGAAGAATCCGAACACGAAGGCCAAGAGGCCCGGCACCGCGACGATCAGGATCAAGGTGGCGATGAAGCTGTCGGACAGCGACCAGTGCCAGGGCAGCGTCTTCCAGTCCAGGAACACCATGAAGTCCGGCAGGTCGCTCTTGTAGTTGCCGTCGCGGCCGATCTGGCGCATGAGGTACATGCCCATCATGTAGCCGCCCAGCGCGAAAAAGAGGCCATGGCCCAGCGAGAGGATGCCGGTGTAGCCCCAGATCAGGTCCATCGCCAGCGCGCAGATGGCATAGCACATGATCTTGCCGACCAGCGCCACCGCGTAGTCGCTCATGTGGAAGGCGCTGCCCGCGGGCACCCACAGGTTGAGCACCGGCGCCAGCGCGCACAGCACGATCAGTGCAACAAAGAAGGTGGTCCAGCCCTTGCCGCTGAGCAGCGGCCCCTTCGATGGAAGTACGACGCGGCTCATGCTTCTGCGCTCCGGCCCTTGATGGCAAAGATTCCTTGGGGCCGCTTCTGGATGAAGATGATGATGAAGACCAGGATCGCGATCTTCGCGAGCACCGCACCGGCCCAGCCTTCGATGAACTTGTTCAGGATGCCCAGGCCGAGCGCCGCATACACGGTGCCGGCGAGCTGGCCAACCCCGCCCATCACCACCACCATGAAGGAGTCGACGATGTAGCTCTGCCCGAGGTCCGGGCCCACGTTGCCGATCTGCGAGAGTGCGCACCCGGCCAGCCCGGCGATGCCGGAGCCCAGCGCAAAGGCATAGGTGTCGATGCGCGCGGTGTTCACGCCCATGCACGACGCGATCGGCCGGTTCTGCGTCACGCCGCGCACGAACAGGCCCAGGCGCGTGCGGCCGATCAGGTAGCCCATGGACAAGAGCACCAGGCCGGCGAAGATGATGATGCCGATGCGGTTCCACGGCAGCGTCACGTTCGACAGCATTTGCAGGCCGCCGCTCATCCAGGAGGGGTTCTCCACGCCCACGTTCTGCGCGCCGAAGAGCGAGCGCACCAATTGCTGAAGCATCAGGCTGATGCCCCAGGTGGCCAGCAAGGTCTCCAGCGGGCGGCCGTAGAGGAAGCGGATCACGCCGCGTTCAAGAATGGCGCCGACCAGGCCCGAGGCCAGGAAGGCGACCGGGATCGCAGCCACCAGGTACCAGTCGAACATCGAGGCCGGCAGGTACTTCTGGAAGATGCCCTGCATCACGTAGGTGGCGTAGGCGCCGATCATCATCAGCTCGCCGTGCGCCATGTTGATGACGCCCATCAGCCCGTAGGTGATGGCCAGGCCCAGGGCCGCCAGCAGCAGCACCGAGCCCAGGCTGATGCCGCTGAAGATGGCGTTGAGGCGGTCGCCCCAGACCAGCGATGCGTCGATGTTCTGGATCGAGGCGTTGATCGCGGCCTTCACGTCGGCCTCGGTCTCGTCGGCCAGGCGCTGGTTGAGCAGCAGCTTGGTCTCGGGGTTGCGATTGCTCCCCAGTTCCTTGGCAGCTTCCAGGCGCTTGGCCTTGTCGCTGCTCGTCAGGAGGCCGGCGGCGCGCACCAGTTCGAGCTGCGCCTTGATGCTGGGGTTGGTCTCAGCGGCCAGCGCTTTCTCGACCAGCGGCACGCGCGATTCATCCGGTTCCTTGAACAGGGCCGCGGCGGCCGCGGCACGGACCGCGTCGTCCTTGCTGGTCAGTTGCAAGGCAGCCTGCGCCGCGTCCAACGCGCCGCGCATCAGGTTGTTGTTGACCACGTCCTCGGCGTCATCGGGCAGCTTGATCTGCGCGCCGGTCACGGGGTCGAAGGCCTTGTCGTCCTTGATGACGAAGACTTGGCTTCCCTTGAACTTGACGGCATCGTCCTGCATCGCCTGGATGAAGGCGGCGGTCTTGTCGTCTGCGTTGGCGACGGCCTGATTCAGCGCCGCCACACGCGCCTCGGTATCGCCCAAGGCAATGGCCTTGGCTTCATCGGCGGTCAGCGCATGCGCGGCGGATGCGAACAGCAGGCCGGCAGCCAGGAGGGTTCTGAGAAGCATGCGGGGAAAGGAAAGAGAGATGCCCTAACAAAGCGGCGCGCCGTGGCGCGCCGCTTGCACATGTCGACTTACATCGACTTTCCTGCCGGGTGATCCGGCTTCTTGTCGTTGCCTTCGATGTACGGGCTCCACGGCTTGGCCTTGACCGGACCGGGCGTCTTCCACACCACGCTGAACTGGCCGTCGGCCTTGATCTCGCCGATGAACACGCTCTTGTGCAGGTGGTGGTTCTTCTCGTCCATCTTCGAGACGATGCCCGAGGGCGCGGTGAAGGTCTGGCCGGCCATGGCGGCGATGACCTTGTCGGTGTCGGTGGACTTGGCCTTCTCCACCGCTTGCTTCCACATGTGGATGCCGATCCAGGTGGCTTCCATCGGGTCGTTGGTGAGCGGCTTGTCCTTGTGGCCGGCGATGTTCTTGGTCTTGGCGTAAGTGGCCCACTTCTTCGTCCAGGCGTCGTTGGCCGGTGCCTTGATCGACTGGAAGTAGTTCCAGGCGGCCAGATGGCCCACCAGCGGCTTGGTGTCGACGCCGCGCAGCTCTTCTTCACCGACCGAGAACGCCACCACCGGCACGTCGGTGGCCTTCAGGCCCT
>DATILH010000223.1:0-6252 GCA_035476655.1 Variovorax sp.
TTCTGGATCTCAAGACGGGTCTGGGCGCGCAGCTTGGCGTCCAGGTTGGAGAGCGGCTCGTCGAAGAGAAACACCTGCGGCTGGCGCACGATGGCGCGGCCCATGGCCACGCGCTGGCGCTGGCCGCCCGAGAGCTCGCGCGGCTTGCGCTGCAGCAGGTGCCCCAGCTCCAGGATGGCCGCCGCCTTGTCGACGCGCGTCTTGATTTCCGCGACCGGCATCTTCTTGATCTTCAGGCCATAGGCCATGTTGTCGAAGACCGTCATGTGCGGGTAGAGCGCGTAGTTCTGGAACACCATGGCGATGTCGCGCTCGGCCGGCTCCAGCTCGTTGACCACCCGCCCGCCAATGGAGATCTCGCCGCTGGTGATCTCCTCCAGGCCGGCGACCATGCGCAGCAGGGTCGACTTGCCGCAGCCCGAGGGGCCGACGATGACGATGAACTCGCGGTCGGCGACGTCGGCGTTCACGCCGTGGATCACCTGCAGCGCGTTCTTGCCGGCGCCATAGCGCTTGACGATGTTCTTCAGCTGGATCGCTGCCATGTGCTGTGTCTTATTTTTCGGTGTCGACCAGGCCCTTGACGAACCACTTCTGCATGCCCACCACCACGATGGCCGGCGGCAGCATCGCCAAGATGGCCGTGGCCATGACGACGTTCCACTCGTTGGCGGAGTCGCCGCCGGCGATCATGCGCTTGATGCCCACGACCACCGGGTACATGTCTTCGCCGGTGGTGGCCAGCAACGGCCAGAGGTACTGGTTCCAGCCGTAGATGAACTGGATCACGAAGAGCGCCGCCATCGAGGTCTTGGACAGCGGCAGCAGCACGTCGAAGAAAAACCGCATGGGGCTGGCGCCGTCCATGCGCGAGGCTTCGGTCAGCTCCTCGGGCACGGTGAGAAAGAACTGCCTGAACAAGAAGGTCGCGGTGGCCGAGGCGATCAAGGGCACCGTGAGGCCGGCGTAGGTGTTGAGCAGGTTCAGGTCCGACAGCACCTTGTAGGTGGGCAGGATGCGAACTTCCACCGGCAGCATCAGCGTAATGAAGATCGCCCAGAAGCAGGTCTTGCGAAAGGGAAAGCGGAAATACACGATGGCAAACGCCGACAGCAGCGAGATCGTGATCTTGCCGAACGAGATGACCAGCGCCGTCACCAGGCTGACCCACATCATGCGGATGACCGGGGCGTTGGAGCCCGCAGCCGTCTCGCGGCCGAACAGCGCCGAACGGTAGCTCTCCCACATGTGGCTGCCGGGCAGCAGCGGCATGGGCGCCTGCACGATCTCCTGCGCGGTGTGGGTGGAGGCCACCAGCGCCAGGTAGATCGGAAAGGCCACGAGCAACACGCCCACCAGCACGATGGCATGGGCCAGCACCCCGTGTAAGCCGCGCTTTTCAACCATGGACGATCCTGAGGGGCATCTAGTACTGGACCTTCTTTTCGACGTAACGGAACTGGACCACCGTGAGCGCGACCACGATCACCATCAGCACCACCGATTGAGCGGCCGAGCCGCCGAGGTCCATGGCTTTGAAGCCGTCGTAGTACACCTTGTAGACCAGGATGGTCGTGTCCTTGCCGGGGCCGCCCTGGGTGGCCGCGTCAACGATGGCGAAGGTGTCGAAGAAGGCGTACACCACGTTGATCACCAGCAGGAAGAAGGTGGTGGGCGAGAGCAGGGGAAACTGCACCGACCAGAAGCGCCGCCACGGCCCCGCGCCGTCGATGGCCGCGGCCTCGATCAGCGATTTGGGGATGGACTGCAGGCCCGCCAGGAAGAACAGGAAGTTGTAGGAGATCTGCTTCCAGACCGAGGCGATGACGATCAGCGCCATGGCGTGGCCCGAGTCGAGCAGGTGGTTCCAGTTGAAGCCGAACTTGCCCAGCGCGTAGGCCACGACGCCCAGCGAGGGCGAAAACATGAAGACCCACAGCACCGCGGCCACGGCCGGGGCCACGGCGTAGGGCAGGATCAGCAGGGTCTTGTAGAACATCGCGCCGCGCACGATGCGATCGGTGAACACGGCCAGCAGCAGCGCCAGGCTGATGCCGATGCCCGCTACCAGCACCGAGAAAAAGGCCGTGGTCTTGAAGGATTCGACGTAGCTGGGGTCGTTCCACAACTGCCGGAAATTGTCCAGCCCGACAAACACCACCGAGGTGCCGAAGGCGTCCTGCTGCTGCAATGACTGCAGCAGCGCCTGCGCGGCGGGCCAGAAGAAGAAGACCAGGATGACGGCCATCTGCGGCGCCAGCAGCAGCCAGGGCAGGGCACGTGAGCGGAAGAAGACTCGCTTTTCCATGTGGTCGTGCTTGTCGCGCGGCTGCCGCCGCGCGCCGGGACAATCAGCCCTTGTTGGCCTTCTCGAAGCGTTCGAGCTGTTCGTTGCCGCGCTTGACTATGGAGTCCAGCGCTTCCTTGGCGGTCTTCTTGCCGCCCCAGACCTGTTCGAGCTCTTCGTCCTCGATGGCGCGGATCTGCACGTAGTTGCCCAGGCGGATGCCACGGCTCTTGTCGGTGACCTTGCGGATCATCTGCGTCACGGCGACGTCGGTGCCGGGGTTCTGCTTGTAGAAGCCCGAGTCTTCGGTCAGCTTGTAGGAAGCCGTGGTGATGGGCAGGTAGCCGGTGCGCTTATGGCTGGCCGACTGCACTTCGGGGCGCGAGATGAAGCTGAAGAACTTGGCCACGCCCTTGTATTCATCGGGCTTCTTGCCGGACATCACCCACAGGCTGGCGCCGCCGATGACGGTGTTCTGGGGCGCGCCGGGCACGTCGGGGTAGTAGGGCAGGGGCGCCAGGCCATAGGAGAACTTGGCGTTCTTGGCCACGTTGCCGTAGAAGCCGGACGAGGTGTTGATCATGGCGCACTCGCCGGAGACGAAGCTCGCCTCGGGCACGTTGCCGCGGCCCTTGTAGACAAAGAGGCCCTGCTTGGCCATGTTGCCCAGGTTCTCGATGTGGCGCACATGCAGCGGCGAATTGATCTTCATGCGCGCGTCCAGCCCGGCCAGGCCGTTGCTCTTGCTCGCGAATTCGACGTTGTGCCAGGCCGAGAAACTCTCCAGCTGGGTCCAGCCCTGCCAGGCCGTGGTGAACGGGCACTTGTGGCCCGAAGCCTTGAGCTTGGCGGCGGCCAGGGTTACCTCGGGCCAAGTGGCGGGCGCCTTGTCGGTGGGCAGGCCGGCGGCTTTGAAGGCGTCCTTGTTGAAGTAGAAGACCGTGGTCGAGCTGTTGAGCGGGAAGCTCAGCATCTGGCCGTTGGGCGCGGTGTAGTAGCCGGCCACGGCGGAGATGTAGGCGCTGGGCTCGAACTTCTCGCCCGCGTCCTTCATGACCTTGCCCACGGGCACGATGGCGCCCTTGCTGGCCATCATGGTGGCGGTGCCCACCTCGAACACCTGCAGGATGTGCGGCGCGTTGCCGGCGCGGAAGGCGGCGATGGACGCCGTCATGGACTCGTCGTAGCTGCCCTTGTAGGTCGGGATGACCCGGAAGTCTTTCTGGCTCTCGTTGAACTGCTTGGCCAGGTCGTTGACCCACTCGTTGTTCACGGCGGTCATGGAGTGCCACCACTGGATGTCGGTCTGCGCCTGGGCGGGCACGGCGACGAGGGCTGCGAACACGCCGGCGGCAAGGGCGCCGCCCACTTTCTTCAATGTTTTCATGTCGTTAGTCTCCTGAACAGGACGGTAGCACCATAAAGACGATTTGTGACACTGGCTTTAACCCGAACGCCGCCGCAAATGCGGCCCCGGCGAAGCCGGAGCCGCGGTGGCCAGCTGCGGTACCATCGCTCCTCAGCCGCGTCAACATCTTTTTCGGCTGATCAGCCCGAATGCGATGAACGCTCCCACCACGCTCAATCACCTCCTGGCGGCCTCGGACGAGCAGGCCCCGCGCCTGCGCGAGATTCCGTACAACTACACCTCGTTCTCCGACCGCGAGATCGTCATCCGCCTGCTCGGCGCGCGCGCCTGGGAAGTCCTCAGCCACCTGCGCCAGGAGCGCCACACCGGCCGCTCGGCCCGCATGCTGTATGAGGTGCTCGGCGACATCTGGGTGGTCCAGCGCAACCCTTACCTGCAGGACGACCTGCTGGACAACCCCAAGCGGCGCAAGCTGCTGGTCGACGCGCTGCACCATCGCCTCGGCGAGGTGGAGCGGCGCCGCACGCCCGCCACCGACGGCGCGCGCGACGCGCTGGTGGGCGAGCTGCTCCAGGCGGCGAGCCGCGCGGTCGAAGCCTTCGGCGCCAGTTTTGCCGCGGCGGCCGACCTGCGCCGTCGCACCCAGCGCGTGCTGGGCCGCCTGACCGCCAAGGACAACATCAAGTTCGATGGCCTGTCGCGCGTGTCGCACGTCACCGACGCCACCGACTGGCGCGTCGAATACCCGTTCGTCGTCCTCACGCCCGACACCGAGGCCGAGATGGCGGGCCTTGTGGCCGGCTGTATCGAGCTGGGCCTGACCATCATTCCCCGTGGGGGCGGCACGGGCTACACCGGCGGCGCGATCCCGCTGACCTGGAAGAGCGCGGTCATCAACACCGAGAAGCTCGAAGCCATGACCGAGGTCGAGCTCGTGGCCATTCCGGGGCATGACCAGCCGGTGGCCACGGTCTGGACCGAAGCCGGCGTGGTGACGCAGCGGGTGGCCGACGCGGCCGAGCGCGGCGGCTATGTCTTCGCGGTCGACCCGACGTCGGCCGAGGCTTCGTGCATCGGCGGCAACGTCGCCATGAACGCCGGCGGCAAGAAGGCCGTGCTCTGGGGCACGGCGCTGGACAACCTGGTGTCCTGGCGCATGGTGACCCCGCAGGCCCAGTGGCTGGAAGTCACGCGTCTGGACCACAACATGGGCAAGATCCATGACGCCGAGGTCGCGACCTTCGAGTGCCGCTACTTCAGCGGCGACTCGCGCAAGGTCGACTGGACCAAACCGCTGCGCACCGAGCGCCTGGAGATCCCCGGCAAGACCTTTCGCAAGGAAGGCCTGGGCAAGGACGTCACCGACAAGTTTCTCTCGGGCCTGCCCGGCATCCAGAAGGAAGGCTGCGACGGCCTGATCACCAGCGCGCGCTGGGTGGTGCACCGCATGCCGGCGCACACGCGCACCGTCTGCCTCGAATTCTTCGGCAACCCCAAGGACGCCGTGCCCAGCATCGTGGAGATCAAGGACTTCATGTTCGCCGAGCAGAAACGCTCGGGCACGGTGCTGGCCGGTCTCGAACACCTGGACGATCGCTACCTCAAGGCGGTGGGCTACGCCACCAAGGCCAAGCGCGCCGTGCTGCCCAAGATGGTGCTGGTGGGTGACATTGCCGGCGACGACGCCGACGCCGTGGCGCGCGCCGCCTCCGAGGTGGTGCGCATTGCCAACTCGCGCAGCGGCGAAGGCTTTACCGCGATCAGCCCCGAGGCGCGCAAGAAATTCTGGCTGGACCGCAAGCGCACGGCCGCCATCAGCAAGCACACCAACGCCTTCAAGATCAACGAAGACGTGGTGATTCCGCTGCCGCGGATGGGCGAATACACCGAGGGCATCGAGCGCATCAACATCGAGCTGTCGCTGGCCAACAAGCTCAAGCTGGTGGACGAGTTCGAGGCCTTCTTCCTGCGCGGCAACCTGCCGCTGGGCAAGCAGGACGACGCCAACGAGATCCCCTCGGCCGAGCTGCTCGAAGACCGCGTGGGCCAGGCGCTGGCGCTGGTGCGCGAGGTGCGCGCGCTGTGGAAGGGTTGGCTCGACCAGATCGACACGCTGTTCCCGCAGCTGCAGGACCACAGCCTGCGCGCCAGCTGGAAGACGCAGATCCGCGCGCCCCTGCAGCAGATCTTCGGCGGCGCGCCGTTCCAGGCCATCCTGGGCGAGGTGAACGCCATCCACAAGCGCGTGCTCAAGGGCCGCGTCTGGGTGGCGCTGCACATGCACGCCGGCGACGGCAACGTGCACACCAACATCCCCGTCAACAGCGACGACTACGAGATGCTGCAGGCCGCGCACACGGCGGTCAAACGCATCATGGCGCTGGCGCGTTCGCTCAACGGCGTGATCTCGGGCGAGCACGGCATCGGCATCACCAAGCTCGAATTCCTCACCGACGACGAGCTGCAGCCGTTTGCCGACTACAAGCAGCGCGTCGATCCCGAGGGCCGCTTCAACAAGGGCAAGCTGCTGCGCGGCGCGGCGCTGAAGTCGCTCGGCGACGACGTGCTGCCGGCCGACCTGAGCCACGCCTACACG
>DATILH010000224.1:0-23423 GCA_035476655.1 Variovorax sp.
TCCACTTAGCTCCAGCGAATTTTGAATGCTGGATGTATATCCAGTGAATGCTACGCCTTCCGAGAAGCGGAAGGCAAGCCGCCCTTGATGACGCTCTGGTAGGTCACCGGCGCGGTCACGACGGCCTGCCGCATCAGCCGATAAAACAGCATGCCGCGCGAAGCGGAGGTGCGGCGATTGAAGCGAAAGACGAACTCGTCCAGGTAGGCGTCCAGGTGCTCGGGCTGGACCGAGCCGTGATGGGTGCCCAGGATCCAGCGCTTGATCAGGGAGGCGACCCGGTGCACGCCCGGCATGGTGACATGGGCGGGGGACTCGGCACCCAGCATGACTTGACGCGTGTGCTCGAAGCCGAGCTTGCTCAGCGAGCGGTAGGCCGCCGAGCCATCGGTGCGCACCCGTGCGCCGGGCTCGATGCTCTCCTGCACGAACGGCACCACGCAGGCGTCGGAGTCGTTGTCGATGCGGCGCAGCCGGATCCGCCCGAAACCCTTGGGCTGGTGGAGCTCCACGGCGATGGCCACGAGGATCTTGCTCGTCTTGTTCTTGCGCCCCTCGCTGGACGTTGGCTGGTCGCGGTCCGAGATGGCCAGGTAGGTCTCGTCGACCTCCACCTCGCCCTGGAGGAGTTCGCGCTCGGGTCGCACCATCGCCCGGCGAAAGCGATGCAGCATCGTCCAGGCCGTCTCGTAGCTGCCCAGGCCGAGCACCCGCTTCAGCCCCAGGGCACTGACCCCCAGCTTCTGATTGGTCACATACCAGGCGCCCGCCAGCCACACCCGCAGCGGGGTGCGAGTCTTGTCGAAGATGGTCCCGGCGGTCACCGAGCCCTGGTGCGCGCAGGCGCGACACATCAGTCGCGCGCGGCTTGAGCGGTACGGCTCGCCCACCACCCCGCAGGCCGGACAGACAAAGCCGTCCGGCCAGCGCAGCCGTTCCAGGTAGGCCAAACAGGCCTCCTCGGTGGCGAACCAGTCGAGAAATTCGTTCCAGTTGCGGGGGTAGTCCTTCCCGGCCTGTGGCGCTAATATCTGGATGTCCATCCAGTGATTGTGAACCTTCTGGAGCTAAGTGGACACCCCTTATGTTCATACAGTATTACGAGGCCTGCCATGCCCGACGCCTTCATCCCCCTGCACGCCATCAAGGGCCGCGGCGCGGCCACGCGCCTGGCCCATCGCTTCAAGAAGGACAGCCGCAGCGCCTACGACGACGGCTGGGGCACGCTGGACAACGATGAGCCGCCCCCGCCGCTGCAGACCGAGGTGCGCTTCGAGGACGTGAAGTCGGTGCTGGGCGGCAACGACTCGCCCGACGTGCCCTTCGACCGTTCGCTCAACCCCTACCGCGGCTGCGAGCACGGCTGCATCTACTGCTTCGCCCGGCCCACCCACAGCTATCTCAACCTCTCCCCCGGGCTGGACTTCGAGACCAAGCTGATCGCCAAGCGCAACGTGGCGCAGGTGCTGCGCGCCGAACTGGGCAGGAAGAACTATCGCCCGAGCCAGATTGCCATCGGCACCGCGACCGACTGCTACCAGCCGATCGAGCGCGAGCTGCGCCTCACGCGATCGGTGATCGAGGTGCTCAGCGAATGCCGCCATCCATTCGCCCTGGTCACCAAGTCGAGCGCGGTGGAACATGACCTGGACCTGATCGCGCCGATGGCCGCGGCTCGGCTGGCCGCCGTCTACGTGACCATCACCACGCTCGATGGCCAGGTGGCTCGCCGGCTGGAGCCGCGCGCCGCCGCGCCGCATCGGCGGCTGCGCACCATCCGTGCTCTGGCCGACGCCGGGGTGCCGGTGGGCGTGAGCGTATCGCCGCAGATCCCCTTCGTCACCGAAGACATGGAGCAGGTGCTGGAAGCCGCCTGGCAGGCTGGCGCGCGCAGCGCCTTCTACAACATCGTGCGCCTGCCCTGGGAGGTGGCGCCCCTCTTCAAGCAGTGGCTGGAGGTGCACTACCCGCAGCGCGCCGATCGAATCATGGCCCGCATCCACGACATGCGTGGCGGCAAGGATTACGACAGCGACTTCGCCACCCGCATGAAGGGCACCGGCCTGTGGGCCGATCTGATCGCGCAGCGCTTCCAGAAGGCGACGCAGCGCCTGGGCTACAACCGCGAGCGCATCGCGATGGACCTCGAGGCGTTTCGGCCTCCCGGCGCGGCGGGGCAGGGGAGCTTGTTCTAGGGTGCGGTAACGTCGGGCCTGCACTCCAACAGTCCCAGACGTCTCCATGGAATCTCAGGGCATCCAGATTGCCGGGCCGGGCGGCGTCGCTTATGAGCTTGGCGAACCCATGCTGATGTTCACTGGCCATGTGTACCTCGGCCGGGTCGATCCTGTGCACCTGCGCAATGGCGGCACAGAGGTGCACTTCGGAAGCTTCGCTCCAACTGCAGTCGTCCGGGATGAGCCGCGCAACGTTGGCGCCATGCTGTTCTATGAGGCGTGCGCCCATGTCGTTCGCTTCCATCCGCAGGTTCAACTGATCAGCTTCGCGTCCTCGCGGCCAATGCCTGCCCTTGGAGATCCGGCCCTCCAGGCAGCCGCGCGCGTCGCTGCGCTCGAGCGCATCGGTGCGATGAACATCCAGGTCACACCTGTGCAGTTGGGGCTTGTCGTCGTTTCCGGAATCTGGGCGTGCAACGAGCGCAATCTGCGCGAACTGGACGCTGCCTTGGAAGAGCAACGCGCCATCTTTCGAGAGATCGCCATTGGCAGGGGCACCGAACGACTTCGCTGGTTCCAGCGGCTGGGGCGCATCCTCTTCCGGCCCAGTCGCGCTTAGAGCGGTGCGAGGCGCTCAGCCCGCATCAAACTGATCCTCGTTGCGACCACGAAACGGCGCATAGAAAGCCCGGATGCTGGCAATGTCCGCATCCACGTCCTCCCCCGGCTCGACCAGCGGCCCCAGCCCGCAGCGCCGGCCACCCCAGTCCAGATACGACAACTGGATAGGCAGCCCGGCGTCGCGCGCGATGTGGTGAAACCCGGTCTTCCATTGCGTGGTGCGGCTGCGCGTCCCTTCAGGCGACACGACCAGTTGCAGCGGGCCGGGCGCCGTCTTCAACGCCAGCACCGACGCCGCGACAAGGTTGTTGGCGCGCTCCCGATGCACCGCGATGCCGCCGAGCCAGCGCATCACCCCGCCGAAGGGCGCACGGAAAAGCGAGGCCTTGCCCAGCCAGCGGATGTGCATGCCCAGGGCAAAGGCTGCCAGCAGCGTGAACGGGAAATCCCAGTTGCTCGTGTGCGGCGCCGCGATGACCACGCAGCGCGCCGCGCGTGGCGACAACTCACCCTCCGCGTGCCAGCCGAGCAGGCGCAGCACGCCGCGCGACACCGATCGCAGCACAGGCTCCAGGACGGGCGTGTTGAAGATGGTGCGGGCGGCCATGGGGCGCGAGCATAGGGCACGCACGCGTCCGGTCCTACACTCGCCGCCCATATGCCCCAAGCCTTTGAACATGAACCCCGTTCAGCCTGAAGGAGACGTCGCCGTGGCTGCAGCCAAGGCCCTGCTGGGCCGCTGCCCCATCTTCCGGCGTTGCGGCGCGGCCGACCTGGCGGCCCTGGCAGCCGGCACCCGCTGGGTCGAACATGCCGATGGCAGCGACCTCGTGCGCGAAGGCGACACGCCGCAGGAACTGCTCATTGTCGAGCATGGCCAGGCGCAGGTGATCAAGCGCGGCGCCAACGGCGGCGAGCATGTCATCAACCGCGTGGGGCCGGGCGACTCGATTGGCGAGATGGCCCTGTTCGACCTCGTGCCGCGCTCGGCCACGGTGCGCGCCGAGGGGCCGGTGCGCAGCCTGTTGCTGCCGCTGTCCGACATCGTTCTCCTGGCCGAATCGCGGCCATCGCTGGTGCCGGTGCTGATGGACATCGGCGCCCTGGTGGCCGAACGCCTGCGCGTCAGCAGCGCCAACGCAGCCGCCGCTGCAGACCGCGTGCTGGCCGAAGAGCGCACGCGCGCCGTGATGGGCCGGTTCACGCTGCTGCTGATGCTGGCCTACACCCTCTACACCTGGGTGCTTGGCACGGCCATCACGGTCAAGGAGACGTTCGGGCGCAGCGAGTTCATCACCGTGCCGGCGATCTTTGTCTGCTGCGCGATCATGTTCGTGTTCGTGCGGGTGTCGGGTTATCCGGCGCGCTTCTTCGGCCTGACGACCCAAAACGCAGGCCGTGATGTGCGCGAGGCTCTGCTCTTCACGTTGCCGCTGATGGCCGGCGCGGTGCTGATCAAGCTCGCGCTGATCGCGTGGGTGCCGGCCATGCACGGCCTGCCGGTGTTCCAGATGTTCTCGCCGCCACCCGGGCTGCCCGCCAGCGCGTTCAACCCCTGGCTGGCGGTGGCCTACGTGGTGTTCGCGCCGTTCCAGGAACTGATCTATCGCGGTGGCGTGCAGGGCCCGCTGTCGCATTTCCTGACCGGACGTTGGCGCACCTGGCTGGCCATCGTCGGCGCCAACATCATCTTCTCGGCCGCGCACCTGTACGTGTCGCCGGGGCTGGCCGTGATCGCCTTCGTGGCGGGTCTCTTCTGGGGCTGGTTGTATTCCCGCCAGAGCGGGCTCATCGGCGTGTCGGTGTCACACGTACTGCTGGGCTTGTGGGCCTTCGAGGTGGTGGACCTGGGGGTGCTGGAATAGGGCGCGATCATGAGCGCAAGCTGGACGAAGGGTCGGGGGATCAGCCGAGCGAACGAAGCTCTTGTAGCCCATGTCCTACAGAACATAGGTTGCGAACGTCAGGAAGGGTGGATACGCTCAGCGCGACCCGGGTTTAATGCGACGCTACGAACGGAGCAAGGCGCGAGGGCACGCAGGGAGCCAAATCCAACAGGAGCACGGATTGGCGATGGCGAATACTTTTCATTCGAGCGGTTCGTGGCTGGGTCGGGTCACCCGCTGGCTGTTCGCCGGCTTCGTGGCCTTCACCGTCGCGGGCTGTGCCAGCACGGCCGGCACCGATCCCTTGCCCTCCTGGGCCGATGGCCCGGCGCGACAGGCCATCCTCAGCTTCGTCGAGGACGTGACGCGCGACGGCTCGCCCAACCATGTGCCGCCGGCGCAGCGCATCGCCACCTTCGACAACGACGGCACGCTGTGGGTCGAGCAGCCCATGTACACCCAGTTCGCCTTCATGATCGACCAGGTCAAGGCGGCGGCGCCGCGCCATCCCGAGTGGGCGAACAACCCGGTCTACAAGGCGCTGGCCGCCAATGACCTGCGCGCTGCCTTGGCCCAGGGCGAGCGGCCGCTGCTCGCGCTTCTGGCGCAGGCCAACGCCGGCATGTCGGTGGAGGACTACGACAAGACGGTGCGCCAGTGGATGGCCACCGCGCGCCACCCGACCCTGAAGCGCCCCTACACCGAGACCGTCTACAAGCCGCAACTCGAACTGCTGGCCTACCTGCGTTCCAAGGGTTTCAAGACCTTCATCGTCTCGGGCGGCACCCTGGAAGTGATGCGTCCCTGGACCCAGGCGGTCTATGGCATCCCGCCCGACCAGGTAATTGGCTCCACCCAGGGCATCAAGTACGAAGCGGCGAGCACCAACCTGATGCGCGAGCCCAGCATGTATTTCCTGAACGACGGGCCCGGCAAGCCAGTGGGCATCTACATGCACATCGGGCAGCGGCCCATCCTGGCCTTCGGCAACTCCGACGGAGATCTGCAGATGCTGCAGTACACGATGGCTGGGCCGGGCCGGCGCCTGGCTCTCATCGTGCATCACGACGATGCGGCGCGCGAGTTCGCCTACGACCGCACTTCCCACTTCGGCAAGCTCGACAAGGCCCTCGATGAGGCGATCCAGAAGAAATGGGTTGTCGTCAGCATGAAAAAAGACTGGAAGCAAATCTTCCCCGAACCAAAAGGAGCGAATTGATGCAGTTTTCTCTCTCGAACCTGAAGCGACTTGGACGCGGGACGCTCGCGGCCGCCATGTTGCTGGGTGCAGCGTTGGCGGTGACGACGAACGCCGCTGCCCAGGCCCAGCCCAAGCCACAGGCCCAGGGCCAGACGCAGGCGGCCAAGCCGAACATCCTGGTGATCTTCGGCGATGACATCGGGCAGACCAACATCAGCGCCTACTCCATGGGCGTGATGGGTTACAGGACGCCCAACATCGACCGCCTCGCCAAGGAAGGCATGATGTTCACGGACTACTACGCCGAGAACAGCTGCACCGCGGGTCGCTCGTCCTTCATCACCGGCCAGACACCGCTGCGCACCGGGTTGTCGAAGGTGGGTGTGCCGGGCGCGCCGGTGGGCCTGCAGAAGGGTGACATCACCATTGCCCAGGCGCTGAAGGCGCAGGGTTACGCCACCGGCCAGTTCGGCAAGAACCACCTGGGGGACCGGGACGAGTACCTGCCGACCGCCCACGGCTTCGATGAGTTCTTCGGCAACCTCTATCACCTCAACGCCGAGGAAGAGCCGCAGCGCGACTACTGGCCCAAGGACAAGAACGATCCCTTCGTCAAGGCTGCCTCGCCGCGCGGCGTCATCCATTCGTTCGCCGACGGCAAGATCAACGACACCGGCGCGTTGACGACCAAGCGCATGGAGACCATCGACGACGAGACCACCGCGGCGGCCATCGAGTTCATGCAAAAGCAGGTGAAGGCGGGCAAGCCCTTCTTCACCTGGATGAACACGACGCGCATGCACCTGTTCACCCATGTGCGGCCCGAATACCGCGGCAAGAGCGGCATGCCGGGCAACGAGTACGGCGACGGCATGTGGGAGCACGACCAGGACGTCGGCAAGCTGCTCAAGGCGGTGGACGACCTGAAGATTGCCGACAACACCATCGTCATCTACACCACCGACAACGGGCCCAACCAGTTCTCCTGGCCCGACGCGGCAACCACGCCCTTCCGCAGCGAGAAGGACACCAACTGGGAAGGCGCCTTCCGCGTGCCGGCCATGGTGCGATGGCCGGGCAAGATCAAGCCGGGCGAAGTGTCCAACGAGATGTTCTCGGGGCTCGACTGGTTCCCGACCCTCCTGGCCGCGGCCGGCGACACCGGCGTGAAGGACCGCCTGCTCAAGGGCTGGGCACCCAAGGCGGGCAGCACCAGCTTCAAGGTGCACCTGGACGGCTACAACCAGTTGCCCTACCTCACCGGCCAGCAGCCCAAGGGCGCACGCAACGAGTTCTACTACTTCGATGACGATGGCGAACTGGTCGCCATGCGCCTTGGCGACTGGAAGACCGTCTTTTGCGAGCAGCGGATTCCGGGCGGCATGCAGGTCTGGTCGAATCCTCTGACCTGCCTGCGCTTCCCGAAGACCTTCAACCTTCGCATGGACCCCTACGAGCGCGCAGATATCGTCTCGGACCAGTACTACGACTGGATCACCAAGAATGCCTACCTGCCAGGCATTGCCACGATGAAGGCCGCCGCCTTCCTCGAGACCTTCGTGGCCTATCCCCCGAGCCAGAAGCCGGCCAGCTTCAGCGTCGATCAGGTGCGCAAGAGCGTGGATCAGAGGATCGAAGCGGTCATGAAGCAGCGCCAGTCGGCACAGCAGAAGAAGTGACGGTGAACTGAGTGCAGGGCGTGACGCTGCGCAACAAGGCAGCGGCCCAGACTGGCGGCGCTGCGGCTCGCGGCGCCGCGGCGCTGGCATTGCGCATGGCGTGGCCGGCGCTGCTGCTCTTCGCCTCCGGTGCGGCCGCGCTCATCTACCAGGTGCTGTGGATCAAGCAGCTCTCGCTGGTGGTGGGCGTGGATGTGTACGCGGTGACCGTGGGAGTCAGTGCCTTCTTTGGCGGGCTGGCGCTGGGTGGCTGGGCCTTCGGGGGGCTGGCCGACCGCAGCACGCGGCCCTTGCGCCTCTATGCCGTGCTCGAACTGGCGGTCGCGCTTCTGGGCGTGGCTGCCACGCTGGGCCTCGCTGTTGCTGCCCGGCCCTTTGCTTTGCTCGAAGGGCATGTCGGCCCGCTGGCCTGGTTGCTTCCTTTTGCGCTGGTCGGCATTCCGGCCGCGCTGATGGGCGGCACCCTGCCGGTGTTGATGCGTGCCCTACGGCCTGTCTCCGGCCAACTCGGCAAGGCGGGCGGCCGGCTCTATGCGGCCAACACCTGCGGTGCCATCGTGGGCACGCTGCTCGCGGCCTTCTGGTTGATTCCTGCGCTGGGCATTCACGGCAGTGCGCTGGCGGCCGCGTTGCTCAATCTGCTGGCGGCCGCAGGTGCGTTGTTGCTGGCTCGTGGTGCGAAGGCAGAAGCCGCGGCTTCGCCAGCAGCATTGCCGGTGCCGTCCCGAAGTGGCCATGCCTGCCTGGCCCTGGTGCTCTACGCCATCGCGGGCGGCATCGCGCTCGGCTACGAGGTGGTCTGGTCGCAGTCCATCGTGCAGTTCATCAGCACCCGCAGCTTCGCCTTTGCCATCGTGCTGGCCAGCTACCTGCTGGGCCTGGTGCTGGGCAGCGCATGGATCGCGCGGCGCGCAGACGGGCTGCGCGATCCCTGGGGCGCCTTTGCCTGGCTGATCAGCGCGGCCGGCGCGGTGGCGCTGCTCGAGATCGTCGTGCTGGGCGACTGGCTCGTGCAATGGCAGGCGCTGGCGGCGCGTTGGGTTCTTGAGGCCAGCGGCAGCCTGCTGGCGTCCATGTGCGCGCGCTTCGCGCTGGCGGCGCTGTGCATCGTGTTCGTGCCGACGCTGCTCTTGGGTGCGGCCTTTCCCATCGCGCTGCGGTTGGCGGTCGACGAGCAGCGGGTGGGGCGCGATGTGGGCGCCGTGGTGGCGCTGAACACCGTGGGCGGCATCGCCGGCACGATGCTCGCGGGCTTCGTGCTGGTGCCGCTCCTGGGCCTGGTGCGGGCGATGGCTGTGCTGGCAGTGGCCGCCTGCGCAGTCGGCCTCGTGGCTGTGCTGGCAGGTCCGGGCATCCGCCCATTGGCGCGCTGGAGCGTTGCGGCCCTGGCCGGGTTCATGCTCGCCGGCGCCGCGCTGGCACCCCCCGAGCTGCTGGCCCGGCTGCTGGGCAAGACGCGTGGTGGCGAACTCGTGTTCTACGAGGAAAGCCGTGGCGGCACTGTGGCCGTGCTCGAGCAACGCATGGGGCAGAACCGTTTCAAGCGCCTCTACATCCAGGGCATCTCGAACTCGGGCGATGCGATGACTTCGCTGCGCTACATGCGGCTGCAGGCGCTGCTGCCCTTGATCGTTCATGGCGGCGAGCCGCAGTCGGCGCTGGTCATCGGCCTGGGCACCGGCATCACCGGCGGTGCCTTGCTGGCCTATCCCGCGCTCAAGGAGCGGGCGGCGGCGGAGTTGTTGCCGGCGGTGGTGCGCGCCGCGCCGCAGTTTCGCGGCAACCATGACGTGGTGGCAGACAAGCGCATGGACATCCGGGTGCGCGACGGCCGGCGCGAGCTGCTGCGCAGCAGCCAGCACTACGACCTCATCACCCTGGAGCCGCCGCCGCCCTCGGCAGCGGGCGTGGTGAATCTCTATTCCAGCGACTTCTACCGCCTGGCGGCCAGCCGCCTGCGCGAGGGCGGGCTGGTGGCGCAATGGCTGCCGCTGCCGACGCAGAACGACGAGGACACGCGCTCGCTGGTGAAAAGCTTCATCGACGTCTTTCCGCATGCCACGCTCTGGACCACCGAGCTGCACGAGATGATGCTGGTGGGCTCGATGCAGCCCATCGTGCTGGATGCGAAGCGCATCGCCGAGCGCTTCGCGCAGCCCACGGTGGCGGCGGACCTGGGCGAGGTGGGCGTCGCGACGCCGGCCGCCCTGCTGGCCACCTGGGTGGGCGACCGCGCGATGCTGGCCCGCTATGCGGGCGACGCACCCGCGGTCACGGACGACCGGCCCCGCATCGAATACGCCGACTGGGTGCGGCGCGAAGACTTTCCGCGCGTGCTCTCCAGCCTGCTCGACATGCGCGGCGAGCCGCCGCTGCAAGGCGCCAGCGCCGAGTTCGCGGCCCAGGTCACGCGCGAGCGCCAGCAGCTCTACCGCTTCTACAGCGCAGGGCTCCATGCCTACGAAGGCGACCGCGCGGGCTGGGCACGCGACATGCGCGAAGTGATGCAGGCCGACCCGGCCAACCCCTACTACCGCTGGTTCACCGGCGGCGGCGCGCCGCGCTGACTTCCCATTTCGAGGAGCTCGAGTTCATGACCGCACGCGACGACATCCTCCGCTTGAAATCGCAGATGGGAGAGTCCATCGTCGGGCAGGAGCGAATGATCGAGCGCCTGCTGCTCGGCCTGCTGGCCGATGGCCACCTGCTGGTCGAAGGCCTGCCCGGCCTGGCCAAGACGCGCGCCATCAAGAGCCTGGCGCGGCACCTTCAAGCAAAGCTCTCGCGCATCCAGTTCACGCCCGATTTGCTGCCGGCCGACATCACCGGCTCGGAGATCTATTTCAGCCAAGGCGGAAAGGGCGAGTTCCGCTTCCAGCCCGGGCCGCTGTTCGCCAACCTGATCCTGGCCGACGAGGTGAACCGCTCGCCGGCCAAGGTGCAGGCGGCCCTGCTGGAGGCGATGGAAGAGCGGCAGGTCACCGTCGGCGCCGCCACCCATGCGCTGCCGCCGCTCTTCCTGGTGATGGCCACGCAGAACCCGATCGAGCAGGAGGGCACCTATCCCTTGCCCGAGGCGCAGATGGACCGCTTCCTAATGCACGTGAGCGTGGGTTACCCCGAGGCCGGCGCCGAAGGGCAGATCGTGCGGCTGGCGCGTGCCGAGGAGGAGCAGTCAGGGCCCGCGGGCGGCGCGGCATCCGCCGATGCGCGGCTGGCGCCCGAGGTCATCTTTGCCGCCCGCGCCGAGGTCCATGCCGTGCAGGTCAGCGAGGCGGTCGAGCAGTACATCGTGGCACTGGTGGCCGCCACGCGCGATGCCTCCGGCATCGACAAGGAACTGGCGCAGTGGATCCAGGTGGGCGTGAGCCCGCGCGGATCGATCGGGCTGGACAAGGTGGCGCGCGCCCACGCCTGGCTGCAGGGGCGCGACTACGTCTCGCCGGAAGACGTGCAGGCGATCGTGCACGAGGTGTTTCGCCATCGCCTGATCCTCTCGTACGAAGCGCACGCGGCGCGCATCGACGCCAACGCCGTGATCGATCGTCTCGTCCAGAAGGTCGCGGTGGCCTGAGCAGGAAGGACTGCGCGTCATGCCTTGGCCCACGCGTCTGCACCTCGCGAGCCGGGCGCGTTCGGCCCCCATGGCAGCGCCCGCCGCCACGGCCACGCGCCCGGGTGTCTACGTCGACGCCGCCGATCTCGCGGCGCTGGAATCTGCGGCGCGCGACTTCCACTTCCTGCCGCGCCAGCCGGTGCACAGCGTGCTGGCTGGCCGCCATGCCTCCAAGGTGCGCGGGCGCGGGCTCGAATTCGAGGAGCTGCGTCCCTACCTGCCGGGCGACGACATCCGCAGCATGGACTGGCGCGTGACGGCCCGCACCGGCCAGCCCCATGTGCGAGTGTTCTCCGAAGAGAAGGACAGGCCGGTGCTGCTTCTGGTCGACCAGCGCATGAACATGTTCTTCGGCACGCGCCGCGCGATGAAGTCGGTGAGCGCGGCCGAGGCTGCGGCGCTGGTCGCCTGGCGCGTGCTGATGGATGGCGACCGCGTGGGCGGTCTGGTCTTTGGCGACGAGGACTTCAGCGAGCAGCGTCCGCAGCGCAGCCGCGAGGCGGTGCTGCAGTTGCTGGGCGAGGTGGCGCGGCGCAATCGCCTGCTGCGCGCCGACGCACCGGCGCAGCGCGGCGGCGCGCAGCTCAACCAGGCGCTGCTGCGCGCGGCGCGCCTGGCGCATCACGATTTCCTGGTGGTGGTCATCAGCGACTTCGACGGGCACGACGCCATGACGCGCGACCTGCTGACCCGCATTGCCGTGCGCGCCGACCTGCTCGCCGTGGTGGTGCACGACCCCTTCATGAGCGAGCTGCCACCCGCCGGCGACCTGGTGGTGAGCGATGGCGAGCTGCAGGTGGAGCTGGGCCTGGGCCATGACGCGGTGCGCCGGGGCATCGCGAGCTTCGTGGATGCGCGCAGCCGCGAGCTCTTCGAGTGGCGGCACCTCATCGGCGTGCCGGTGCTGCCCCTGTCCGCCGCCGAGGAAAGCGCGCCGCAACTGCGCCGCCTGCTCGGCCAGGATACGGCTCTTTCACGCCGGGGCGGAGGCGGGCGATGACCGACGCACTGGTGCGCAGCAGCGCCGCGCCCGATGCGTCGCTGGCCCAGCTGGCCGACGTGGTGCAGCCGCCGCCGGTGCCGTGGATGCCGCGGACGCCGGGCTGGGAGGTGCTGGGCGCCGTGCTGCTGCTGGGAGCACTGGTGCTGGCCTGGCGCGCCTGGCGGCGCTACCTGCGCAACCGCTACCGGCGCGATGCGATGGCCGAGCTGAAGCGCCTGCAGGTGCAATGGGCCACCGACGATGCGCGGGCGCGTGCGGCGGTGCTCGCGGCCCTGGCGGCATTGATCAAGCGCTGCGCCCTGGCGGCCTGGCCGCGCGAGCAGGTGGCCAGCATCAACGGCGCCCGCTGGGTGGATTTCGTGATTGCGCACGCCGGCCATCATGGCGGGCATGGCGCGCAGGTCCTGGCGCCGCTGCTGCGCGACATGCAGTACCACGGTGCCGAGTCCCTGGGCCGCATCTCGCGCCATGACGGCGAGGTTCTGCTGGCGGCCGCGGGCCACTGGATCGAAGGCCATGTACCAGCTTGAATACCCCTGGCTGCTGGCACTGCTGCCGCTTCCTTTGCTGGCATGGTGGCTGCTGCCGGCCTACCGCGAGGAAAGCGCGTCGGTGCGCCTGCCCTTCTTCGGCGAGGTGGCCGGCGCCGCCGGCCTGAAGCCGGCAGCCGGGGCGGTGGTGCCGCGCCGCAACTGGCTGCAGTGGCTGCTGGCGCCGCTGGCCTGGGTGCTGGTCGTGCTGGCGCTGGCGCGCCCGCAGTTGGTGGAGCCGCCGATCGAGCATGTGCAGCCGGCGCGCGACCTGCTGCTGGCGCTGGACCTCTCGCAGTCGATGGACACCCGCGACTACCGCAGCCCGGACGGCAGCAGTGTGCCGCGGGTGGACGCGGTGCGGCAGGTGGTGCGCGACTTCGTGGCCCGGCGCACCGGCGACCGCATCGGCCTCATCGTGTTCGGCGACGCACCCTATCCGCAGGTGCCCTTCACCATGGACCATGCACTGGTGCAGTCCGTGATCGGCGAGATGCTGCCCGGCATGGCCGGCCCGCGCACCGCGCTGGGCGACGCCATCGGCCTGGGCATCAAGATGTTCGACGGCAGCAAGGCGCCGCAGAAGGTGCTGATCGTGCTGACCGACGGCAACGACACCGCCAGCAAAATGCCGCCGGCGCGCGCCGCCGACATCGCGAAGGAGCGCGGCATCACCGTCCACACCGTAGGCATCGGCGACCCGGCCGCGACTGGCGAGGACAAGGTGGACCTGGGTGTGCTGAAGGCGGTGGCCAGGGCCACCGGCGGGCGCGAGTTCTTTGCCGGCGACCAGCGCGAGCTCGAGCAGATCTACGGCGTGCTCGATCGCATCACGCCGGAGAGCCACAAGACGCTGTCATGGCGCCCGCGCCGCGAGCTCTTCATGTGGCCGTTGGGCGCGGGCGTGGCCATCGTCATCGCCTACCAGTTGCTGATGGCCGCCTTGAGCTTCGGCCGGCGCGGCCTGCGGAAGTCGGCGCCGAAGGAGGGCGCGGCCTGATGGGCGACTTCTTCGCGCATTTCCATTTCCTGCGCCCGCTGTGGCTGCTGGCGCTGCTGCCTGCCGCCTTTGTGCTGTGGGCCGTGGGCCGGCACAGCGATGTGCGGCGGCGCTGGCGCGAGACCATCGCGCCGCACCTGCTCGACGCACTGGTGGTCCAGCGGCGCGGACGCTGGCGGCTGCGGCCGGTGCACCTCACGGCCGCGCTCATCGCGCTGGGCGCCTTGGCGCTCGCGGGCCCGACCTGGCAGCGCGAGCGGCCGCCCTTCCTTGGAAGAGAAGGCGCCGCTCGCCATCGCCATCGACCTGTCGCCCACCATGGACGCGATCGACCTGAGCCCGACGCGGCTGGAGCGCGCCAAGCTCAAGGTGCGATCCCTGCTGGCTGAGCGGCAGGGCGCGCGCACCGCCGTCTATGCCTATGCCGGCTCGACCCACCTGGTGCTGCCGCTGACAGACGACAACGCGCTGCTGCAGACCTTCGTCGATGCGCTGCAGACCCGCATCATGCCGGTCGCGGGCAAGAACACGGCGCTGGCCCTGCGCACCATCGATGCCGCGCTGGCGAAGGAGGACACGCCTGGCACCATCGTCTTCTTCACCGATGGCGTGGAGCCGGCCGCCACCGCTTCCTTCAAGGCCCAGGTCGACAGCGGCCGCAGCCTGCCGATGGTGCTGGGCTTCGGCACCGCGCAGGGCGGGGCGGTGCGCGCGGGCGAGGGCTTCGCGCAGGGCGCGGGCGGCCAGCAACTGTTTTCCCGGCTCGACGTGGATGCACTCAAGCGCCTGAAGAGCGAGGCCGGCGTGCCGGTGGCCACCGTGACACCCGACAGCGACGAGGACGTGCAGTGGGTGCAGCGCCGCGTGCAGTCGCACCTGGCACAGAAGTCCACATCGGCCGATGCACGCTGGAAGGAATCGGGTTGGTGGCTCACCCTTCCCATCGTCTTGCTGGGTGCCCTTTGGCTCCGCAAGGGCTGGACGGTGCGGTGGATTGCGATGTGGATGCTCGGCATCGCGCTCGGGCTTCCGGCGGCACCGGGAATGGCACAGCAGGCGCAGTCGGCGACCTCATCCACGTGGCACTTCATCGACCTGTGGCTCACCCGCGACCAGCAGGGTCGGCGCGCCTTCGAGAACGGCGACTTCGCCACCGCCGCGGAGCGCTTCGAAGACCCGATGTGGCGCGGCATCGCGCAGTACCGGGCCGGGCGCTTTGCCGATGCGCTGCAGTCCTTCGGCCTGGTGGATTCGGCGCAGGGCGACTTCAACCAGGGTGACACGCTGGCGCAGATGAAGCGCTACAAGGAGGCCGCCGCGCGCTATGCGCAGGCCCTGCAGCGCCGGCCTGGCTGGAAGGAGGCGAGTGCCAACCTGGCCTTGATGAAGACCCTCACGCCGCCGGACAAGAAGGACGACCCCAGCTCGCAGGAGGAAGCGCCCGACATGCCGCCTGACCAGATCCAGTTCGACAAGAAGGGCCAGCAGGGACAGGCGCAGACGCAGGTGGGCCGCGCGCAGAGTGCCGAGGCCTGGATGCGCAACATCCAGACCACGCCCACCGAGTTGCTGGCACGCAAGTTCGCGTTGCAGGCACAGACACCGGCGCCTGGCAAGGAGGTCAAGCCTTGATGCATGCAAGCTTGCACCGTGCACTGGCCTGCTTGGCGCTCGGCGGCTGCCTGGCGGCCGCCCATGCCGCAACGCCCTCGGTGCGCGTGGAGGTGCAGGCCAGCCAGCCGGTGCTGGTCGGCCAGCAGGTGCCCATCGACGTGACCGTGGTCGCTCCCAACTTCTTCACCTCGGCGCCGCCTTTCCCGCCCCTGGAAGTGCCCGGTGCCATCGTCACCCTGCCGGACGAGCGCGCGACGCTCGGGGTCGAGACGGTGGCGGGCGAAACCTATGCGACGGTGCAGAGGCGCTATCTCTTCTCCGCGCAGCAGGCCGGCGACTTCGCACTGCCGCCGGTGAAGATCGGCTTCACCTACGGCGGTGACGACGGCAAACCGCAGCAGGCCGAGCTGAGCTTGCCGGCGACGCGGCTCATCGCACAGCTGCCCGCCGGCGCCGCGCAGGCCGGCGCCGGCACGGTGCTGCCGGTGGCTCGCCTGACCATCCGGCAAAGCTTCGACCGCGCCACCGATTCGCTGAAGGCCGGCGATGCGCTGGTGCGCACCATCGATGTCTTCGCCGCCCAGACCCAGGCCATGGTGATTCCGCCACCGCACTTCGAGGCGCCGCGGGGCGTGCGCGTGTTCGTGGCAGACCCGATGCTGAGCGATGGCAGCCAGGCGGGCACGGGCTTCGTCGGCGGGCACCGTGTCGATCGCGCCACCTATGTCTTCGAGAAGGCCGGGCGCTACACCTTGCCTGCAATCGAGGTGCGCTGGTTCGACCCGGTCACCCGCAAGCCGGCCAGCGCGCAGGCGCCGGCGCTCACCGTGAAGGTCGAGGCCGGCGCGGACCGTGGCGAATCGATCGCGCCGGAGGCGGCGCAAATGGGTGACGCCCGACCCGCGCGCAGGCCGGTCGATTGGGTTCTTGCCGGGTCGATCGCCGTGCTGGTGCTGCTCACGGGCGCCGCCGCCTGGCTGGTGCGTGTCCGCGGGCCACGCTGGCGGGCAGCGCGGGACGCGCATGCGGTGTCCGACCCGCAGATGTTCCGCCGGGCTCTCGAAGCATGCTCGCGCAACGAGGCCCGCGCGGCGAATGCTGCCTTGCTCGCCTGGTGTGCCCGGCACGCGAAGTCCACGCCGCGCGCATGGGCCGCGCAGCAGGCTGTCCCGGGGCTCGAGGCGCAGATCGACGGGCTGGAACGCCATCTCTTTGGCGCCGCGTCATCGGGCCACCCGCAATGGCAGGGCGCCGGCCTGGCGGCGGCGCTGCAGGCCGCGCATCGGTCCTGGCAACATGGAGCACGCCGGCGCCAGCGCGTTCATGCGCTCGGGCCGCTCAACCCTTTCGAAAGGAATGCATGACGCGCAGCAGGATATGGATGGCGGCAGCCATGGCGCTCGTGGTCCTCGTGCTGGCCGCTGCGTACTACGGCGCCCCTTACTGGACCGTCCACGAACTGAAGCAAGCGGCCCGCGACCGCGATGCCGACGCGCTGCTGGTGCACGTGGACCAGGCGGCGCTGCGCAAGAGCGTGCAGCTCGCGCTCGGATTCAGTCTTGCGCCGTCGCCTGCGTCGCCCGAGTCGCAGGCGACGGCGCGCTCGATGCTCGAGGCGATGCCCGAGCTGCTGAGCTCTCCGACCTCGCTGATGGCGATGCTGCTGCAGGGCCATCCGAGCAGGGTCCTGGACCCTGAGGCCGCGTTCGTGCCGGTCTTGCCGGAAGCAGCCGATGGCGACTGGCCGGTCGAGCTGCGCTATGTCGGTCGTTCGACGGTCGAAGTGCGCGCCAAGGGCGCGACCGGGGGCGCCTTCATCTTGCGTCGCGCAGGCCTGTTCCGCTGGAAATGGAGCGCCATCGGCTCGGCTTCATGACGCCTTGGCACCGGCCGAGACCAGCCGAAGCTGCCCGGCGTGGTGGCGCAGATGGTCGGCGATGAAGCTCTGGATGAAGTAGTAGCCGTGGTCATAGCCCTCATGCCGCCGCAGTTGCAGCGGCTGTCCCACAGCGCTGCAGGCCGCCTCCAGCCGCTCGGGGCGCAGTTGCTCGACCAGGAATTTGTCGGCCAGGCCCTGGTCGACCAGGATGCCCGCCGGGTAGGGCGCTGCGGTCTGCGATTGCATCAGCGCGCTGGCGTCGTGCGCGAGCCAGGTGCTGCGGTCCTGGCCCAGGTAGCCGTCGAAGGCCTGCTCGCCCCAGGGGCAATCGCTGGGCGCGCAGATCGGCGCGAGGGCCGAGAGAGACTTGAAGCGCCCCGGATGGCGCAGCGCCAGGGTCAGGGCGCCGTGCCCGCCCATCGAGTGGCCGAAGATGCCGATGCGCGTGGCGTCGATGTCGAAGCGCTGCGTTGCGCCGGGCAGCAGCTCGTTCACGATCCAGCTTTCCATGCGCCAGTGCGTGGCCCATGGCTGCTGCGTTGCATCGAGGTAGAAGCCGGCACCGATGCCGAAGTCCCAACTTGCCGCGGCGCCGGGCAGGCCTTCGGCGGCGGGCCCGCGCGGGCTGGTGTCCGGGGCGATCAAGGCCAGGCCGAGCTCGGCCGCCAGCCGCTGGGCGCCGGCCTTGACCATGAACGTCTCCTCGGTGCAGGTCAGCCCGGCGAGATACAGCAAGCCGGGCACCGGGCCGCTGGCCGCTTCGCGCGGCAGGAAGACCGAGAAACGCATCGGCAGGCCGATCTCGCGAGAGGGCTGCTCGTAGAAGCCCGTCACGCCGCCAAAGCAACGGTGCTCGGAAAGGATCTGGATGGCCAGGGTCATGGCTTCATGGCCGCCGCCAGTTCGAGCACGGCATCGGCAAAGAGGCGCGGCTTTTCCTGCGGCAGGTTGTGGCCCGCACCCGGCACGATGCGGTGCGAGCGCGGGCCGCCGAAGCGCCCCGCATGCGCCGCGGCATCGGCCGGCTCGCGCACCCCGTCGTCCACGCCGTCGAAGGTGATGCAAGGCACCGTGATGACGGGCAGCGCGGCGAGGCGCCTCTCGATCTCCGCGTAGGCCGGGTCGCCCGGCACCAGGCCGAAGCGATGGCGGTAGGAATGGATCACGACTTCGACGAAGTCAGGGTGCTCGAAGGCGGCGGCGCTGCGCTCGAAGGTGGCGTCGCCGAAGGCCCAGCTTGGCGACCAGAGCCGCCACAGCAGCCGGGCGATGCCGCGCCGGTCCTTCTCGAGCCCGGCGCGTCCGCGCTCGCTGTGGAAGTAGTACTGGTACCAGAGCCGGTGCTCGTTGGCCGGGGTGTCCGGATCCATGCCGCGCGCGATGGTCTGGATGTTGTAGCTGTTGCAGGAGACCAGGCCGGCGCAGCGCTCGGGCCACAGCGCCGCCACCACGCAGGCCGCGCGCCCGCCCCAGTCGTAGCCGGCCAGCACGGCGCGCGGGATATTCAATGCATCGAGCAGCGCCAGCAGGTCGGCGCCCAGCGCGGCCTGTTCGCCCGAACGCGGCGTGGCGGCATCAAGAAAGCAGGTTTCGCCGTAGCCGCGCAAGTAGGGCACGATGACTCGGCAACCCGCCGCGGCCAGCAGCGGCGCCACCTCGGCGTAGGCATGGATGTCGTAGGGAAAGCCATGCATCAGCAGCACCGGCGGACCGTCGGCCGGGCCCGCCTCGAAGTAGGCGATGTCCAGCACGCCGGCTTGCACGTGCTTCTGCGCCGTCATGGATACAGCACCACCGCGCGGATTGATTCACCGCGCTTCATGAGGTCGAAACCCTCGTTGATCTTCTCCAGCGGCAGCGTGTGGGTGATCAGGTCGTCGATGTTGATCTTGTGTTCCATGTACCAGTCGACGATGCGCGGCACGTCGGTGCGCCCGCGCGCGCCGCCGAAGGCCGAGCCTTCCCACTTGCGCCCGGTCACCAGTTGGAAGGGGCGGGTGCTGATCTGCGCCCCGGCTTCCGCCACGCCGATGATGATGCTGCGGCCCCAGCCCTTGTGCGTGCATTCCAGCGCCTGGCGCATCACCTGGGTGTTGCCGATGCATTCGAAGCTGTAGTCGGCACCGCCGTCGGTGAGCTGCACGATGGCGTCCACCACGTTGGGCACTTCCTTCGGGTTGATGAAGTGCGTCATGCCGAACTTGCGGGCCATCGCCTCGCGCGCCGGGTTGAGGTCCACGCCGATGATCTTGTCGGCCCCGACCATCTTCGCGCCCTGGATCACGTTGAGGCCGATGCCGCCAAGCCCGAACACCACCACGTTGGCGCCGGCCTCCACCTTGGCGGTGAACAGCACCGCGCCGATGCCGGTAGTGACGCCGCAGCCGATGTAGCAGACCTTGTCGAAGGGCGCGTCCTCGCGGATCTTGGCCAGCGCAATCTCGGGTGCCACCGTGTAGTTGCTGAAAGTGGAGGTGCCCATGTAGTGGAAGATGGGCTTGCCGTCGATCGAGAAGCGGCTGCTGCCGTCGGGCATCAGGCCCTTGCCCTGGGTGGACCGGATGGCCTGGCACAGATTCGTCTTGCGCGAGAGGCAGAACTTGCACTGGCGGCATTCGGGCGTGTACAGAGGAATGACGTGGTCACCCTTCTTCAGCGTGGTGACGCCCGGGCCCACATCGACCACGATGCCCGCGCCCTCGTGGCCGAGGATGGCCGGAAAGATGCCTTCGGGGTCGGCGCCCGAGAGGGTGTAGTAGTCAGTGTGGCAGATGCCGGTGGCCTTGATCTCGACCAGCACTTCGCCGGCACGCGGGCCTTCCAGGTCGACGGTTTCGATGGAAAGGGGCGCGGCGGATTTCCAGGCGACGGCGGCACGTGTCTTCATGGCGGCTTTCTTGGCAGGCGATGGTTGGCTGCGGACTATAAGGCGGCATCGCTGCCGAGGTGGCCGAAGGCGAATGCCATGCAGAATGCAACAACTATTGTTTGCAAATGTGTCCTAGTGCACACCCGAATGGCCCCGCTCGATGGCAGCATGGACCATTCACCCCAGGATCGCCTTGCGCCGATAGCTGATGAACACCCTCTCTGATCGCGCTGTACTGGAACGGGCCTTGATCGCCATCGAGCAGGTCATGGGCAAACGTGACGTGCCCCTCGGGTGGGGCGTCCCCGTAGGCACGCCCGCGCATCAAGCTGCCAGCCTGTGCCTGACAGCGGCCGCTGCCCTGGTGGACGTCTCCCAGGCGCTGCTGCGCGAGCCTGCCGATTCTTCACTCGAGGCTCTGACGACCGAGTGGCAGGGCGTCATCGCCCACACCAAGAATGCCGGCCGCACCGCGCACCAGGTGGTGCTGCTGTTGTCGGCCCAGAACCATCTGGTGGCGGCACAGGGCGGCATCATCGTATCGGGCAACGGCCAGCTCTGATGGCCCTGGTCTGCCCGGCCTGCGGGACAGAGAACCGCTCGGTGGCGAAGTTCTGCATCGAGTGCATCTCCCTCTTGCCTGCCGAATTCGAGCCGACACAGTTGGCGGCCCCGCCGCCGGAGCCACAGGAGGCCATGCCGTCGGCGCTGGCCGCGTTCGCCGCCGCCGCTCCCTCGTCGACGCCGCTGCCACCCCTATGGGACATGCCGGTCTCCGCGGCCCCGCCCCCGCCACGCCATGGCATCTGGACCGGCCTGGCGATGGCCGGCATGCTGCTGATGGGGGCCGTTGGCTGGCTTGCTGCCGGCGGCACGCTCTGGCCCGCGGATTCCGAGGTGCGCGCGCTGCCGATCGAGGCGACCGTGCCAGCTGCGGCAAGCGCTCCCGCGCAGCTGCCGCCTGCCCAGGCGCCACCGGCAGAGCCCGAGCCGGCGGCGGTACCCTCGCCGACGCCCACCGTCCGGCAAGCCCGACCCGAACGGCTGTTCGGCAGATGCGATGGACTAGGCTTTGTTGCAGCGTCGCGCTGCAAGGTCGAGCAGTGCACGAAGAGCGCCAATCGCCGGCGGGCCGAATGCCAGCCAGTCCTGGCGCATCAGCGTCTGATGGAAGAAAAGCGCAATCCGACCTTGAGCAATTGAAAAGGGTGAACCCCTAAAAAGGTCGATCATCGATCAAGCTGGTTCGTTCAACGAACGGTAGGAACGCTGCCCGCTGGCAAGAGAAGCCAGGGGGCTCTTAAAGTGTCGTCTCGATGCCTTCCAGCGAACGCCACACCAAACCATGATCAGCGGAAAGACCACCCTCATCGCGCACCTGGGCTATCCCACCGAGTCCTTCAAGGCGCCCATGATCTACAACCCCTGGTTCGAGCGCCATGGCATCGACGCAGTGGTGATGCCCATGGGCGTCAAGGCCGAGCACTACCCGCAGGTGCTCAAGTCGCTGGCCCAGCTCACCAACTTGCGCGGTGCGCTGGTCACCATGCCGCACAAGGTCAAGACCATGGGCCTGGTCGACGAGGTGACGACCACCGCGCGCATCGCCGGCGCCTGCAACGCGGTGCTGCTGCGCCCGGACGGCAGCCTGCTGGGCGACCAGTTCGACGGCGCCGGCTTCGTGCGCGGCGTGGAGCGCAAGGGGCGCTCGCTGCAGGGCGCGCGGGTGCTGGTTTCCGGCACCGGCGGCGTCGGCTCGGCGATTGCGGCCTCGCTGGCCGCGGCCGGCGTTGCGCAGCTCGCCTTGTTCGACCTGGGCGCGGCCTCGGCCGAGGCGCTGGCAGACCGGCTGCGCAGCTACTACCCGCAGCTCGTGGTGAGCACCGGCTCCAAGGACCCGGCCGGCTTCGACGTGGTTGTCAACGCAACGCCGCTGGGCATGAAGGAGGGCGATCCGCTGCCCTTCGACGTGGAGCGCATTTCGCCCTCGACCTTCGTCGGCGAGGTGGTCATGAAATCCGAATACACGCCGCTCCTGCGCGCCGCGCGCGACAAGGGCTGTGTGGTGCAAGTGGGCACCGACATGCTCTTCGAGATGATCCCGGCCTACCTGGAGTTCTTCGGCTTCGGCACCGCGACGCCCGAGGAATTGCGTGACGTGGCACAGCTACAGTATTGAGACCATGAAAAAGATCCTCGTCCTCAACGGCCCCAACCTCAACCTGCTTGGCACGCGCGAGCCCGCCACCTATGGCCATGAAACCCTGGCAGACGTGGAGCGGATGTGCACCGAAGCCGGCACCACGCTGGGTGTTGAGGTGGAATGCCGTCAGTCCAACCACGAAGGCCAGTTGATCGACTGGATCCACGAGGCCGGCCGCGAGATTGCTGCCGGGCGCATGTTGGGCGTGGTGATGAATCCCGGTGCCTACACCCACACCTCGATCGCGCTGCATGACGCCATCAAGGGTGCGAGCGTGACATTGATCGAGCTGCACATTTCCAACGTGCACGCGCGTGAAAGCTTCAGGCACCACTCCTACATCTCGCCGGCGGCGCGCGCAATTATCGTCGGGCTGGGCGTGAAGGGCTACCCGCTCGCCATCGAGGCGCTGGTGCGCGTGAGCGAATAACAGCCTGACGAGGCGAGCCTCTTTCGACCCGGGGCGAGTCCAGCTAGGAAGGTGCAGTCGCCTTGTAGCGGGTGACGTGGCCGCGGCTGTCGACGCTCTCGAGGTGCACGTCGAAGCCCCATAGCCGCGCCACATGCTTGAGCACCTCGCCGGCTTCCTTGTGCAGCGGTCGGTCGTTGTGCTGCGTGTGGCGCAAGGTGAGTGAGCGGTCGCCGCGCAGGTTGACGCTCCAGACCTGGATGTTGGGCTCGCGGTGGTTCAGGTCATACTGGCGCGAGAGTGTTTCGCGCAACTGGCGGTAGCCACTGTCGTCGTGGATCGCGGCCACTTCGAGTTCTGCCTCGTCTTCGATGTCGCTGATGGCGAAGAAGCGGAAGTCGCGCATCAGCTTCGGTGAGAGGAACTGGCCGATGAAGCTCTCGTCCTTGAAATTGCGCATGGCGTAGTCCAGCGACGTCAGCCAGTCGGTGCCGGCAATATCGGGGAACCAGCGCCTGTCTTCCTCGGTCGGCTTCTCGCAGATGCGCCGCAGGTCGGTGTACATGGCAAAGCCCAGCGCATACGGATTGATGCCGCTGTAGGCACGGTGACCGATGGGCGGCTGGAACACCACGTTGGTGTGCGACTGCAGCCACTCGATCATGAAGCCGTCGGCCAGCAGGCCCTCGTCGTACAGGGTGTTGAGCAGCGTGTAGTGCCAGAAGGTGGCCCAGCC
>DATILH010000225.1:0-3362 GCA_035476655.1 Variovorax sp.
GGTTGCCGGCTTCGACACCGTCCCGACGCTCGCGGAGCAGGGCTTGAAGGGTTTTGAAGCTTATGCATGGCAGGGCATGGTCGTGCCGGCAGCAACTCCGCCGGAGGCGATTGCGGCGTTGAGCAAGGCGCTGCTGGCCGCATTGGACACCACCACGGTCAAGGCCCGGTTCCAGACCCTGGGCGTCGAGCCCGTGCCCAGCACATCCGTCCAGATGGCCGCCTATGCCAAGAGCGAGCGCGAGAAGTGGGGCCAGGTCATCCGCGCCAGCAACATCCGTCTCGATTGAGGGACCCGTGCACGACCTTGACCAAACCCATGACCCGGCACTGAAAAGCTGGGTCGACTCGGCCAACACAGCGGCCACTGACTTTCCGATCCAGAACCTGCCGTTCGGTCGATTCAGGCGCATCGGAAGCGGCGATGCGTATCGCATCGGAGTGGCCATCGGCGACCAGGTGCTGGACCTGCGGGCCACGGGCCTGATTGCCAGCGACGATATGAACGCCTTGATGGCGGCCACGCCGCAAGAGCGGCGCGCGTTGCGCGCGGCCATCTCGGCCGGCCTCGCCCAAGGCAGCGTGCAACGCGCCGCCTGGCAGACTGCCTTGCTGGCGCAGTCCGCGGTCGAGATGACGGTGCCTTGCCGAATCGGCGACTACACCGACTTCTATACCGGTATCCACCATGCCACTGCCGTCGGCAAGCTGTTCCGCCCCGACGCTCCCCTGCTGCCGAATTACAAGTGGGTGCCGATCGGCTACCACGGCCGGGCGTCCACCATCCATGCCAGTGGCCATGCTTTTGCGCGCCCCTGCGGGCAGTTGAGGGGGCCACAGGACGAGGCGCCGCGCCTCGCCCCAACGCAGCGCCTGGACTACGAACTGGAACTGGGCATCTTCATCGGTCGGCCCAATGCGCCGGGTGTGCCGATTCCCATGGCGGAAGCCGAGGCCCACGTGTTCGGCGTGGCCCTGTTCAATGACTGGAGCGCGCGCGACATCCAGGCTTGGGAGTACCAGCCGCTGGGCCCGTTTCTGTCGAAGAACTTCGCCAGCACCGTGTCACCGTGGATCGTGACGCTGGAGGCGCTGGCGCCATTCCGCAAGGCGTTCGAGCGGCCGGGAGACGACCCGCCACCGATGGCCTATCTCGACGCCCCCACCAACCGGGAACGAGGGGCGATCGATATCGATCTCCAAGTCCAGCTGCAGACCGCGTCGATGCGCGCGCAAGGCCTGCCGCCCACAACCATCACCCGCAGCAACTTCGCCGAAGCGGCCTACTGGACCGTGGCCCAGTTGGTGGCTCATCACACCGTGAACGGCTGCAGCCTGGCCTCCGGCGATCTGTTCGGCACCGGCACGCTGTCGGGCCCCGCCGAGGACCAGGCCGGATCGCTGCTGGAACTCACCGAGGCGGGCAAGCGACCCATCACATTGCCAAATGGCGAGCAGCGCACCTTCTTGCAGGATGGCGATGCAATCAACCTGGTGGCGCGCTGTACCAGGGCCGGCTATCGATCCATTGGCTTCGGCCACTGTGTGGCGACTGTGCTTGGCAGCCCGACGCCATAGGTGAACCAGGACCGGGAAATCTTCGAATGAAAGACGCGACGCAACCACAATTCGAGCTGCGCTTCCAATCCTTATTCCATACAGGATGCGAGTATGCATTTCCCTGCGACCCGACGGGCCAGGTCGATCTCGATAGCCTGAGCGAGCGTGCTCGCAATGACTATCTTTATGCCCGGGTGATGGTGGGCCGGGAGTTGGCAGTCCCCGCATTGCGGCCAGGCTTCAGCCCATTTCAGGCCAGATGAAGGGGAATCCCCGATCGGGATCAGGTACGGCTTTCCATTACCAGCTGCTCCAATCTCGAAACGTCCGTGACGAGAAGCGCACCCGGCTCTTTTCCCAACAGCCCAGCCTTCGTCATTGCGGACATCTCGCGGGTCACCTGCTCCCGATAGGTGCTGACCTGGCTGGCGATATCGGCGTGCTTGGGGGCAGGCGCGATGCGCGCCACGTTGCCATCCACCTCGGCCAGGCGCGCCAGCCGCAACAACTCGGCGTGAATCCGGTGCTGGACGCCGAGCGTGCTCAGCTCGATGACACGTTCCGACAGCAGCCGGACGAGCCCCGTCAGCCGTCGCATGAAACGCTCCGCTACCACCGGCTCCTGCTGCAACAGGCGCTTGAAATTGGCCGGCGCCAGCGAGGCGATGAGGACGCCGTCCAACGCCACCGCGTCGGCGGACCGCGGGCCGTCGTCCACCGCCGCGACGTCACCCAGAATCGCGCCCGCCTCTTCGTCCCGGAAAGTCACTTGGCGGCCGGCCGTCGAATAGAAAGTAATGCGAACGCGGCCCGCGACAATCATGTACACGTCTCGCTCGGGGCCATTGCGCGAGATGATTCGCTGCCCAGGTTCATACCGGCGCCAAGCGCATTCGCGCGCGAGCGCCTCGAGCCGCTCGGTCGAAATACCGTCCAGAAGCGGTATGCCTCTTAGACCCAGAATGGAAGCTTGGACTTCTGTGGACATAGCACTTGTTGATGCCAAATTCTAGTCGCCGCTTGCGCATGGCGTCGGGCCTCGTGCTGATGGCGTATCTCGTCACGCACTTCCTGAACCACGCGGCAGGCCTGGTGTCGCTGGAATCGGCCGAGGCCGGGCGGAGGGTCTCTGTTGCGATCTGGCGCAACCTGCCCGCGACTGCGCTTTTCTATGGAGCGCTGCTCGCGCACATGGCGCTGGCCTTGTCGGCGCTTTACCAAAGGCATACCTTGCGCATGCCGCCACTCGAGTTCCTGAGGCTGGTCCTCGGATTCAGCATTCCCTTCCTGCTGGCCGCTCATTTCGCCGGGACACGCGTGGCGTATGAACTCTATGGGCGCGACGATCTGTATGCAGTCATCGCGTCCTCCCTCTGGCGCGCCGACTGGGGGCTTGTCCAGCTGGTGTTGATGCTGGTGGCGTGGACCCACGGTTGCCTGGGCCTGCACTTCGCGTTCAGGCACCGGCCCACGTACCGCCGCCTCCAGCCTTACTTCATCGCTATGGCCACGCTGCTGCCGACGCTTGCCCATCTCGGCTTTGTGTCAATGGCACGTGAGATGGCCGTGCAGCCGCGCCCGGCGCGATCGGCTGGGGCGCTGAACGAAGCCCAACGAGCGGCCTTGTCTTCCATCGCGGACGTGTTGCTGCTGGCGACGGCGCTGCTGATCGCCCTGACCTTGGCTGCACGCCAGTGGCGCGACTGGCAAAGGCGCCGGTCGGGGACCATGGTCGCGATCAGCTATCCCGGGCGTGTCGTGCATGTTCCGGCGGGCTTCTCGGTGCTGGAGGCGAGCCGCTTG
>DATILH010000226.1:0-3824 GCA_035476655.1 Variovorax sp.
AGGCCCAGCGGAACAGGTTGGCGTGGTACAGCCGGCGCGCATTGTCGGTCCAGCGCGTGTGCCATTCCATGACCTTGCCGTAGAACTCGATGCGCGCGACGCGGTGTTCGTCGAAGACATGCCGGAAGGCCTCCTGCTTCAGCAGGAAGGCTGGCGAGACGTTGCGGTACTCGGGGTCGAAGGCGGTCTTCAGGATCACCAGCGTATCGCCGCCCACGATGCACAGGTCCATCGCCACGATCTTGTCGCCGAACTTGAGGCGCCACACCTGGCCGCGCCCGGCACGGCAGAAGGCCTGCATCATCTCGGTGTAGAAGCGGCCCTGGGCGTTGTCTGCGTGCACGGCGGTACCGTTCTCGGCCTTCCAGCCCGCGCTTTCGAGGCGACCGTACTCGGCCATCGCCTCGGGCATCTGCTCCGGCCGGTCGAGCACCTCGAAATGAACCGGAGTGCCTTCGTTTTCGAGCTTGCTGCGCTGCTTGCGCATGTTGCTGCGCAGGTTCTTGCCGCGCGCTTCCCAGTAGGTGTCGAAGGGCCGGTCGATATCGACCCAGGCGGTGTCGATGTAGTCCAGTGTCTGCACGCAGGGGCCGTCGGTAGGGCGCGGCGCCAAGCGCGGGTCGAGCTGCGGCAAGCTTAGCCCCAGCGACAGGCCCGGCAACTGCCTGAGCAGGCTGTGTGCGAGGCGGGCGCTGTCCTGGCCCTGCGTGACGACCCAGGCACCGAGCGGAAGCTGCGAGGGCTGGAAGGTGGACCAGCGCCCGGCGCCGTCGCGCTGCAGGAGTGCAGCGGCGACGGGCGCGGTGGCGGGGCCGCACCAGGCCAGATGCAGCGAGCCATTGGCGAAGTGCCGCATCAGCGGCAACAGGAAGGCCGTCTCGAGGAAGGGCACGCCACTCGCTGCGGCGTTGGTGGCATCCCATGCGGCGGCCTGCTGTTCAAGCGCCGATGCCGGGAGGAAGGACCAGTTCGAAATCATGGCGCCGCATCATGCCCGAAGCGGAGCCCCGAGGCTGTTGTACGGCGGTACACAGTGCGCTTATCCGTGCTGTTGTAGCCAGTGGTGAAACTGCGCCGCGGAGAATAGCGCGCTGGTGTGTGTGGCTTTGCCGGACAAGTGCTCCTGCAGCAGCCTTTCCAACTGGCCGGCGTCGAAGAACTGCGGATGGGCGCGGCCGGCCTCGCGTATCACGGCTGTCAGCGGTTCACGCAGCGCACCGCGGAACCAGGCGCCGGAACTGGTGGAGAAGCCCATCTTGTCGACGCGCGCACGAACGGATTCGGGAATTCGCCCGCGCATCGCTTCCCGCAGGATGTGCTTGTTCCAGCGGCCATGCGTCTTCCACTGCGAGCCGAGACTGAAGGACAACTCGACCAGGCGCGAGTCCAGGAAGGGTAGCCGGGCCTCGACCGAATGCGCCATGGCATTGCGGTCCTCGACACGCAGGTACAACGGCAGCGGCGTGCGGCGGATGGAGCCGATCAGCGCAGGTCGCAGATCGGCCTGACCGGCATCGCCCGCATAGGGTTGCGGAAGGTGTTCGGCCAGCCCGGAACGGATCCAGTTGCCACGGATGGCGCCCTCCTGCTGCATGCGGCGCGCACGGCGCTGGCGCGACGCCGCGAGGGCACCCCGCAACGGCGCCAGCGCGGCCTGCTTGAGCACTTTGGCATAGCGCTGACTGGCGCTGCCGCCATGAGCCTGCGAATAGTCGCTGATCTCGTGCCAGGCCTGAATCAGGTGACCGGAGCGCGCCAGCTCGAACCAGCGATGCGGGAAGTAGCTGCCGTAGCCGGCCAGCAGCTCGTCTGCGCCCTGGCCATTGAGCACTACCTTGACACCGCGCGACCGGGCCAGGTGCATCAGGTGATAGCCGATCAGGCCCGACATGGCGTGCAGCGGCTCGTCCTGCACTTTGAGCACGGCAGGCAGCGAATCCCACAGTTGCTGCGGCGTCATCGTCAGCGGCACCATCTGCGCGCCGGTCTGGCGCAGTGTGTCGTCGACGTAGCGCCGCTCGTCGAACACTGGGTCGTGGTAACAGAAGGCCAGCAGCGGCGAATCGGCGCCGGCCTGCTGCCGGATGCGGGCGGTGGCGCACAGGATGGATGTGGAGTCCAGCCCGCCGGAGAGGTTGACGCCCACCGGCACATCGCTCCGCATGTGGATGCGCATGGCGTCCTCGAACAGCTCGGCGAACGCCCCTACCGGGTCGCGCGGCGCCTCGGCGTGCAGCGCCTCGAGGTGCCAGAACGACCATTCGCGGTAACGGCCGTCGGTGCTCAATTCGAAGGCGTGGCCCGCCGGCAACTGCACGATGCCTTCGTGGAAGGACTCGTTCGTCTCGTCCAACTGCAGGTTGTACAGAAAAGCAGCACAGGCGCGCAGGTTGAGTCCGCCGCGGTACAGGCCGGAGGCGCGGATGGACTTGATCTCCGAAGCGAACAGCATGTGCCGATCGCCCTGCCAGCGGTACAGCGGCTTCATGCCGAAGCGGTCGCGCGAGCCGAACACGCGCTGGCGCGCCCGGTCGTGGATCACGAAGGCCCACATGCCGTTCAGGCGTTTTACGCAGTCGTCGCCCCACTGCCGGTAGGCGGCCAGCAGCACTTCGGTGTCGCCGGTGGAAACGAAGCGATGGCCCAGGGCTTCAAGCTGCTCGCGCAGCTCGACGAAGTTGTAGATCTCGCCGTTGAAGATGATGGTGTGCTGGCCGTCGGGCGAGTGCATCGGCTGGTGGCCATGCGGCGAGAGGTCCAGGATCGACAGACGCCGGAACCCCAGGGCAATGGCCCCGTCGAGGTGGGTGCCGTGATCATCCGGCCCGCGGTGGACGATGGTCTCGAGCATACGCGTCACTGTGTCCAGCGACGCCATCTCGCCCTTCAAACCCACTACCGCTGCAAGTCCGCACATTGTTTTCTTGTTCCGAGGAGCCGTGCCGAACCCCGGGATGCGCCGCGCGCTGCCGCCTGCCTGCACGCCAGGCGAGACGCTCCCTTGATTCCTCAGCCCAGGTTGTTGACGTCGGGGCGCATCTCAAGCATCAGCGCATCGGCGAAGAACTTGGTAGCCCAGTTGGGGTAGCGCCAAGTCATGTAGCCGCCATTGATCGGATGTGAACCCTTCAAAGCGCCCGCGCGATGGGTATCGCGCACACGCAGATCCTGCGCCCGCATGTTGTATCGGTTTGCGGCGCTTGCAAACCGGCCAAACCGCTGGTCGCCGGTAATACGGCACAGGCGCCACCAATTGATGGCCAGCTGAGAGTTACCGGTGAGGCACGACCAGTCCGCGGCGGGCTTCCATTCGGCATCGTAGCGGCCGGGCATCGCACCATCGGGGCGCTGGTGGGCGGCGATCGCATCGGCCATGCGAATGGCAAGTTCGAGGTAGCGCTGCTGCCCGGTGGCCACGCCGATTTCCATCAGCCCGCGCATCGAATACGCCAGCGTGTGCGTCAGCGGCGCCGGATTGGCGGTAAGGCAGTTCTTGGGCAGGAAGGCGTTGGGCAGCGCTGTGCCCAGGGCCCAGGCGGCATTGGCTTCGGCCGCATCCAGCCAGCGCTTGTCGCCCAGCGCCTCCCAGGCACGAACCAGGCCGAAGGCGCTGCGCGTGTTGTAGGCCTTGACGTCGCTGCCCGGCGCAAAGGGCGAGGGGAAACGGCGCCAGGCGCCATCGGCGTCCTGGGCCGCCACCAACCAGTCGGCGGCGCGCTTCAATGCGGAGGCAAAGCGGGCCTCGCGGGTGGCGACATAGGCCCGCGCAAACCCGAACAGTACCTGGCCGGTGTTGAAGATCGTCGGCGCCACGACCTCGGCAT
>DATILH010000227.1:0-35071 GCA_035476655.1 Variovorax sp.
GAAGAGCTGGGCGTAGAGATTTTCGCGCGCCACGGCAAGCGGCTGAAGCGCGTCACCGAGCCCGGCCAGCATGTGCTCAAGAGCATCGAGCTCATCATGCGCGAGGTGGGCAACCTGCGCCGCATCGGCGAGCAGTTCAGCGCGCAGGACAGCGGCACCCTCTCGATCGCCACCACCCACACCCAGGCGCGCTACGTGCTGCCGGTGCCGGTGGCCAGGCTGCGCGAGGCCTATCCCAAGGTCAACGTGAGCCTGCACCAGGGCTCGCCCGACCAGGTGGCGCGCATGGTGCTCGACGAGATCGCCGAGATCGGCATCGCCACCGAATCGCTGGCCGACTACCCCGACCTGGTCACCCTGCCCTGCTACGAATGGCAGCACGTGCTGGTGCTGCCCAAGGAGCATCCGCTGGCCGAGAAGGAACGCGTCTCGCTGGAAGACCTGGCGGCCGAGCCGATCATCACCTACCACCCGTCGTTCACCGGCCGCACCCGCATCGACCATGCCTTCGCGCAGAAGAAGCTGACGCCGCGCATCGCGCTGGAAGCCATCGACTCCGACGTCATCAAGACCTATGTGCGCCTGGGCCTGGGCGTGGGCATCGTGGCCGAGATGGCGGTGCGCGACGACTCCAACGCCGACCTGGTGGTGCGCCCCATGGGCCATGTGTTCGGCCAGAACATCGCGCGGGTGGCCTTCAAGCGCAGCGCCTACCTGCGCAACTTCGTCTTCCGTTTTGCCGAGCTGCTGTCCGACCGGCTCGACCGGCACCTGATCGCCAAGGCCCTCTCCGGCCATCAACAAGACTACGAACTCTGAGCACCGTGACCCTCGCACGCACTCCCGCCATCGACACCAAGCTGCCGGCAGTCGGCACCACCATCTTCACCGTGATGTCGCAACTGGCGGCAGAGAAGAATGCGGTCAACCTGGGCCAGGGCTTCCCGGATTTTGCTTGCGACCCGCAGCTGCTGGCCGACGTCACGGCCGCCATGGCCGCCGGCCACAACCAGTACCCGCCGATGCCCGGCATCCCGCAACTGCGCGAAGCCATCTCGGTCAAGATCACGCAGCTCTACGGCCACAGCTACCGCGCCGCCGACGAAATCACAGTCACGGCCGGCGCGACGCAGGCCATCATCACCGCCATCCTGGCCGTCGTGCGCCCGGGCGACGAGGTGATCGTGCTGGAGCCCTGCTACGACAGCTACGTGCCCAACATCGACCTGGCCGGCGGCACCGTGGTGCGCGTGCCGCTCACGCCCGGCACCTTCCGGCCCGACTTCGGCAAGATCGCCGCTGCGCTCACACCGCGTACCCGCGCCATCGTCATCAACACGCCGCACAACCCCAGCGCCACCGTCTGGACCGCGGAGGAAATGCGAAAGCTGGAAGAGTTGCTGGCCCCGACCGAGGTGTTCGTCATCAGCGACGAGGTCTACGAGCACATGGTCTACGGCGCGGGCGGCCACCAGAGCGCAGCTGCCTTCCCCGGCCTGGCGGCGCGCAGCTTCATCGTCAGCAGCTTTGGCAAGACCTACCACGTGACCGGCTGGAAGGTCGGCTACGTGGCGGCGCCGGCTCCCCTCACGGCCGAGTTCCGCAAGGTGCACCAGTTCAACGTGTTCACGGTCAACACGCCGATGCAGCATGCGCTGGCCGCCTTCATGGCCGACCCCAGGCCCTACCTGGAGCTGCCCGCCTTCTACCAGCGCAAGCGCGACCTGTTCGCCGCCGGCCTGGCCAAGACGCGCCTGAAGCTGCTGCCGGCCGAGGGAACCTATTTCCAGTGCGTCGACATCTCCGAGGTGAGCGGGCTCAGCGAAGCCGACTTCTGCCTCTGGCTCACCAGCGAGATCGGCGTGGCCGCCATCCCGCTTTCGGCCTTCTACGGCGGCGGCTTCGACCAGCGCGTGGTGCGCTTCTGCTTTGCCAAGAAGGACGAGACGCTCAACACCGCGCTGGAACGGCTCGCCCGCCTTTGACAAGAAGGCCGCTTTGCTGACACCGTCGGTAGGAGTCTCCTGACTACCGAAGGCGCTTCATTCCCTAGGCGTTCGCCGGTCTCCCCGCCACGATGGAGCTCACCAAGAACACCTAGGAGACGCCGCATGTCCTTGTCGTTCATCCTGCTGATCGTGCTGATCCTCTTGCTGATCGGCGCGCTGCCCAGCTGGGGCTACAGCCGCGGCTGGGGCTATATGCCCAGCGGCGGCCTCGGCCTCGCGCTGCTGATCGTCATCATCCTGCTGCTGATGGGGCGGATATAGCGCGCTGCCTCAGTGCCCGAGTTGCGCCCAGGCCTTGTCCAGTCGCTTGACGCTCACTGGCTGCGGCGTGCGCAGCTCCTGCGCGAACAAGCTCACGCGCAGCTCTTCCAGGAGCCAGCGGAACTCGCTCATGCGATCGTCCACCACGCCCTTGCGCTCGGCCACCAGGCGCCAGTAGCGCTGCTCCTGCGGGCGTAGCTCGGCCAGCTTGGCGCTGTCACGCGCCGGGTCGGCGCGCAGCTTGTCCAGCCGCAGCAAGATTGCCTTCAGGTAGCGCGCGTAGTGCTGCAGCGCGCTCCAAGGGGTGTCGGCCACGAAGCGCTTGCCCATCAGGCGCTGCAATTGCTGCGCGGCGTCCTGCGTGGCCTCGGGCTGGATCTTGGTGTCCTTGATCTTGCGCGCCGCACTCGCGTACTCGGCAAGGATCACGCCGGTCAGGCGCGCCACCTCGTTGGCAATCAAGGTGAGTCGCCCGCGACCCTCGTCCAGGCGGCGCTTGAAGGCGAACTCGTCGCCGGGCAGCGGTGCCAGCAGGAAAGCGCGGTCCAGTGCAACGTCGATGATCTGGGCGCGCAATTCTTCCAGCGTGCCCAGCGCCATGAAGGCCACCGCCATCTTCTGCAGATCGGGAATGTTCTTTTCCAGGTACTTGAGCGCGTCCTTCAGTTGCAGCGCCAACAGGCGGCGCAGGCCGCCGCGATGCTTGGCCGCTGCCACGTCGGGCTCGTCGAAGACTTCGATGGTGACGGCATCGCCCGCATCCACCAGCGCCGGAAAGCCGACCAGCGATTGCGCGCCACGCCGCACTTCCATCAGCTCGGGCAGCTCGCCAAAGGTCCAGGCGGTGTAGCGCTGGCCGGCCGGCAGCACGGGCGTGGCGTGCGCCTTGGGCGGTGCCTCGGTGACCTTGGCGCGCGCTGCGGCGGCGGGCGCATCCGGCGCCTTCTTCACCTGGACGCCGGCCAGGGCCTGGAAGGCGCCACGCGCCTGGGCGCCCAGCTCGGCCTTCAGCGCGCCCAGGTTGCGGCCGCTGCCCAGCTGGCGGCCGTGCTCGTCCACCACCCGCAGGTTCATGAACAGGTGCGGCGCCAGCATGTCCAGCTTGAAGTCGTTGCGCTTGACATCCAGGCTGGTGGCGTCGCGCACCAGCTTGAGCACGGCGTCGGTCAGCGAGCCATGTCCGAAGGCTTCGGGCGCGGTCAACTGCTCGGCGTATTTCGCCGCCGACTCGGGCAGCGGGACCAGGCGCGAGCGCGGGCGCTGCGGCAGGCTCTTGAGCAGTGCCTGCAGCTTGTCCTTGAGCATGCCCGTCACCAGCCACTCGCAACGCTCCTCGCTCACCTGGTTGAGCACGAAGAGCGGCACCGTCACCGTGAGCCCGTCCTTCGGGTCGCCCGGCTCGTGAAGGTAGGTGGCGGCGCAGTCCACGCCGCCCAGGCGGATGGTGGGCGGGAAGGCCTGGGTGGTGATGCCGGCTGCCTGGTGCCGCATCAACTCTTCCCGCGCGAGGTGCAAGAGGCGCGGCAGCTCGCGCGAGGCGGTGCGATACCAGGCCTCGAGGCTGGCGCCGCTGGCCACGTCGGGCGGAATCTGCGCGTCGTAGAAGGCGAAGATCAGCTCGTCGTCCACCAGCACGTCCTGCCGGCGCGACTTGTGCTCCAGCGCCTCGACCTCGCGCACCAGCTTGCGATTGGCGGCCAGGAAGGGCAGCTTGCTCTCCCATTCGCCGCCGACCAGCGCCTCGCGGATGAATATCTCGCGCGCCGCCGCCGGGTCGACCTTGGTGAAGTCCACCCGGCGCCCGCTGTAGACCACCAGGCCGTAAAGCGTTGCGCGCTCCAGGGCCACCACCTGCGCGCCCTTCTTCTCCCAATGCGGGTCCAGCATCTGCTTCTTGAGCAGATGGTCGGCCACCTGCTCCAGCCACTGAGGCTCGATGTTGGCGATGCCGCGGCCGAACAGGCGCGCGGTTTCCACCAGTTCGGCGCAAACAATCCAGCGGCCGGGCTTCTTCTTCAGGTGCGCGCCGGGGTGGCGGTAGAACTTGATGCCGCGCGCACCCAGGTACGCCTCGTCATCCTCCAGCTTCCAGCCGATATTGCCCAGGAGGCCCGAGAGCATCGACATGTGCAGCTGCTCGTAGCCCGCCGGCTGCGCGTTGATGCGCCACTTGTGCTCGGTCACCACGGTGAGCAGCTGCGAATGGATGTCGCGCCATTCGCGCACCCGGCGCACGTTGATGAAGTTCTGGCGCAGCAGGCCTTCGTACTGGCGGTTGCTCAGCTTGTGCGTGTCCCCGTGGCCGCCGCGAGCTTCATGAATCCACTTCCACAGCCGCAGGTAGCCGCTGAACTCGCTCTTCTCGTCGTCGAACTTGGCGTGCTGCTGGTCGGCCTGGGTCTGCGCGTCCAGCGGCCGGTCGCGCACGTCCTGCACGCTCAAGGCCGAGGCAATCACCAGCACCTCTTCCAGCGCGCCGCGCGAGCGCGCCTCCAGGATCATGCGGCCCACCCGCGGGTCCAGCGGCAGCCGCGCCAGTTCGGCGCCCATCGGCGTCAGCACGTTGGCATCGTCCACCGCACCCAGCTCGTTGAGCAGCTGGTAGCCGTCGGCAATGGCGCGCCGCGAAGGCGCTTCCAGGAAGGGAAACTGCTCCACGTCGCCCAGGTGCAGCGACTTCATGCGCAGGATGACGCCGGCCAGCGAGCTGCGCAGGATCTCCGGGTCGGTGAAGCGCGGCCGGCCCTGGAAATCCTTCTCCTCGTACAGGCGGATGCAGATGCCGTCGGCCACCCGGCCGCAGCGGCCGGCCCGCTGGTTGGCCGCGGCCTGGCTGATCGGCTCGACCAGGAGTTGCTCCACCTTGCTGCGAAAGCTGTAGCGCTTCACACGCGCGGTACCGGCATCGATCACATAGCGGATGCCCGGCACGGTGAGCGAGGTCTCGGCCACGTTGGTCGCCAGCACGATGCGCCGGCCGGTGTGGCCGTCGAAGATGCGGTCCTGTTCGGCCTGCGACAGGCGGGCGAAGAGCGGCAGTACCTCGGCATTGCGAAAGAGGGGCTGGTGCGCCAGATGCTTGCGCAGGTGATCCGCCGCCTCGCGGATCTCGCGCTCGCCGGGCAGGAAGACCAGGATGTCGCCCGCGTTGTGCGGATCGCGCCAGAGTTCGTCGACGCCGTCGGCAATCGCGTCGTTCAGGTCGTAGTCGCGCGATTCCTCGAAGGGGCGGTAGCGCTGCTCTACCGGATACGTCCGGCCCGACACCATCAGCACCGGCGCCGGCCCCTTGGCGGAGGCGAAATGCTGCGCAAAGCGGTCCGCATCGATGGTGGCCGAGGTCACGATGACCTTCAGGTCCGGCCGGCGCGGCAGGATCTCGCGCAGGTAGCCCAAGAGGAAGTCGATGTTCAGCGAGCGCTCGTGCGCCTCGTCGATGATCAGGGTGTCGTAGGCCTTGAGCAGCGGGTCGGTCTGGGTCTCGGCCAGCAGGATGCCGTCGGTCATCAGCTTGACCGAGGCGTCGCGCGAGAGCCGGTCCTGGAAGCGCACCTTGAAGCCCACCACCTCGCCCAGGGGCGTCTTCAGTTCCTCGGCGATGCGCTTGGCGACCGAGCTGGCGGCGATGCGTCGCGGCTGGGTGTGGCCGATCAACCGGCCCTTGCCGGGCGCGGCATCGAGTTTGCCGCGCCCCAGCGCCAGGGCGATCTTGGGCAGCTGGGTGGTCTTGCCCGAGCCGGTTTCGCCGCAGACGATCACCACCTGGTTCGCCGCAATGGCGGCGGCGATCTCGTCCTTGCGCGCGGAAACGGGCAGCGATTCGGGGAACTCGATCTTCAGCTTTGGGGTGGAAACAACGTCGGACAAGGCGAAATGTTGAGCGCGGGGCTCAGAGGAATGGCTTCGGAGACAATTCGGGATTATCCCCGCCCCTCCCAGCGCGCATGTCCACAGTCTTCAACTTCACCTTTGTCCCGTGGTTCCGGTCGGTGGCACCGTACATCCACATGCACCGCGGCAAGACCTTCGTGGTCGCGATGGCGGGCGAGGCCATCGCCGCCGGCAAGCTGCAGAACATCGCGCAGGACCTGGCGCTGATCCAGAGCATGGGCGTCAAGGTGGTGCTGGTGCACGGCTTTCGGCCCCAGGTGAACGAGCAGCTGCGCGCCAAGGGCCACGAGGCGCGCTATTCGCACGGCATGCGCATCACCGACGCGGTGGCGCTGGACAGCGCCCAGGAAGCCGCCGGCCAGCTGCGCTACGAGATCGAGGCAGCCTTCAGCCAGGGCCTGCCCAATACGCCCATGGCCGGCTCCACCGTGCGGGTGATCTCCGGCAACTTCATCACCGCGCGTCCGGTCGGCGTGGTCGACGGTGTGGACTTCAAGCATTCGGGCCTGGTGCGCAAGGTGGATTCGGCCGGCATCCGGCGCGCGCTGGACTTCGGCGCGATGGTGCTGCTCTCGCCCTTCGGCTTCTCGCCCACCGGCGAGGCCTTCAACCTGACGATGGAAGAGGTGGCGACCAACGTCGCCATCTCGATCCAGGCCGACAAGCTGATCTTCCTGACCGAGATCCCCGGCATTGCGCTGGACGCCAGCCGCCCGGTGAGCGAGGACAACCCGATTGACACCGAGCTGCCCCTGGACACTGCCAAGAAGCTGCTGACCAAGCTGGCGCCGCCGCAGAGCCCGACCGACACCGCCTTCTACCTGCAGCACTGCGTGAAGGCCTGCGAAGGCGGCGTGGAGCGCAACCACATCCTGCCCTTCTCGGTCGACGGGTCGCTGCTGCTCGAGATCTACGTGCACGACGGCATCGGCACCATGGTGGTCGACGAAAAGCTGGAAAGCCTGCGCGAAGCCACGGTGGACGACATCGGCGGCATCCTGCAGCTGATCGAGCCCTTCGAGCGCGACGGCACCCTGGTCAAGCGCGACCGCACCGAGATCGAGCGCGACGTCGGCCACTACACCGTGATCGAGCACGACGGCGTGATCTTCGGCTGCGCCGCGCTCTACCCCTATCCGGAAGCGCGCACCGCCGAGATGGCCGCCCTCACCGTCTCGCCCAACGTGCAGTCGCAGGGCGACGGCGAGCGCATCCTCAAGCGCGTGGAGCAGCGCGCCAGGGCCGTGGGGCTGGACAGCATCTTCGTGCTCACGACCCGCACCATGCACTGGTTCATCAAGCGCGGCTTCCAGCAGGTCGACCCCGACTGGCTGCCCGAGGCGCGCAAGCGCAAGTACAACTGGGACCGCAAGAGCCAGGTGCTGGTCAAGAAGCTCAGCTGAGAAGACGATGTTTCCCTGGCTCTTGTTCTGGTCCCCGCACTACTACCTGCCCTTCAGCGGCAGCGTGGCGCAGCGCATCGAGCCGGACACCGACTGGTTCTTCGCCGGCATTCCGGCCAGGGCCGGCAATGGCGAGATGGAGAAGAAGATCTTCGAGACTGCCAGCTACGGCCGGCAGCTGGGCTGGATCACCGAGGTACTGCTTGGCATGCACAGCGACGACGTCAGGGTGAAGGCACAAGCGGCGCAATCGCTCGATTGCCTGCGCAGGACGCAACAGGAGATCGAGTCCATGAAAAAGGAAGACTGCGCCGCCCTGGCGGCCTCGGCCGCCGCGGCGCTGGAGAAGCTGCGCGCGGCCGATCCGGCCGCCTACGAGCGGCTGCTGGCGGGCGCGATGCCCAGCAGGTCCAGCGCCAGCTGATGCGTGTTGGAGCCGGGGCGCGCCAGCTCCTGCAGCACATCCAGGTGATTTCGGTCCGGCACGATCTCCGAGGCCATCACCTTGGTGCCCCATGCCTCGCGGATCAGCGCGGCCTGGCGCAGGAACTCCTCGCTCTCGCCGGCACCGACCACCACGGCCAGCGAGCCTGAAGGCGCCGGCATGGAAGCTGGGCTGAGACGCAGCGCCGAAGCCGCCGTGAGGCCCAGGTCCGCCTCCAGAAAGGGCGCATGCCGCAAAGGCTCGAGGTCGTAGATGCCGGAAATGGCCAGCGCCGCTTTCACCAGATCCGCCGGCAGCGAGGGATGCACCTGCGCCCAGCGGCAGCTCAGCATCATGGCGGCAAGATGGCCGCCGGCCGAGTGACCGGCCAGCACGATGCGGGCCGGATCGCCGCCGTACTCGTGCGCGTGGGCGTGCACCCAGACCAGCGCACGCACCGTCTGGAGCACGATGTACTCGACCGTCACCTCGGGGCACAGCGAATAGTCCGGCAGCACGACCATCGCGCCGGCATCGACGAAGGGCGGCGCCACGAAGCTCTGGTCGCGCTTGTCGAGGGCGCGCCAATAGCCCCCGTGCAGATAAACCAGCACCGGAGCGCCGGCTGCGCGTGCAGGGAAGATGTCCATCTTCTCCCGCGGCGCCGGGCCGTAGGCCGCCTCCACCAGGTCCGGATGGCGTGCGCGCGCCGCCGCGGAAGAGTCCAGCCAGTCCTGCAGGATGGCCGGATGCTCCGGAATGCGGGCGCGGTTGTTGTATTGCTCGTCGTACCAGCTGGGTGTGTGGGTCAACATGCAGGCTCCTCGGGTCTTCAGCGCGCTGCGGGCGCGGTGGCGCGGCCGTTGCGGGCGCGCGCGATGGGTCGGGCCGGCTGACTGGCCGAATCGCGCAGCGCCGCATCGATCAGTGCATCGGCCATCCACAGCGCGATGCGCTCCACCTCGCGGTCGGGCAGGCCCCAGATGTCCTTCAGGATCACATAGGGCTCGATGCCGTAGACGACCGACAGGGCGTGGTGCAGCCGATCGCGCACCGCTGGCGTCATCGACGGCGCAAGCGGCGCGATGGCATGTTCCAGGATGCGCACCCGGTGGCCGCGGCGGTAGGGCTCCTCCTCCAGCAGGCCGGCGCGCTCCAGCGCCCACTGCTCCAGCGAGAGCTGCGCGGCGGCGCGCAGCTGCGGCTCGAACTCCTTGAAGCGCGGAAAGGTCTGGCGGAACAGCTCGTGCACCCGCTCGCGCCCGCTGCGGTTGTCGGAAGCCAGGGTGCGCACCGGGCCGAGCGAGCTGTCGATCACCGCGGTGACCAGCGCGCTGCGGCTCGGGAAGTAGCGGTAGGCGGTGGCGCGCGAGACGCTGGAGCGCACCGCCACCTCGGCGATCGAGGGGATGTGGCCGCCCTGGCGAATGATGTCCATCGCGGTCTCGAGCAGCATCCGGAAGGTGGCCGCCCTGACGCCGCGCTCGGGCTGTGCAGGCGGATCGGGGAGCTTGTGCTTCAAGCGAGCCATGGGGTTTGTCCGGATTCGATGGGGGCTTGGGCTTGCTTGTGGAGCGCGTAAGTCGAGCCGTATGATGCACGCATCCCAAAATGAGACGCAAGTCTTATTCGTGGCAACGAGAGCCGAATCTCGTGTGTGTTCCTGATTTCGCGGCGCGGGCCCAAGGCCCGTCACGACCGCGGAACGTGACGGAGACGAGCCGATGCGCATGGCCAGCTGGCAATGGGGCGGACGGGATCACGTGGGCACCATCTCTTCAGATGGGCGCGAAGCCACGCCCCTCGCCGTCGCCGACGCATCGCGCGGCGTGCTGCCGCTGATCCAGGCCCTGGCGCAGGGCGAGCCGCTGCCCCGGCCCTCGGGCACGCGCCTGCCGGTCGACGTCATCGAGTTGCGCGCGCCGCTGCCGCGCCCGCTGCGCAGCCTGTTCTGCATCGGCCGCAACTACCGGGCGCACGCGGCGGAGCTGGCCAGCACGGTCTTTCGCGAGACCATGCCGGCGGAAGACCCCTGGCCCATCGTCTTTTCCAAGCTGCCCGAGTGCGTGGTCGGCCCGTTCGCCCAGGTCCGCCTGCCCTCGCCTGCCACCTCGGTACAGATCGACTACGAGTCCGAGCTGGCGGTGGTGATCGGCCGCGGCGGCATCGACATCCCGCGCAACCGGGCGATGGACCATGTGTTCGGCTACACCATCGTCAACGACGTGACGGCGCGCGACGTGCAGATGCGCCACCAGCAGTGGGACCTGGGCAAGAGCTTCGACACCTTCTGCCCGATGGGCCCCTGGATCGTCACCGGCGACGAGCTCGACGGCGGCGCCACCCGCGTGCGCGGCTGGGTCAACGGCGCCCTGCGCCAGGACGGCCTGACGCGCGACATGATCCACGACATCCCCACGCTGATCGAGACCTGCTCGCGCGGCATCACGCTCTATCCGGGCGACGTCATCGCCACCGGCACGCCGGCCGGCGTCGGCATGGGCCTGACGCCCCCGCAGTGGCTGCGGGCGGGGGACACGGTGCGTGTCGAGATCGATGGCATCGGCGCCATCGAGAACAGCTTCGGCTTTCACTGAGCACAGCAGCACCATGGCACTGCACCTGATCGAGCGCATGGCGGTGGAAGAGGAAGGCGAAGGCCCGGCCGTGGTCTGCGTGCACGGCCTGGGCGGCAGCTCCAACACCTGGACGCCGCTGATGCCGGCGCTGGCACGCCATCGCGTGATCCGCGTCGACCTGCCCGGCAGCGGCCGTTCGCAGGCGGCCGAAGGGCCGCTTTCCATCGAGCGCTATGTCCAGGCGCTGCTCTCGGCCTGCACACGGCTCGGCGTGACGCGCGCCCACTGGCTCGGCCATTCGATGGGCACCATCGTCTGCCAGCACATCGCGGCGGCCCATCCCAAGCTGGTGGCCAGCGTGGCCCTGTTCGGCCCGTTGATCGCGCCGCCGGACAGCGCTCGCGCAGCCATGCGCCAGCGCGCCGAGAAGGCCCGCAGCGGCGCGGCCGGCATGCAGGAGATCACCCTGGCCCTGCTCGGTGCGGCCATGTCGGCCGACACCCGCGAACGCTTGCCCTTGGCGGTGGCCTATGTGCGCGAAAGCCTGATGCGCCAAGGCGGCGAAGCCTATGCGCGCAGCTGCGAAGCATTGGCCGGCGCGCCGGCAGCCGCGGTCGAGGCCATCACCGCCCCGATGCTGCTCGTCACCGGCGACGAGGACGGTGTCGCGCCGCCGCAATCGGTGCGCGCCATGGCCGATCGCCTGCACAACGCGGCCAGCAAACGCGTCGTGGTGCTGCCGCGCTGCGGCCACTGGACGCCGGTGGAGCGACCCGAGGAATGCCAGCGCGAGCTGCGCGAGTTCCTCTCAGCGAATGCGAGGACCTGAGCCATGGCCGACGTGCTCTTCACCAACGTACGCATCTTCGACGGCGGCGGCGAGGCGCCCTTCACCGGCGACGTGCTGGTGCAGGGCAACCGCATCGCCCGTGTCGTCAAGACCGGCTACGGCATGCGCTCGCAGCCCATCGCCGGGGCGCAGGTGATCGACGGCGCCGGCGCCTTCCTGATGCCGGGCATGGTCGAGGCCCACACGCATTTCTCCTGGAACGACCAGCCCAGCCTGGACGCCATCCAGCGCATGCCGCCGGAAGAGCACATCCTGTGGTGCGCGCAGGTGGCCGAGCGCTACCTGGACATGGGCTGGACCAGCTGCGTGGGCGCCGCCACGGCCAAGCCGCGGCTGGACGTGGTGATCCGCAACGCCATCAACGACGGCACCATCGTCGGCCCGCGCTACCTGGCCGCCAGCCAGGAGATCACCGTGCCCGGCGGCCTGGGCGACACCACACAGCCGCACCTGCCGCAGCCCGAGTTCGCCTTCGGCGCCGTGGTCAGCGGCGCCGAAGAGATGCGCCGCTGCGTGCGCATGTTCGCCAAGTACGGCGTCGACTCGCTGAAGATCAACCTGTCGGGGGAATCCATCACCGGCATGCCCAGCGAGATGAGCCAGTTCACCGAGGAAGAGGTCCGCGTCTGCGTGGAGGAAGCCAAGGCCTGGGGCAAGCGGGTGGCGGCGCATGCGCGCTCCACCTGGTCGATCAAGCAATGCGTCAAACAGGGCATCGAGGTGATCTACCACGCCAGCTTCACCGACGAGGAGGCGCTGGACATGCTCGAGGCGCACAAGACCGAGCACTTCATCGCGCCCGGCCTGGCCTGGCTCATCAACACCTGCCACCACGCCAGCCAGTGGGGCCTGACGCCCGAGGTCACGCGCAAGATGGGCTACCACCGCGAGCTGGAGGCGGCGGTGGAAAGCATGCGCGCCATGCGCAAGCGCGGCATCCGCATCCTGCCCGGCGGCGACTACGGCTTTGCCTGGACGCCGCACGGCACCAACGCGAAGGACCTGGAGTACTTCGTCAAGTACGTGGGCATGAGCACCATGGAGGCCCTGCTCTCGGCCACCGCCTGGGGCGGGCCGATGATGCGCATGGGCAAGGTGCTGGGCTACATCCGCGAGGGCTACCTGGCCGACATCCTGCTGGTGGATGGCGACCCGCTGACCGACATCACGGTGCTGCAGGACAAGGCGCGGATCCTGGCCGTCATGAAGGACGGCGAATTCCACCGCGCGCCGCCGGTGCGCGCGGCACATGGCATGACCCGTTGGGCCGCATGAGCATGCTCCCGCGTCCAACGATCAGCTTGGGGTCTGCGCGCCGCACAAGGCGGTGTGCGCGGTGGTTGCATCGTGCGGTATCGGGGGGGGTCGAAACCGGCGCAATGTGCCCAGGCAAAGGCTTCTGCGGGTCCGGTGTGGCGCGCCTCTGGGGCGCCGAGAAGCGCAGTGGACCCGGCCCGCACGCGTGCCGAAGGACACGCGTGCTTCGTGATCTGACTTGCGGCAGCTGTTTGAGCGGAGCAAAGCGTAGCGAGTTCTGCCGCAGGGCCGGGTTCGCGAGCATCGCAGGGAGGTCGGCGCGCAGCGCCGACCGCCCCGGTGAAGCGCCGCACCGGACCCGCAGGAGCCTTTGCCCAAGCGCAACTCACAAATCCCAAGGAGAACACCGTGGCTGATGTGGTCTTCACCAACGTTCGCATCCTCGACGGCAGCGGCCAGAACCAGCCCTACACCGGCAGCGTGCTGGTGCGGGACAACCGCATCCGCCAGGTGGGCCGCAGCACCGCGCCGATCGCGCCGGGCACCGCCACGGTGATCGACGGAGCAGGCGCCACGCTGATGCCGGGCATGTGCGAGGCCCACACCCATTTTTCGTGGAACGACGCCGCCACCCTCGCCGCCATCCAGACCATGCCGCTGGAAGAGCATGTGCTGTGGTGCGCCAAGGTCGCCAGGCGCTACCTGCAGGCCGGCTTCACCTCCTGCGTCGGCGCGGCCTGCGCCAAGGCGCGCCTGGACGTGGTGATCCGCAACGCCATCAACGCCGGCCAGATCCCGGGGCCGCGCTACCTGGCGGCCAGCCAGGAGATCACCGTGCTCGGGGCGCTGGGCGACGAGACCCTGCCGCACCTGCCCTTTCCCGAGTTCAGCTTCGGCGTCAACGTGAGCGGCGCCGACGAGATGCGCAAGGCGGTGCGCCTGTTCCTGAAGTACGGCGTCGATTCCATCAAGCTCAATCTCTCGGGCGACAACTTCACGCCGCAGTCGCCCGCCGAGACCACCTGGATGCTCGACGAGGAAGTGGCCGCCGCCATGCGCGAAGTGAAGATCCGCGGCAAGCGCGGCGTGGCCCATGCGCGCTCCTCGGAAAGCGTGAAGCAGGCGCTGCGCCACGGCATCGAGCTCATCTATCACGCCAGCTTCGTCGACGAGGAAGCGCTGGACATGCTGGAAGCGCAGAAAGACCGCATCTTCGTCGCCCCCGGCATCGCCATCCTCTACGCCATGCTGCACGAGGCGCAGCCCTGGGGCATCACCCACGCGATGGCCTGCGACATGGGCTACCAGATCGAGTGGGACGCCGCATTGGTGTCGCTCTCGAAGATGCACAAGCGCGGCATCCGCGTGCTGCCCGGCGGCGACTACGGCTTCGCCTTCACCCCGCATTGCCAGAACGCGCGCGACCTGGAGTTCTTCGTGAAGTACCTGGGCTTCACGCCGATGGAGGCGATCCGCTCCACAACGCTCTACGGCGGCCAGGTCATGATGAAACCCGACGAGCTGGGCGTGATCCGGGAAGGCTACCTGGCCGACCTGCTGCTGGTCGACGGCGATCCGCTGGCCAACCTCTCGATCCTGCGCGACCCCAAGCGCATCCTGGCGGTGATGAAGGACGGCGTGTTCGCCAAGCAGCCCGAGATCGCGGCGCAGCGCCAGTGGGAGCGCGTCGCGTGATCGGCCGGCGCCAGCGCAACACCCTCGCCCTGTGGCTGCTGGTCGGCGGCCCGGTTGCCGCGTTTTCCATCTGGGCGCTGGTGGACAACCCACGCCTGTATGTCATCACGCTCCTCAACGGGCTGACCTTGGCGGCCCTGTACTTCATCGTGGCCAGCGGCTTCACCCTGGTCTTCGGGCTGATGCGCAACGTCAACCTGGCGCATGGCTCGCTCTACCTGCTGGGCGGCTATGTGGGCTACGTGGTGGCGGCGCGCACGGATTGGTGGCCGCTGGCGCTGGCGGCGGGCTTCCTTGCAGCCGCTCTCGCGGGCCTGGCAATCCAGTGGCTGATCCTGCGCCACATGCAGGGGCAGGAACTGCGCCAGACCATGGTGACCATCGGCCTGTCGATCGTCATCGCCGACATCCTCCTGTGGATCTTCACCGGGCAGGTACACCAGATGGAAGCGCCCGAATTCCTGCGGGGCCCGATCCGCGACATCCCGCTCATCCGCGCCTACTCGGCCTATCGCCTGAGCCTGCTGTTCATGGGCATCGTGATCGGCGTGCTGCTGTGGCTGCTGCTCAACCGCACGCGTGTCGGCATGATGATCCGCGCCGGCGTGGACGATCGCGGCATGCTGGGGGCTGCCGGCGTCAACGTGAACCTGGTCTTTGCCGTCACCTTCGCGCTGGGCGCGGCGCTGGCCGGCCTGGGCGGGGTGATCGGCGCGGTCGAGCTGTCGATGGTGCCGGGCGAGGACACGCGCCTGCTGCTCGCCTCGCTGATCGTCGTCATCGTCGGCGGCATGGGCAGCGTGGTGGGAGCGGCCCTGGGCGCGGCCATCCTGGGCCTGGCCGAAACCTTCGGCCTGGCCTACGCGCCGACCTACAGCGTGGTGTTCACCTTCCTCATCCTGGTCGCGGTGCTGGCCTTCCGGCCGCGCGGCATTCTCGGAAAGGCGGCCTGAAGCCATGGCTGCCGCACAGTGGCGCAAGGCGATGAACTCCGCGGCGGCGGCGAGCGCGGCGCGCGCACGGCCCGGCATCCCGATGCCCGTGCCGATGCGGCCGACCGCCTCGCCCGCGCCCATCGCCACGGCGGGCGCCAGCTGGGCCGGCGTCTGGCGCCGCTTCGGCTGGGGCCACCTGGCGGCGCTGGTGCTGCTGCTCGTGTTCCCCCTTGTCGCGTCGCCCTTCGTCATCTTCCAGGTCGGCGCGCAATCGCTGGTGCTGGGCATGATCGCGCTCTCGTTGAGCTTCCTGGCCGGCTACGGCGGCATGATCTCGCTGGCCCAGATGACGGTGGCCGGCGTGGCCGGCTACGCGATGGCGGTGTTCGGCCACAGCAGCAGCGCCGAGATCAGCCTGGGCTGGCCCTGGTGGCTGGCGGTTCCCATCGCCATCTTCGTCGCGGTGCTGGCCTCCACGCTGATCGGCTGGCTCTCGGTACGCACCGAGGGCATCTACACCATCATGATCACGCTGGCGATCGGCGTCGCCTTCTACTACCTGGTGCTGCAGAACTACAGCGTGTTCAACGGCTTCCAGGGCCTGCGCGAGCTGCATCCGCCGAAGCTGCTGGGCATCAACTGGCGCGACGCGGTGCCCTTCTACGGACTGGCCCTCGTCTGCGCCCTGGCCGCCTACTGGCTGATCTGCCATGTGGTGCGCACGCCCTTCGGCATCGCGCTGCAGGGCATCCGCGACAACCCGCGCCGCATGGCCGCGCTGGGCTATTCGGTGGTCTCGCACCGGGTCGCCGCCTATGCGCTGTCGGGCCTGGTGGCCGCCGTCGGCGGCGTGTTGCTGGCCTGGTACAACGCGCTCATTTCGCCAGGCTCCGTGGGCACCGGCTGGCTCATCAACATCCTCGTCATCGCGGTGCTGGGCGGCGTCCGGCACCCGGCCGGCGCTTTCCTCGGCGCGCTGGTCTTCGTGCTGCTGCAGACCTTCGCCATCGACCTGATCGACCGCGAGCGCTTCAACCTCGTCATCGGTGGCGTGTTCCTCGCCATCGTCCTGTTTTCCCCCGACGGCCTGCTCGGGCTGTGGGCGCGATTCACGTCGCGCCTGCACCGCCCGGGACGGGCATTGACTTCCAACCAAAGGAGACAACCGTGAAAGTGACGACGACGAAGCGAATCTGGGTCCGTTCCATCGTGGGCGCAGCGGCGGCCACGGCACTCCTGGGCAGCAGCGCCTGGGCGCAGCAAGGGCAGCCGGTGAAGATCGGCCTTCTTGCCACGCTCGAAGGTCCGTTCGCGGCCGGCGGGGCCGACGGCATGCGCGGCGCCGAGCTGGCGGTCAAGCAGCGCGGCGGCACGGTCGCGGGGCGCAAGATCGAGGTCATCAAGGCCTCCTCGGACGCCAAGCCCGACGTGGCGGTGAACGCCACCCGCAAGCTGGTGGAGCAGGACAAGGTCGACATCATGGTCGGCCCGCTGTCCGGCGGCGAGGGCATCGCGGTGAAGGACTATTCGAAGACGCAGCCGCAGGTCACGTTCATCAATGGCGGCTCGGGCGCGCAGGCCACCACGCTGACCAACCCCAGCTCCAACTTCTTCCGCTTCAATACCGACGGCGGCCAGTGGATGATGGGCCTGGGCAAGGCGGCGCTGGCCAAGGGCTACAAGCGGGTGATGGTGATCGCCGAGGACTACGCCTTCCCCTACTCGCAGGTGCAGGGCTTCATGGCCGAGTACTGCAAGCTGGGCGGCAAGGTGCCGACGAAGGCCTGGGTGCCGCTGGGCGGCAAGGACTATTCATCCGTCATCGCCACCATCCCGAAGGACGTGGACGCGCTCCTGGTGGTGCTGGGCGGCGCCGACGCGGTGAACTTCCTCACCCAGTACGAAAACGCCGGCGGCGACAAGCCGATGCTGGGCGGCTCCATCACGGTGAGCCAGGACGTGCTCAACTACAAGGGCAAGCGGCGCGACTCGCTGGTCGGCACCTTGTCGGCCGGCCCGCTGGCCGATGCCTACGACGGCGCCGACTGGAAGGCCTTCGTTGCCGACTACCAGAAGACCTACCCGGTCTCGGCCGGCGGCTATCCCAGCCCCAGCCTCTTCGCCTTCGTCTACTACGTCAACATGAAGGCGGCGCTGGACGGCCTGGCCGCGGTCAACGGCGACCTGTCGGGCAACCAGGCCAAGTACCGCGAGGCGCTCTCCAAGATGACCCTGAAGACGCCCAACGGCGACGTCAAGCTCGATTCGAACCGCCAGGCCATCGGCACCACCTTCGTCACCGAGGTGGTGAAGGATTCGCAGGGCAACCTCTTCAACAAGGTGAACAGCAAGGTGGACAACGTCGACCAGATGCTGGGCATGAAGGCCGACGAGTTCAAGATCGGCTCGCGCGACGTGCCGGCCTGCCCCTGAACGAGGCTGGCCACGCGACATGGCAACCGCCGCCCGCCTCCAGAGCAACGCGCCGCCGGCAGCGGGCGCGGCTGCCGCGCCGCTCGCCTCCAACGATGCGTTGGTGCTGAGCGGCGTGACCCGCGTCTTCGGCGCCCTGCGCGCGGTGGACGAGGTGTCGCTGGCGGTGGCGGCGGGGCAGAAGTACGCCATCCTGGGTTCCAACGGCGCCGGCAAGACGACGCTGTTCAACACCATCACCGGAGACTTCCCGCCCACCGGCGGGCGCATCCTCTTCTTCGGCGAGGACATCACCGAGGCGCCGCCGCACGAACGCATCCGCAAGGGGCTGCGGCGCACCTACCAGTCCTCGCTGCTGTTTCGCGACCTGAGCGTGCGCGACAACCTTTTCCTGGCGGTGCGCGGCGTCGCCAACGGCCGCTTCAGCATGCGCCGCGCAGGGCCGGGCCATGGCTCGAACCGCTCCACCCAGGACCTGCTGGAGCGCGCGCGACTGACCCACATCGCCGATACGCGGGTGGCCGACCTGGCCCATGGCCAGCAACGGCAGCTGGAGATCGGCATGGCGCTGGCCGGGGCGCCGCGCCTCATCCTCTTCGACGAGCCGGCCGCCGGCCTCTCGCCGGCCGAGCGGCGCGAGCTGGTGGCGCTGCTGCGCACGCTGCCGGCGCACATGAGCTTCGTGCTGATCGAGCACGACCTGGACATTGCGCTGCGGGTGGTCGAGCGCGTCACCGTCATGCACAACGGCCGGGTGCTGCGCACCGGCAGCCCGTCGGAGATCGAGAACGACGCGCAGGTGCAGTCCATCTACATGGGGAGCAGGCACTGATGGCCTGGTTCGCACGCGATCGAGAAGCGCCCGCTGCGGCGGGCGGCCCGGTGCTGGCCATCGACAAGCTGGACGTCTACTACGGCCGCGCGCATGCACTGCAAGCCGTAAGCCTCACGATCGAGCGCGGCGTGCTGGGCATCGTCGGGCGCAACGGCATGGGCAAGACCACGCTGTGCAAGGCCCTCACCGGCCTGGTGCCGGCCAGCGGCAGCGTACGGCTGCTGGGCCAGGAGGTTCTGGGCCGGGCGCCGCACGAGATCACCCGCGCCGGCATGGCCTATGTGCCGCAGGGTCGGCGCGTCTGGCCCTCGCTCACGGTGGACGAGACCCTGCGCCTGGTGGCGCGGCACCGGCGCGAGGTCGAGCGCGTCTACGGCCTGTTCCCGCGCCTGGCCGAGCGGCGCGGTCACGGCGGCGCGCAGCTCTCCGGCGGCGAGCAGCAGATGCTGGCGATCGGCCGCGCGCTGCTGCTGCATCCGCGCCTCCTGGTGATGGACGAGCCGACCGAGGGCCTGGCCCCGGTGATCGTCGAGCAGGTGGCGCAAGCGTTGCGCGAGCTGGCATCCGATGGCCAGATCGCAGTGCTGCTGATCGAGCAGAACCTGGGCGTGGCGATCTCGGTGGCCGACCGCATCGGCGTGATGGTCAACGGCCGCATCACCAAGGAGATGCCGGCCGCGCAGCTGGCGGCCGACCGCGAATTGCAGGAGCGGCTGCTGGGCTTGCGTTCCAACGGGCACGAGGAGGAAGCCGCAGTTGCGGCGTCCGGCATGCCCCAGGCACCGGCACCGACGCAGGTCTTGACCGTGCGCCGCGCCCATGGCGACGCCATGCCCTCGCTGAACGAGCCGGCGCCCGGCACCGTGCGCGGCTTCAACCGCTGGAATGCCGGCGGCGGCCCGGTGGCCGACATCGCGCGCGCCGCGCCGTCCGCGCAGGAAGAGCCGCCGCCTGCCGCCAGGGCGCCGCGCGTCTTCGACTTCCCCGTCGCTGCCAGCAGCGTGCGCGCGGCCTACGTTTGCGGCACCTTCGACACCAAGGCGCGCGAACTCTTCTTCCTGCGCCAATGCCTGGAGCGCCAGGGCCTGCGCGTGGTCACGGTGGACCTGGCCACCTCCGGCAAGCCCTCGCCCGCCAGCGTGCATCCGCGCGAGGTGGCGCGTCATCATCCGCAAGGCGAATCGGCCGTGTTCGGCGACGACCGCGGCCGCGCCACCGCCGCCATGGCCGAAGCCTTCGCCGCCTTCCTGCCAACGCGGCGCGACCTGGGCGGCGTGATCTCTGCCGGCGGCTCAGGCGGCACCTCGATGGCCACCCAGGGCATGCGCGCCCTGCCGATCGGCGTGCCCAAGCTGATGGTCTCGACCATGGCCAGCGGCGACACGCGGCCCTACGTCGGCCCGAGCGACATCTGCATGCTGTATTCGGTGACCGATGTGCAGGGCATCCACCGCATCAGCGAAAAAGTGCTGGCCAATGCGGCGCATGCGCTGGCCGGCATGATCGCGCACCCGCCGCCCGAATCACTCAGCACCAAGCCGGCCTTGGGCCTCACCATGTTCGGCGTCACCACGTCCTGCGTGCAGGCCGTCACCCGCCAGCTCGGCGAGGACTACGACTGCCTGGTCTTCCATGCCACCGGCGTCGGCGGCCAGTCGATGGAAAAGCTGGCGGACTCGAGTCTCCTGGCCGGCGTGATCGACGTCACCACCACCGAGGTGGCCGACGAGATCGTCGGCGGCACGCTGTCGGCCGGCCCGACGCGGCTGGACGTGTTCGCCCGCCATGCCCTGCCCTACGTGGGCTCCTGCGGCGCGCTCGACATGGTCAACTTCGGCGCCTGGGACACGGTGCCCGATCGCTTCAAGGCGCGGCGCCTGTACCGCCACAACCCCAGCGTGACGCTGATGCGCACCACGCCCGAGGAGTGTCGCGAGATCGGCCGCTTCATCGCGACCAAGCTCAACGCCATGCAGGGGCCGCTTGCCTTCCTGATTCCCGAAGGCGGGGTCTCGGCCATCGACAAGCCGGGCCAGCCCTTCCACGACCCGCAGGCAGATCGTGCGCTCTTCACCGCGATCGAAGAGCAGTTCCGGCAAGGACCAGGGCGCCGGCTCACGCGCCTGCCGCTGCACATCAACGACGAGGCCTTTGCCGACGCGCTGGTCGCGGCCTGGCAGGAGGTGGCGCGCCAGCCGCTGGGCGGCCTGCGCCGAGCCTGAGGAGGGACACACCATGGCACGCATCCCACGCACCGAACTGCTGGCGCGCTTTCGCGCCAAGATCGATGCCGGCCTGCCCATCATCGGCGGCGGTGCCGGCACCGGGCTCTCGGCCAAGTGCGAAGAGGCCGGCGGCATCGACCTGATCGTGATCTACAACTCCGGGCGCTACCGCATGGCGGGGCGCGGCTCGCTGGCCGGCCTGCTCGCCTATGGCAATGCCAACGAAATCGTCTGCGAGATGGCACGCGAGGTGCTCCCGGTGGTGCGCCACACGCCGGTGCTGGCCGGCGTGAACGGCACCGATCCCTTCATGATCCCGGAGCAGTTCCTGGACCGGGTGATCGGCCTGGGCTTTTCCGGCGTGCAGAACTTCCCCACCGTGGGCCTGATCGACGGCACCTTCCGCGCCAACCTGGAAGAGACCGGCATGGGCTACGGCCTGGAGGTCGACCTGATCCGCCGCGCCCGCGCGCTGGACCTGCTGACCACGCCCTACGTGTTCTGCACGGCCGATGCACAGGCCATGGCCGAGGCGGGCGCCGACCTGATCGTCTGCCACCTGGGCCTGACCACCGGCGGCGCCATCGGCGCCGAAACCGCCCTCACCCTGGACGACTGCGTGCGGCGCATCAACGAATGGGCGGCGGCGGCGCTGGCCGTCAACCCCGACCTGATCGTCATGTGCCACGGCGGCCCGATCGCGACGCCTGAAGACGCCTCGCACGTACTGGCGCAGTGCCCCAGCTGCCACGGCTTCTACGGCGCCAGCTCGATGGAGCGCCTGCCCACCGAGGTGGCGCTGACCGAGACCACCCGGCGCTTCACCGAGATCACGAGATAGATAGAAAAGAAGGAAACGACCATGTCAGGCTCCCAGTTCGGAAGTTTCATCCTCGGCCTGATCGTGGTGGCGATCGTCGTCGCCATCGCGGTCTGGCTGATGCACTGGCTCTACCTGCGCAGCTCGAAGGAACGCGCCTTCGTACGCACCGGCCTGGGCGGCCAGAAGGTGGTGCTGGGCGGCGGCGCCTTCGTGCTGCCGATCGTGCACGACGTGATCCCGGTCAACATGAACACCCTGCGCCTGGAAGTGAGCCGCGGGCGCGACAAGGCCCTGATCACCAAGGACCGCATGCGGGTGGACGTGATCGCCGAGTTCTACGTGCGCGTGGCCACCAATCCGGAAGCGGTGGCCAATGCCGCACAAACGCTGGGCCTGCGCACCATGGAGCCGGAGCAACTGAAGGAACTGGTGGAAGGCAAGTTCGTCGACGCGCTGCGCACCGCCGCGGCCGAGATGACCATGGAAGAGCTGCACGAGAAGCGCGGCGCCTATGTGCGCCGCGTACGTGACGCCGTGGCCGAAGACCTGACCAAGAACGGGCTGGAGCTGGAAGCCGCCTCGCTCACGCAACTGGACCAGACCGCCATGGAGTTCTTCAACCCCAGCAACGCCTTCGACGCCGAGGGCCTGACGCGGCTGACGGAGCAGATCGAACACCGCAAGAAGCAGCGCAACGACGTCGAGCAGGACACCCTGATCGCCATCCGCAACAAGAACCTGGAGGCCGAGAAGTTGTCGCTGGAGATCGACCGCGAGGGCGAGTACGCCCGCCTGGCGCAGCAGCAGGAGGTGGAGATCGCGCGCGCCCGCCAGCGCGCCGAGGTGGCGACCGAGCGCGCCCAGCGCGAGCAGGCGGCCGAAGGCGCACAGATCGGCGCCAAGCAGGCCATCGACGCGGCGCGCATCCGCTCCGAGCAGCAGATCGAGCAGGAGCGCATCGCCAAGGAGCGCGCCATCCAGTCAGCCGAGATCGAGCGTCGCCTGTCGCTGGAGTTGGCCGAACAGAAGCGCTCCATCGCCGTCGCGCAGGAGAGCAAGTCGCAGAGCGAGGCGCAGGCGGCAGCCGAAGGCGCCCGCGCCCTGGCCGTCGCGGCCGAGGAAAAGGTCTTCACCACGCGCGAGGTCGAGGTGGCCGAGCGCCGCAAGGCGATCGAGCTGATCGCCGCCTCACAGCAGGCTGAACGAGACGCCATCCGCCTCACCGCTGCCGCCGGCGCAGAGAAGGCGGCCAGCGCGGACCGCGGCGCCGCCATCCGCGCCCAGGCCGAGGCCGACGCCGATGCGGAGAAGATCAAGGCGATGGCAGCGCGGGTGCGCGCCGAGGTCGAGGCCGAGGGCCTGCGCATGATGAACGAGGCGCACAACATGCTCTCGCCCGATGCCCGCACCGCCGCTTTGCGCATGCGCCTGGTGGAAAAGGCCGAGGCCATCATCCGCGAGTCGGTCAAGCCGATGGAGCGCATCGAGGGCATCAAGATCCTGCAGGTGGATGGGCTCGGTGGTGGTGGCGGCGGCTCGGCCAGCATGGATGGCAGCAACAGCGGCAACTTCTCCGACAGCGTGGTCAATTCGGCGCTGCGCTTCCGCGCCCAGGCGCCGCTGGTCGACCAGCTGCTGCGCGAGATCGGCGTCGAGGGCGGCGACATCCAGCGCCTGGCCGGCAGCGTGAGCGGCGCCCAGGCCTCGCTGCCTGCTGCCGGCGGGCCCAAGAAGGGCTCGGGAGAGTAGCGCGATGGTGCAGGTCTATGCCTCCAGCGTGATCGACGCCAGCGCCGAGAGCGTGTGGTCGCGCATCCGCGACTTCAACGCCATGCCCCAATGGCACCCGGCCATCGCCGACAGCCGCATCGAGAACAGCCAGCCATCGGACCGCGTGGGCTGCGTGCGCCACTTCCACCTGCGCGACGGCGGCACCATCCGCGAGCGGCTGCTGGCCCTTTCGGACTACGACTACAGCTGCAGCTACGAGATCCTGGAGAGCCCGATGGGCGTGGAGCACTACGTGGCCACCCTGAAGCTGACGCCCATCACCGACGGCGGCCGCTGCTTTGCCGAATGGAGCGCCGAGTTCGAATGCGTGCCGGGCCGCGAGCAGGAGCTGAGCGAGACCATCGGCGGCGGCGTGTTCCAGGGCGGCTTCGACGCGCTCAAGCGCCACTTCGGCAGCCGCTGATGCTCCAGCGCATCGTCCGCTCCACGGTGATCGACGCGCCGATCGAGCGCGTCTGGGCGGTGCTGCGCGACTTCAACAGCCACGACCGCTGGCATCCCGCCGTGGCGCAAAGCCGCATCGAGGGTGGCGAGCGCAGCGACCAGGTCGGCTGCGTGCGCAGCTTCAGCCTGCGTGACGGCAACCGCATCCGCGAGCAGCTCCTGGCCCTGTCCGAGCGCGAGCACAAGAGCACCTACTGCATCGTCGAGGCCACGGTGCCGCTGCAGCGCTACGTGGCCACCGTGACCCTCAAGCCGGTGACCGACGGCCAGCGCACCTTCTGGCATTGGGAATCGACCTTCGCCACGCCCCCGGGGCGCGAGCGCGAGTTGCGGGACATGGTCGCCCAGGGTGTGTACGAGGCCGGCTTCGAGGCGCTGCGCCGCTACCTGCACCAGGGCCAGGACCTGCGCCCCACCGACGCGCCGCCCATGCCCACGGCCCTGCCCATGCCGATGCGGCGCGTGGCGCTGCGCCGCTACGGCGATGCCGATGAACTGCGGGGCGAGGCCGGCGAGGCGCCGCCGCCGCGCGCCGGCGAGGTGCGCATCCGCCAGCGCGCCATCGGCGTCAACTTCATCGACGTCTACCTGCGCCGCGGCTGGATGCCGGGGCTTCTTCCGGTGTCCGAGGCAGCGCCGGGTGTTCCAGGCATGGAAGCCGCCGGCAGCGTGCTCGACGTCGGCGACCAGGCCCCGGGCCTGCTGCCCGGCGACCGCGTCGCTTACCTGGGCCCGGTGCCGGGCGCCTACTGCAGCGTGCGCTGCGTGCCGGCCGACTGGGTGCTGCGCCTGCCTGCAGCGGTGGAGGACGAGACCGCCGCTGCGTTGCTTCTCAAGGGCATGACCGCCGACTACTTGCTGCGCGACCTGGGCCGCGTCGGCCCCGGTACGCGCCTGCTGGTGCACGCAGCCGCCGGTGGCGTCGGCCTTCTGCTGTGCGCCTGGGCACGCAAGCTGGGCGCTCAGGTGATCGGCACCGTGTCCAGCGAGGAGAAGGCCCGCGTGGCGCGCGAGTACGGCTGCGAGCAGGTGATCGTCAGCCGCGACTACCGCTTCGCGCAGGCGGTGCAGCGCGCCTGCGGTGGCGCCGACGTGGTGATCGACGGCCTGGGCGCGCAGGCGCGCGAGGAGAACCTCGCCGCCCTCGCCCCCTGCGGCCACTGGATCAGCCTGGGCCAGGCCAGCGGGCCGCTGCCGCCGCTGGAGCCGGATGCGCTGCTGGCCAAGTCGCTGAGCTTTTCGAGGCCGGTGGTCTTCGACTACGCGGCCACGCAGGCGAAGCGCGCCGAGCGGGCCCAGCGGGTCTGGAACGCGCTGGCGGACGGCACGCTGAAAGCCCCGCCCATCGAGCGCTTCGCACTGGATGCCGCCGCGCAGGCCCATGCGCGGCTGGAGTCGCGCGCCACGGTCGGCGCACTGGTCCTCGTGGCCTGACAAGGAGCCCCAACATGATCGTCGGCATGAACCACTTCACCGTCATCGTCGAAGACAGGCACAAGACGCTGGACTTCTACTGCGGCCTGCTCGGCCTGAAGGAAGGGCCGCGCCCGGACCTCGGCTTTCCTGGTGCCTGGCTCTACGCGGACGGGCAGAAGCAGGCGGTGCTGCACATGTACTTCGATCGCCCGGTGCCGGAAAAGCGCGCGGGCCTGATCGACCACATGGCCTTCACCGCGCGCGACCTCAAGGCGGTGAAGGCGCGCTTCGATGCGAGCGGCACCAGGTACGAACTGCGCCAGCAGGCCGGCGCCGGCACCTGGCAGCTGTTCAGCCACGACCCCTCCGGGGCCAAGGTGGAACTGGACTTCGACCCTTCCGAATCGCCCTAGGCGTGCTGCGTTTTGAATGCATTTTTCTTGCATTCAACATCCAGACAAATTCGTTTTACTTGCGTCAATGGCAAGCGGAAGATGCGTGACAAGGAGCCACGCATGCATGCCAGAGACATCATGACCTCGCCCGTCATCACCGTTTCGCCGCACACGGCGGCACGGGAGATCGCGCAGCTCTTGCTGGATCGCCACATCAGCGGCGTGCCGGTGCTCGACGGCGACGAGATGCTGGGCATTGTGAGCGAAGCCGACCTGCTGAGACTGCACGAGTCGGACCGCACGCCCGGCCCGCCGCCCAACTGGTGGCAGCGACTGCTGCAACCCGACGAATCGCCGCTGCAGTACGTCCGCTCGCACGGCACGCGGGCGTCAGACATCATGACGCAGGGCGCCATCTCGGTGGACGAAGACGCGTCGCTGCCGGAGGTCGCGGCGGTGCTGGCGGGGCGGCAGATCCACCGTGTGCCGGTGCTGCACGGCCAGCACCTGGTGGGCATCGTCACCGGCTCGGACATGCTACAGGCGCTGCTGGCGCTGACCCGACCGACACCGGATAGCCTGCGCGCCGATGCGCAGATCGAATCCACCCTCTTGGCCGAACTGCGCGGGCACAGCTGGTGGAACCCGGGCGGCTCGGAGCTCTCGGTCGACAAGGGCATCGTGTGGTTTCGCGGCCTGGTCGAAAGCGAAGCCGCGCGCAACGCGGCCCGCGTGGCTGCCGAACGCACTCCGGGTGTTCGCGGCGTGATCGACGACCGGCTGTGCGCGGCCGATTGGCAGGCGATGGGCTGAAGGCGCATGGCCATCGATGACTGGCCCGCGGTCGACACCTTGCGCGATGCATTGGGCGATGCCGCGCGCGCCCGCCCCAACGCCGCCTCGCGGCTTCGCGCCGCGCTGGTCGGCTGCCAGTCCTTCCTGGACAAAGAACTCTTTCCCGCTCTGCGCGACTCGGTGGCCGGCTCCGACGCGGTGTGCATCCGCGACATGCAACTGCGCGCGACCGGCCTCTATCACGCCTGCGCAACCTCCCTTCCCGACACGCAGGATCCGGAACTGCTGCTGGCGCGCAGCGCGCAGTACCTTGCCTACCTGACGGACGAGCCGCTGGCCATGGCCGAGCGTCTGCTCGCCTAAGAGTCACAACCCGACCGGGGCACGGCGCAGGGAAGAAAATACAGAAATCTGAATGGATGCTGCATTTCTTCGGGACGCCATGAAAACCACGCTGGATCTCAACGACGCGCTTGTGACGGAGGCAAAGGCGCTGGCCGCGCAGCAGCGCACCAGCCTGACGCGTCTGATCGAAGAAGGGCTGCAGATGCGCCTGCGCGCCCCGCGAACCGTTCGCCTCACCATCTATCGGGGCAGGGGCGGGCTGGTGGCGGGACTCGACGGTCTGAGTAGCGCGGCCATGCGGGACGCCGCCGATCGTGACGCGGACTTCAAGCGCTCAGGGCCAAGAGGCCGATTCACTCGGCTCAAGGTCTGAGCAAACAGTCCGTCGCCGAGCTCAGCCTCGAGGCGCAGGGGCACATGGCTGACCGATAATTGCCCCATGAACCCCCTGCTTGCCAAGCTGCAGCCCTACCCCTTCGAGCGACTGCGCCAGCTGTTCGCCGGCGTCACGCCGGACCCCGCCCATGCCCCCATCAGCCTGGGCATCGGCGAACCCCGGCATGCGACGCCCGGCTTCATCAAGGATGCCCTCACCGCCGGCCTGGGTGCGCTGGCCGTCTACCCGGCCACCGCCGGCGACCTGAAGCTGCGCCAGTCCTTCACCGGCTGGCTCAGGCACCGCTACGCGCTGGAACTGGACCCGGCCACCCAGGTGCTGCCGGTCAACGGGTCGCGCGAGGCGCTGTTCGCGCTGGCGCAGACCGTGATCGACGCCAGCGTGCAGCCGGCGCCCGTCGTGGTCTCGCCCAATCCCTTCTATCAGATCTACGAGGGCGCGGCCCTCCTGGCCGGCGCCCAGGTGCACTACGCGCCCAGCGTGGCGGAGCGCAATTTCGCGGTCGACTGGGACAGCGTGCCGGCCGAGGTCTGGAAGCGCACCCAACTGGTGTTCGTCTGCTCGCCCGGCAACCCCACCGGCGCCGTCATGGCGCTCGATGAATGGCGCAAGCTCTTCGAGCTGTCCGACCGCTACGGCTTCGTGATCGCCTCGGACGAGTGCTACAGCGAGATCTATTTCCGAGACGAGCCGCCCTTGGGCGCTCTGGAAGCGGCGGCGCGGCTCGGGCGCGGCGACTTCCGCAACCTGATTTCGCTGACCTCGCTTTCCAAGCGCAGCAACGTGCCCGGCCTGCGCAGCGGCTTCGTGGCGGGCGATGCGGCCATCATCAAGAGCTTCCTGCTCTACCGCACCTACCATGGCAGCGCCATGAGCGGGGCGGTGGCAGCGGCCAGCATCGCCGCCTGGGGCGACGAGTCGCATGTGGTGGACAACCGCGCCCAATACCGCGCCAAGTTCGCGCAAGTCACACCTTTGCTCGACCCGGTGCTAGACGTGCGCTTGCCCGACGCCAGCTTCTACTTGTGGGCCGGCGTGCCGACGGCGTGGCAAGGGGACGACACCGCCTTCGCCCGCGAGCTTTACGCTCAATACAATGTCACTGTCCTGCCGGGCTCCTACCTGGCGCGCGACGCGCAAGGCCACAACCCCGGGCGCGGCCGCATCCGCATGGCCCTGGTGGCCGATACCGCCGAATGCATAGAAGCCGCGCACCGCATCGTCCAGTTCGTTCAAAAGGGTCGCTAGAGCGCACCCTGCCCGTATTCCAACCTGAGTGTTTCCAATGACCCAGCAACTTCAGCAACTCATCGACGCCGCGTGGGAAGACCGCGCCAACATCTCGCCCACCACGGCAAACAAGGAAGTGCGCGACGCCGTCGAGCATGTGATCGCCGAGCTCAACAACGGCAAGCTGCGCGTGGCCACCCGCGAGGCCGTCGGCCAGTGGACGGTGCACCAGTGGATCAAGAAGGCGGTGCTGCTGTCCTTCCGCCTGAAGGACAACGAGCAGATCACCGCCGGGTCGCTGGGCTTCTACGACAAGGTGCCGACCAAGTTCGCCCACCTGTCGGCCAACGAACTGAAGGAAGCCGGCGTGCGCATCGTGCCGCCGGCCGTCGCGCGCCGCGGCAGCTTCATCGCCAAGGGCGCAATCTTGATGCCCTCGTACGTGAACATCGGCGCCTACGTGGGCGAAGGCACCATGGTCGACACCTGGGCCACGGTGGGCTCCTGCGCCCAGATCGGCGCCAACGTGCATCTCTCGGGCGGTGTCGGCATCGGCGGCGTGCTGGAGCCCCTGCAGGCCGGACCCACCATCATCGAGGACAACTGCTTCATCGGCGCCCGCTCCGAAGTGGTCGAAGGCGTGGTGATCGAAGAGAACTCGGTTCTGTCGATGGGCGTGTACATCGGCCAGAGCACCCCGATCTACGACCGCGCGACTGGCGAAACCACCTATGGCCGCGTGCCGGCCGGCTCTGTTGTCATCAGCGGCACCCTGCCCAAGGAAAATGGCCGCTACAGCATGTACGCCGCGATCATCGTCAAGCGGGTCGATGCGCAGACGCGCAAGAAGACTTCGCTGAACGACCTGCTGCGCGACTGAAGAACAGCCGGCAAAGAGGGGCCGGGACGACGGATCGACAACACGATTGAGGAGAGAGCCGATGAGCACGATGGAGCGCATTCTTCGCCTGATGGCCGACCGCAAGGCCTCGGACATCTATCTCTCGGCGCACGCGCCGGCGCAGATCCGCATCAACGGGCAGTGCCTGCCCATCAATGCGCAGCTGCTGCCGCCCGAGGCGCCGCTCGCGCTCCTGTCCGAGATCCTGCCGGCCAGCCGCATCGACGAGCTGCAGCGCACGGGCGAACTGAACACCGCCATCGCGCTCGATGGCGCCGGCAACTACCGCATCAGCGCCATGCGCCAACGCGGCAGCTATGCGGTGGTGGTGCGCCACATCCCCTCGGAGATTCCGGCCTTCGACAACCTCAACCTGCCTCAGATCCTCAAGACCCTCATCATGGAAAAGCGCGGGCTGATCCTGATGGTGGGCGCCACCGGCGCCGGCAAGACCACCACCCTGGCCTCGATGCTGGACTACCGCAACGAGAACGCCAGCGGCCACATCCTGACGGTGGAAGAGCCGATCGAGTTCACCTACACCAACAAGAAGTCGCTGGTGAACCAGCGCGACGTGGGCAGCGACACGCAGTCGCTGCAACTGGCCCTGAAGAACGCACTGCGCCAGGCGCCGGACGTGATCCAGATCGGCGAAATCCGCGACCGCGAGACCATGGACGCCGCCATTGCCTACGCGCAATCGGGCCACCTGTGCGTGGCCACCCTGCATGCCAACAACAGCTACCGCGCGCTCAACCGCATCCTGAGCTTCTACCCGGTGGAGGTGCGCTCCACCCTGCTGGGCGACCTGGGCTCGGCCATGCGCGCCATCGTCTCGCAGCGCCTGCTGCGCACGCCCGAAGGCGCGCGCATGCCGGCCATCGAGATCATGCTCAACACCCAGCTGGTGGCCGACCTGATCGAGAAGGGCGATTTTTCCGCCATCAAGGAAGCGATGACGCAGTCGATGGCCGAGGGCTCGCAGACCTTCGAGGAAGACATTGCCCGCCTGATCGTCGACGGCCATGTGGACCGCACCGAGGGCCTGGCCCACTCCGATTCGCCCACCAACCTGATGTGGCGCCTGCAGAACCGCAATGCGCCTGCCGAAAAGCACGAAGACCGGGCCCTCATGGACCAGGTCGAAGAACCCACCTTCACGGACATCACGCTCGACGTGAAGTTCTAGCCTTCTCCAATGTCCCGCACGCTCCTTCTTGCCGAACAACTGATCGCCCGCCCCTCTGTCACCCCGGAAGACGGCGGCTGCCAGCAACTGCTCGGCGAGCATCTGGAGCGCCTGGGATTCACGCTGGAATCCATCGTCAGCGGCCCCGAGGATTTCTGCGTCACCAACCTGTGGGCGATGCGGCGCTCCGCCAGGCCCGACGCCCGCACCCTGGTCTTTGCCGGCCACACCGACGTGGTGCCCACCGGCCCGCTGGAGCAATGGACCAGCCCGCCTTTCACGCCCACGCACCGCGAGGGCAAGCTCTATGGCCGCGGCGCCTGCGACATGAAGAGTTCGCTGGCGGCCTTCGTGGTCGCCATCGAGGAACACCTGCAGGCGCAGCCCGACACGGCACTCAACCTCGCCCTGCTGCTCACCAGCGATGAGGAAGGCCCGGCCGTGGACGGCACCGTGGTCGTGTGCAAGCGCCTGGCCGAGCGCGGCGAGCGCCTGGACTACTGCATCGTCGGCGAGCCCACCGCCGTGGAGCGCACCGGCGACATGATCAAGAACGGCCGGCGCGGCACCATGAGCGGGCGCCTGACCGTCAAGGGCATCCAGGGCCACATCGCCTACCCGCACCTGGCGCGCAACCCGGTGCACAGCTTCGCGCCGGCGCTGGCCGAGCTGGTGGCCATCAATGCCGCCGGCGGCTGGGATGCCGGCAACGCCTTCTTCCAGCCCACCAGTTGGCAGATCAGCAATTTCCACTCGGGCACCGGCGCCAGCAACGTGATCCCGGGCAGCGCCGTCATCGACTTCAATTTCCGCTTCTCGACCGAATCCACGCCGCAGTCGCTGCAGCAGCGCGTGCAGGCGGTGCTCGATGCGCATGAACTCGACTACGAGCTGAAATGGACCGTGGGCGGCCTGCCCTTCCTGACGCAGCCGGGCGAGCTGGTGGGCGCGGTGCAGCAGGCCATCCGCGACGAGACCGGCATCGAGACCGAGCTGTCCACCAGCGGCGGCACCAGCGACGCGCGCTTCATCGCCAAGATCTGCCAGCAGGTGGTGGAGCTGGGGCCGGTGAACGCCAGCATCCACAAGATCGACGAGCACATCGCGGTCGCTGACATCGAGACGCTGAAAAACATCTACCGCCGCACGCTGGACGCATTGGGGCGGGCATGAGTACGGTGATCCAGTTGGTCGAGGCCGGCGCAAAGCTGCTGGCCGACGCAGGCGTGGCTTATGGCCACGGCACCACCAATGCCTTCGACGAAGCCGCCTGGCTGGTGCTGTGGCGCCTGAAGCTGCCCATCGACGACCTCGAATCGGTGGCCGATCGCGAAGTCTCGCCGGCCGACGCGCAGAAAGTCGGCGCCCTGCTGCAGGAGCGCATCGACACGCGCCAGCCCGCCGCCTACCTGACGCGCGAGGCGTGGCTGCAGGGCGTGTCCTTCTACGTGGACGAGCGCGCCATCGTGCCGCGCAGCTTCATTGCCGAGCTGCTGGCCGACGGCATCATCGACCCCTGGCTGGGCGAACACACGAAGCGCGTGCTCGACCTGTGCACCGGCAACGGCAGCCTGGCGGTACTGGCCGCCATGGCCTACCCGGACGTGAAGGTGGATGCCGCCGATCTGTCGACCACGGCCCTGGAGGTCGCAGCCATCAACATCGCGCGGCACGACATGGATGCGCGCATCACCATTCTTCAGTCCGACGGCCTGGCGCATGTGCGCGGGCCCTACGACCTGATCCTGTGCAACCCGCCCTACGTGAACACGCAGAGCATGAGCGCCCTGCCGGCGGAGTACCGGGCCGAGCCCGAACTGGCGCTGGCGGGCGGCATCGACGGCATGGACTTCATCCGCCGCCTGCTGGCCGATGCACCCACCTGCCTGTCGGAAGATGGCGTGCTGGTCCTCGAGATCGGCAATGAGCGCGACAATTTCGAAGCCGCGTTCCCGGACACCGAAGTCGTCTGGCTCAGCACCAGCGCCGGGGAAGACCAGGTCCTCCTCATCACCCGCGAAAGCCTTCGCTGAAATAACCTCGAGGCGGTGCGACCCGAGTGTCGCGCCGGCCCATTTGAAATGATCACTCTCAAGAACGTCGTCCTGCGCCGCAGCAGCAAGGTCCTGCTCGACGGTGCCAGCGTCACCATCAACCCCGGCGAGAAAGTCGGGCTGGTGGGGCGCAATGGTGCCGGCAAGTCGACCCTGTTCGCCCTCTTCAACGGCACGCTGCACGAGGACGGCGGCGACTTCTCGGTGCCCAAGCAGTGGCGCCTGGCCCAGGTCGCGCAGAACATGCCCGAGACCGAGGAGTCGGCCACCGACTTCGTGGTCGGCGGCGACACGCGCCTCACGGAACTGCGCGAGGAACTCGCCAAGGTCGAGGCCGCACACGCAGCCGAACCCGACGACCACGACATCGGCATGGAGCTGGCCCACGCCTACACCGACCTGGCCGACGCCGGCGAGCACGATGCCGCGCCGCGCGCCCAGGCGCTGATCCTGGGCCTGGGCTTCAAGGTGCAGGAGCTGGGCCAGCCGGTGAACAGCTTCTCCGGCGGCTGGCGAATGCGCCTGCAGCTGGCCCGCGCCCTGATGTGCCCGAGCGACCTGATGCTGCTGGACGAACCCACCAACCACCTGGACCTGGACGCCCTGGTCTGGCTGGAGTCCTGGCTGCAGAAGTACGCCGGCACCATGATCGTGATCAGCCACGACCGCGAGTTCCTCGACGCGGTGACCGACGTCACCCTCCACATCCAGAATGCGGGCCTCACGCGCTACGGCGGCAACTACAGCAAGTTCGAGGAAATGCGTGCGCTGCAGATGGAGCAGCAGCAATCGGCCTTCGCCAAGCAGCAGGACAAGATCGCCCACCTGCAGAAGTTCATCGACCGCTTCAAGGCCAAGGCCAGCAAGGCCAAGCAGGCGCAAAGCCGGGTCAAGGCGCTGGAGCGCATGGAGAAGGTGGCGCCGCTGCTGGCCGAGGCCGATTTCAGCTTCGAGTTCAAGGAGCCGGGCAACATCCCCAACCCGATGCTTTCCATCAGCGGCGCCTCCTTCGGCTACCTGATGGAAGAGGCGCCGCCCAAGGTGATCCTGACCGGCGTCAACCGCTCGGTGCAGGCCGGCCAGCGCATCGGCATCCTGGGCGCCAACGGCCAGGGCAAGTCAACTTTCGTGAAGACCATCGCGCGCGAGATGGGCGCGCTGGCCGGCACTGTGACCGAGGGCAAGGGCCTGAACATCGGCTACTTCGCGCAGCAGGAGCTGGACGTGCTGCATCCCGAAAGCAGTCCGCTGGAACACATGGTGCGCATGGCGCGCGAGCTGGGCAGCTCGGTGAAGGAGCGCACCGGCGAGCAGGACCTGCGCGGCTTCCTGGGCAGCTTCAATTTCAGCGGCGACATGGTCAAGCAGGCGGTGGGCACCATGAGCGGCGGCGAGAAGGCGCGCCTGGTGCTGGCCATGATGGTCTGGCAACGCCCCAACCTCCTGCTGCTGGACGAGCCCACCAACCACCTGGACCTGGCCACCCGCGAGGCCCTGGCCGTGGCGCTCAACGAGTTCGAAGGCACGCTGATGCTGGTGAGCCACGACCGTGCCCTGCTACGTTCGGTGTGCGACGAGTTCTGGCTGGTCGGCCGCGGTGCCGTCACCGATTTCGACGGCGACCTGGACGACTACCAGCGCTACCTGCTCGACGAGGCCAAGCGCCAGCGCGAACTGGCGCGCGAAGCGGAGCGCGCGGCCGAGCCGCCGGCACCGCCAGCCGCCCCGCGCCAGCAGGATGCCCAGGATCGAGCGCAGCGCAGCGAGCGGCAAAAGCCCATCAAGCGCGAGCTGGCCAAGGCCGAGGCCCGGCTGAGCGCCGCCGGCACCGAGCGGGATGCGCTCGAGGCCCGCCTGGCCCAGCCCCTGGCACCGCCTGAAATCGCCGAGGCCGGCAAGCGCCTGAAAGCCCTGAACGACGAAATCTCGCAACTTGAAGAACTTTGGCTGCGCTTGTCGGACGAACTGGAAGCCATCGGAGCATGAAGCTGCATGGCATTACCGCCGAGTCATGCACTTGCCGCCTCGCCGGCACGCAGGCCTGAACAGACCTAGCATACAAGTGTTGCACGATAGAGACACCTATTTCTCTCGTGACTTTCGGCGGCCCGGATACTGTATGAGGCTGTATAAAGCCATGGCTGGTTATGGCCAAGCGCCAAGCATGGAGGAGCGTGAATGAAAGATGCGGACATTGCAGCGTCCATAGAACGGCTCATGGCAAGAGTCGACTATTACCTGCATTGCGAACTTGACGAGGAATACGACCACGACCGGCCGGATTCCGCGCGCAAGCTGTTGGAGGCCGCTCTGCGTGAAGAGTTGTTACGCGCCAGGGCCGTCGGCCTGGTGACGGCCGCCGTGGCCGAGGCCGCGCGGCCGGACGGCGAAAGCACTGTCTAGTACATCGTTCCGTTAAAACATTTACGTAAATGTGATCATGTGCGATCATGCCTGCCCAGCGATTCCTTTTGGAGGCTGGCATGGCACGACG
>DATILH010000228.1:0-5223 GCA_035476655.1 Variovorax sp.
CTGCGCCGCCCTGGCCGAACTGCGCGAGCAGCATCCCAAGGCCTATGGCGCGGTGCGCGGCATCGGCCTGTCGGGCCAGATGCATGGCGCCACCCTGCTCGATGCGCAGCGGCGCGTGCTGCGCCCGGCCATCCTTTGGAACGACGGCCGCAGCCATGCCCAATGCGCGCAGCTGGAGCAAGAGCGCCAACCCGACAGCCGCCACATCACCGGCAACATCGCCATGCCCGGCTTCACGGCGCCCAAGCTGATGTGGGTGGAGCAGCACGAGCCCGACGTCTTTCGCCAGACCGCGCTGGTGCTGCTGCCCAAGGACCACCTGCGCCTGCAGCTCACCGGCGAGGCGGTGTCCGACATGTCGGATGCCTCCGGCACCCTGTGGCTGGACGTGGGCGCACGCCGCTGGTCCGAAGCCATGCTGGAAGCCACCCACCTGACGCCGGCCCACATGCCGCGACTGGTCGAAGGCAGCGAAGCCAGCGGCCTGGTGCGCGACGAGGTGGCCCAACAACTGGGGCTGCCGCGCGGCGTGGTGGTGGCCGGCGGCGCCGGCGACAACGCGGCCAGTGCCGCCGGCATCGGCGTGGCGGCGCCCGGCACGGCCTTCCTTTCGCTCGGCACCTCGGGCGTCTACTTCGTCGCCAACGAAGCCTTCTCGCCCAACCCGGCTGGCGCGGTGCATGCCTTCTGCCACGCCTTCCCGGGCACCTGGCACCAGATGACGGTGATGCTGGCGGCCGCCAGCTGCCTGCGCTGGCTGCGCGGCGTGACGCAGGCCGAGAGCGAGGCGCAACTGGTGGCCGAGGCCCAGGCGCTGCCTGCGGCTGCACCGCTGCCCCACTTCCTGCCCTATCTCTCGGGCGAGCGCACGCCGCACAACAACCCGCATGCCAGCGGCGTGTTTTTCGGCCTCACGCACGAGCACGGCCGCGGCCACCTGGCGCGCGCGGTGCTCGAAGGCGTGGCTTTCGCCTTCCTGGACGGGCAGCAGGCCCTGCTCCAAGGCGGCGCCCGCATCGACAGCGTGACCCTGGTGGGCGGCGGTTCGAAGAGCAGCTACTGGGCCCAGTTGCTGGCCGACGTGCTGGGCCGCCAGCTCGACCGGCGCAGCGGCTCGGACGTCGGCGCCGCCCTGGGTGCGGCACGATTGGCGCGGCTGGCGCGCAGCGGCGAACCGGTGGCTGCGGTCTGCGTGCCACCGCCGCTGGTCGACAGCTTCGTGCCGAATGCGGCGCGCCATGCCGCGCTGGCCGAGCGCCACGCCCGCTTCCAGCGCCTGTATGGCGCGCTCCGCGCCGAGATGCGGCCCTGAGCGATCGATCAGATGCCGCGCGGCTTGCGCAGGGTCTGCATGCGGTCGGTCGCCTTCACGCGAATCTTGCGCACCTCCTCGCCCTGGCGCAGCGTGAGCTCCACCTCGTCCTCCGGCGAGCCGCGGGTCCAGACCTTCTTGTAGAAGCTTTCGAGCGAATCCACCGGCGCGCCGTCGACTTCGAGCACCGTGTCGCCCACGAGCACGCCCGCCATCTGCGCCGGGCCACCGCGCTCCACGCGGATGATGCGCACCACCCCGTCCAGCAATTGGGACGAGACGCCCAGCCAGGGCCGGCGGCTGGCGCGCGTGCTGCCGGTGGCGCGCATTTCGGCCAGCACCGGCGACAGCAGGTCCACCGGCACGAACATGTTGCCGGGCATGACGCGGCCGATGCCCGGCGCGTCGGCCACGAACAGGCTGCCGATGCCCAGCAGCTCGCCCTTGCGATTGAAGACAGCCGCGCCGCTGTGGTTGGGCACCGGCGGCGCGGTGAAGAGGGCCTGCTCGATGTGGTATTCCCAATAGCCGGAGAAGGGGCGCCGGTCGACCATGCGCACCACGCCGACCTCGACACCGCCTTGGCCCCCGGTGGACACCATCAGTGCATCGCCCACCTCCAGTCCCACCACGCTACCCAAAGGCACCGCCTCCAGGCGCGGCAACGGCACCAGCGGCTGCACCAGGCCGAAGCCGGTGGCCTGGTCGTAAGCCACCTGGCGCGCCGGAATGCGCCGCTCGTCCTGGGTGGTGATCTCGATGGTCTGGGCTTCCAGCAGCAGGTAGCCGATGGTGAGGATCAGGCCGTCGGCGTCGATCACCACACCGCTGCCGCTGCGCTCCTCGCCCAGGGTGCGCGCCGTCGGCGCCCCTTCAGTGGCGCTGACCCGCAACGCGACCACGGCACCCAGGGCGCGCCGCAGCGCCGCCAGCTGGACTTCGTCGGCCGGGCTTTCGCGTGGCGCCGCCGCCGCAGGTGGAGACGGGCGCGCCGGCGCAGCGGCTTGCGCAGGGAGGCCCACGAGCCCCGATCCGGCCAGGCCAAGCAGCAATGCGACGGCGAGCCGCCCAGCGCGAGCTGCGGCAGACAACGCAGATTCGAGTACACGCATGGGGCGCTCCTTGCCATCCGCACCGGAATCAGCATCGTGCGCCTTCGCCTGCGGCCTCGCAATGGCAGGGAGATGCTCCCATTTTCATAGCAGTAACGTTAGATCGGAAGCGGTCCACGACGTGGTCTTCGGCCACGCGGGGAGGCGCCTCAGCAACAGTCGTGCCATATCGGTTATCATTGAGGGTTCGCTTTTCGATAGGCTCCACGCGCCGGCGAAGCTTCCTTGCATTCGAGCCCAGTGGGATGCCAGTGGGCGCCCGACTCGCCTGTCACGCATTTGTCCGCCGCCCGCCGCAGACTGGCCGGGTGGCCGACATGAACGGCCAGTTTTTGATTGAATCCAAGTCGCATCCACTCCAAGGAATTGCGACCACCATGCAGAGGTACTGAATGCCAAAGGAAGAACTGATTGAAATGAACGGCGCAGTGACGGAAGTCCTGCCCGATTCGCGCTACCGCGTCACGCTCGACAACGGTCACCAACTGATCGCCTACAGCGGCGGAAAGATGCGCAAGCACCACATCCGCATCCTGGCGGGCGACAAGGTGTCGCTCGAGCTCTCGCCCTACGACCTGACCAAGGGACGCATCACCTTCCGTCACCTGGAGCGCCGCGGGCCGGGCCCCGGCACGCCGCCGAACAACAACCGCCGCTAAAGCGCGTCCGCTCCCGCTTGTGACGACGTGACGTGACCGCCGCCTCCGCCGTCGACGGTTTCGACACGCTGGCACTCGCGCCGCAGATGCTGGCCAACCTGGCCCGTCTCGGCTACGTGCGCATGACGCCGATCCAGGCGGCCAGCCTGCCCGCGGCCTTGCTCGGCAAGGATCTGATCGCGCAGGCCAAGACCGGCAGCGGCAAGACCGCCGCCTTTGCCCTGGCCCTGCTGGCCAATCTCAATGCGCGCCGCTTCGCGGTGCAGGCGCTGGTGCTGTGCCCCACGCGCGAGTTGGCCGACCAGGTCAGCACCGAAATCCGGCGCCTGGCGGCTGCCGAAGACAATATCAAGCTCGTCACCCTCTGCGGCGGGGTCGCGTTGCGCGGCCAGACCGCCAGCCTGGGCCACGGCGCGCACATCGTGGTCGGCACGCCAGGCCGCATCCTGGACCATCTGGAGCGCGGCAACCTGGAGCTGACGGCCCTCAACACGCTGGTGCTGGACGAAGCCGATCGCATGCTGGACATGGGCTTCGCCGAGGACATCGCGCAGGTTGTGCGCCAGTGCCCGGGCGAGCGCCAGACCCTGCTGTTTTCCGCCACCTACCCCGAGGGCATCGCCGACCTGGCGCGCCGCTTCATGAAGCAGCCGCAGACAATCACGGTGCAAGCCCAGCACGAGGAAGGCAAGATCCGCCAACACTGGTACGAGGTGAAAGAGAGCGAGCGCCTGCATGCAGTGTCGTTGCTCCTGGACCACTTCCGTCCGGAAAGCACGCTGGCCTTCTGCAACACCAAGCAGCAGTGCCGCGAGCTGGTGCAGGTGCTGGCGGCGCAGGGCTTTAGCGCCATGGCCCTGTTCGGCGAACTGGAGCAGCGCGAGCGCGACCAGGTGCTGGTGCAGTTTTCCAACCGCAGTTGCTCGGTGCTCGTGGCCACCGACGTGGCGGCGCGCGGGCTGGACATCGCCCAGTTGGCGGCCGTGATCAACGTCGACGTGACGCCCGACGCCGAAGTGCACATCCACCGCATCGGCCGCACCGGCCGGGGCGATGCGCAAGGGCTGGTGCTCAACCTCGCTTCGATGGACGAGATGGGCCGGGTCGGCAAGATCGAGCAGCTGCAGGGCCGCGAGTCGCAGTGGCATCCGCTGTCCGAGCTCACGTCCGCAGGCGGCGAGCGGCTCCAGCCGCCCATGGCCACCTTGCAGATCATGGGCGGGCGCAAGGAAAAGATCCGCGCCGGCGACGTGCTGGGCGCGCTCACCGGCGAGGCCGGCTTCGCCAAGGAGCAGGTCGGCAAGATCAACATCAACGAGTTCTCGACCTACGTCGCGGTCGACCGCCGCATTGCGCAGGAAGCCATGCGCAAGCTCTCGCAGGGCCGCGTCAAGGGCAAGAGCGTGAAAGTGCGCCTGCTCGAATCGGTGTGAGCGGCACTGCCGTCGCTTCGCGCCCTGGCTCGCCGGCCTGGGTGATGCTGGCGGCGCTGTGCAGCGCCTTTGCGCTGAGCCAGGCCTTTCGCACCATGGCGGCCATCCTGGCGCCGCCGCTTCAAGCCGAATTCGCCCTGTCGGCGCAGCAGCTGGGCCTGTTTGCCGGCGCCTTCCACTTCTCTTTCGGTGCGCTGCAGTTCTTCATGGGCATGGGCATCGACGTGTACGGCGTGCGGCGCACGGTGCTGTTCGCCTTTCCCTGCGCCGTCGCCGGGGCGCTGCTCTCGGCCCTTTCCGGCAATTTCGGCGTGCTGGTCGTGGGCCAGGTGCTGATCGGCATCGGTTGCGCGCCAGCCTTTCTGGTGTGCACGGTGTTCATCGCCCGCCATTTCCCGGCGGAGCGCTTTGCCTCGGTCTCGGGCCTGGTGCTGGGGCTGGGCTCGGTCGGCATGCTGCTGACCGGCACCCCGCTGGCCTGGCTGGTGGATGCCGCCTCCTGGCGCGCTGGCTTCATCGCGCTGGCGATCTGCTCGGTGGCGGCCTGGCTGCTGATGGCCTGGAAGGTCAACGAGCCCGCGCGCCCCGGCCTTGCCGCCATGCAGGCCCGGCTGTCGATGTGGGGCGCGCTCAAGAGCTACGGCGCGCTGTTCCGGCTGCCGCACACCCTGGGCATCCTGCTGCTGGCCTCGGTGACCTATGCCTCC
>DATILH010000229.1:0-7363 GCA_035476655.1 Variovorax sp.
CATGGCACCGGCCATCCACGCGCAGGAAAAGATCACCCTGCGCTACCTGGGCACGGCGGTGAACCAGGACAAGGCCATCGCCGAGAAGTTCAAAGCCGACACCGGCATCACCATCAAGTACGTGGCAGTGACCACCGACGACGTGACCAAGCGCGCCGTCACCGCACCCAACAGCTTCGACCTGATCGACACCGAGTACTTCTCGCTCAAGAAGATCGTGCCCACCGGCAACCTCAAGGGCATCGACACGAAGAAGATCAGGAACGCCGACAAGATCACCACCCTGTTCACCAAGGGCGAGGTGGGCGGCAAGAAGGTCGGCGACCAGGGCACGGCGCCCAAGAAGGTGATCTTCCTGGAAGGCGAGAAGAGCAAGAAGTTCTCGGCCACGCCCACGCAGTTCATGTCGCTCATCCCGACCGTCTACAACGCCGACACGCTGGGCATCCGCCCGGACCTGATCAAGCGCCCGATCGGCTCCTGGGCCGAGTTGCTCAACCCCGAGTTCAAGGGCAAGGCCGCTATCCTCAACATTCCCTCGATCGGCATCATGGACGCGGCCATGGTGGTGGAGGCCAAGGGCATCCACAAGTACGCCGACAAGGGCAACATGAGCAAGGCCGAGATCGACCTGACGATCAAGACCCTGATCGAGGCCAAGAAGGCCGGCCAGTTCCGCGCGCTGTGGAAGGACTTCAACGAGTCGGTCAACCTGATGGCCTCGGGCGAGGTGGTCATCCAGTCGATGTGGTCGCCGGCCGTCACCGCCGTGCGCACCAAGGGCATCGACTGCACCTTCCAGCCGCTCAAGGAAGGCTACCGCGCCTGGGCCGCCGGCTTCGGCCTGCCGGCCACCCTGTCGGGCAAGAAGCTGGACGGTGCCTACGAGTTCATCAACTGGTTCCTCGACGGCTGGGCCGGCGCCTACCTGAACCGCCAGGGCTACTACAGCGCCGTGCTGGAGACCGCCAAGGCCAAGATGGAAGCCTACGAGTGGGCCTACTGGATGGAGGGCAAGAGCGCCACGCGGGACATCAAGAGCCCCAACGGCGACCTGCTGGCCAAGGCCGGCGCGATGCGCGACGGCGGCAGCTACGAGCAGCGCATGGGCGGCATCGCCTGCTGGAACGCGGTCATGGACGAGAACGAATACATGGTCCGCAAGTGGAACGAGTTCGTCGCAGCCTGAGTTCGTGAGCGCTCCACCCGCCAGCACGCACGCCGCCAGAGCGCCCATGCACGCCATCGCGGCATGGTGGCAGGCGGCGCCTTTCGCGCTGGTGTTCCTCCTCTTCTTCCTCGTTCCGCTCGGGCTGATCGCGATGGTCAGCCTGTGGAACTTCAACGAGTACGAGTTGATTCCGGCCCTCACGCTGCGCAACTACGCGAGCATGTTCGAAGGCTGCACGCAACTCACCGACAACGGCGACCTGTGCGTCACGCTGTCGACCTACCTCAGCACCCTGAAGTTCTGCCTGCTGGTGTGGGCCATCACGCTGGTGCTGGGCTTCGCAGCGGCCTACTTCCTGGCCTTCCACGTGCGCTCGACCACCACGCAGACGGTGCTCTTCGTGATGTGCACCGTGCCCTTCTGGACGTCCAACGTGATCCGGATGATCTCGTGGGTGCCGCTGCTGGGCCGCAACGGGCTGGTGAACCAGGGACTCATCGGACTGGGGGTCGTGAACCAACCGGTGGAGTGGCTGCTCTTCTCCGACTTCTCGGTGGTGCTGGCCTTCGTGCACCTCTACACCATGTTCATGATCGTGCCGATCTTCAACTCCATGATGCGCATCGACCGCGCGCTGCTGGAAGCGGCCAGCGATGCCGGCGCTTCCGGCTGGCAGACGCTTTGGAACGTGATCGTGCCGCTGTGCAAGCCGGGCATCCTGATCGGCTCGATCTTCGTCATCACCATCGTCATGGGCGACTTCGTCACCATCGGCGTGATGGGCGGCCAGCAGATCGCCTCGGTGGGCAAGATCATCCAGGTGCAGACCTCCTACCTGCAGTTCCCGCTGGCGGCGGCCAACGCGGTGATCCTGCTGGCGGTGGTGCTGATGATCATCTGGGGCCTGACGCGCCTGGTGGACATCCGCAAGGAACTATGAGTCTTCTTCGTCCGCATCACCTGCGCGACCCGAGGCCCGCCGGCTTCTGGCCGCTGGCCATCGTGTTCGCCCTGTTCCTGCTCTTTCTCTACGGGCCGATGATCACCATCTTCGTCCTCAGCTTCCAGGGGCCGGAAGGCGGGCTGACGTTCCCGCTGCGCGGCGTCTCGCTGCACTGGTTCCACAAGCTGGCCGAAGGCCTGGGCACGGTCGACATCGGCGCGGCCTTCAGGCGCTCGCTGATGCTGGGCGCGGTGGTGATGGGCTTCACCGTCGTGCTGTCGGTGCTGGCGGGTCTCGCCTTTCGCAAGAAGCTGCGTGGCGGCGATGCCCTCTTCTACATCGCGGTGGCCAGCCTGATCATGCCCTCCATCATCGTCTCGCTGGGCATCGGGCTGCAGTTCCGGCTGATCGACAACGGCGTCAAGGAACTGCTGGGCGCACTGGGCGCCGAGAGCACGCTGGAAGGCTACGGCACGGCGCTCGGCCTGCTGAGTTCGGCGCTCGGCGCGCACCTGACCTGGACCCTGCCCTTCGGCCTCTTGATCATGTTCGCGGTGTTCAACCGCTTCAACCCGGCCTACGAGGAAGCCGCACGCGACCTCGGCGCCACGCCCTGGCAGGGCTTCCGGCACGTGGTGCTGCCGTTGATCGGGCCTTCCATCGTGGGCGTCGGCATGTTTGGCTTCACCCTGAGCTGGGACGAGATCGCCCGCACCTCGCAAGCCATCGGCGACGTCAACACCCTGCCGCTTGAACTGCAGGGCCTGACCTCCACCGTGACCACGCCGGCCATCTATGCGCTGGGAACCGTCACCACCATCGTCTCGCTGCTGGTGATGGCGGCGGCCCTCGGCACCGGCGCACTGCTGCAGCGGCGCTCGATCGTGAAGAAGCATTGAGGCGACGCGCGCCATGCCCACGCTGCTGCTGATCAACCCCAACACCTCGAGCTTCGTCAGCGAGCTGTTGCACCGGCACGTGCAGGCCGAGCTGGGCACGGCAGCGCAGCTGCGCACGCTCACGGCGCGCTTCGGTGCGCCCTACATTGCCTCGGAGGCCAGCCATGCGGTGGCCCAGCATGCGGTGCTCGATGCCTGGGCCGTGGCACGCAGCCAGGGCGCCAAGCCCGATGCCGTGCTGATCGGCTGCTTCGGCGATCCCGGGCTGTTCGCCCTGCGAGAAGGCGCAGGTGTGCCGGTGAGCGGCCCGGCCGAGGCGCTGGGCTACGCCGGCAGCTTGGCCGGCATCCACACGGTGGCGCGCAATGGGCGCTGGCGACGCTGCGGCAGGCAGCGCCGGCGCCCGGCACCGACCGCTTCGGCGTGGCCTGGGAGAACCTGTCCTGGGAGATGAGCGCGCTGCCCTGACGCAATCTGTTGCTTGCCCCCAAAGGCTTCGCGGTCGGGGCAAGGGTGCCACCATCGCGCCCATGACCAGCGCACGCCACCCCCACTCGCACGTCTCGCTTCCCGCACTGGCCCAGCCGCGCGGCATCGACCGCATCGTGGCAGGGGTGTCCACCAGCGACGGCGACGGCGTGAAGCTCACCCGCGTGCTGCAGCAGACCCTGCAGCAACGCCTCGACCCCTTCCTGATGCTGGACGCCTTCGGCAGCGACAACCCGGGCGACTACATCGGCGGCTTTCCCAACCATCCGCACCGCGGCTTCGAGACCGTGACCTACATGATCGCCGGCCGCATGCGCCATCGCGACAGCGCCGGTCACGAAGGCCTGCTGCAAAACGGTGGCGTGCAGTGGATGACCGCCGGCCGCGGCCTGGTGCACAGCGAACTGCCCGAGCAGGAGGAAGGGCGCATGGAGGGCTTCCAGCTCTGGCTCAACCTGCCGGCCAAGGACAAGATGCGCGAGCCGTGGTATCGCGACATCCAGAGCGAAGAGATTCCCGAGTACAGCAGCGAAAGCGGCGTGCGCGTGCGCGTCATTGCCGGCCACAGCAATGGCGTGGCCGGCGCGGTGCAGCGCGAGCGCACCGAGCCCCTGTACCTGGACATCCTGCTGCCGCCCGGTACCGAATTCGCGCAGGTGCTGCCGCCGCAGCACAACACCTTGATCTATGTCTTTCGCGAATCGGTCTTCATCGGCAGCAGCGAGGTGCCGACCAAGCGCATGGCCATCCTCGCCAACGATGCCGAAAGCGATGGCGTGCAGCTGCGCGCCCCGCGCACCAACCACAGCCCGGCACGGGTGCTGCTGGTCGCGGGCAAGCCGCTGCGCGAGCCGATCGCGCAGTACGGCCCCTTCGTCATGAACACCCGCGAGCAGGTGGTGCAGGCGGTGCACGACTTCCAGAACGGCCGGCTGGGCTGAAGGGTTGCGGCGCCGGCCTACTGCATGTAGGCGCAAGCGCGCATGGTCAGCGGCCCTTGCGCTGCCTAGATTGAGCGCATGACCTCCGTTCGCAAGGGCCAGGCACCGGCCCCGCTCGAGCGCGCCGCATTCCACGAGCGCTTCATGGGCTCCTTCCAGGACCCGGCCTACCGGCGCGAGTCCGAGGCCCTGGCCCGCATCGAGATCATCGCCTGGGAGGCCTACCAGGAAGGCCGCAAGGCGCCATCGACGCGCGCCGCCGGCCCCGGCTACGCCGATCCTGGCTACCAGCTCTCGGTCGAATGGCTGGAGACCAGGGCCCGCCTCGAGCGCGCCCAGGCAGCCTGGCAGGACCCGGCCTCGCCCTCGCGCGTGCTGCTCATCAACGGCTCGCCGCGCAACGACGGCAGCTGCCCCGGCGAGATCTCCAAGACGCACCGGCTGGTGCAGATGGCGCGCGAGCAGATCGCGGCGGCAGGCATCGCCGCCGATGTGCTGGACCTGAGCCTGCTCACCTCCGGCTACGACCTGCACATCCATCCCTGCAAGGGCTGCGTCTCCACCGCCATGCCCTTGTGCCATTGGCCCTGCAGCTGCTACCCCAACCCTGCGCTGGGCCAGACGGGGGATTGGATGGCCGAGATCTACGAGCGCTGGGTGGCAGCGCACGGCGTCATCGTCTTCACGCCCACCCACTGGTACCAGGCCACGAGCGCACTCAAGCTGATGATGGACCGGCTGGTGTGCGCCGATGGCGGCAACCCCGACCCCACTTCCACCCACGGAAAGCGGGCCGCGGAAGCGAAGGCACTTGAACAGAAGGGATGGGCCTACCCCAAGCATCTGAAGGGGCGTGTCTATGGCGTGGTGGTGCACGGCGATGTGGCCGGCGTGGAAAGCCTGCGGCGCAACCTGTGCGACTGGCTGGACTGGATGGGCCTGGTCGACGCCGGCACCCAAGCGCGGCTGGACCGCTACATCGGCTACTACGCGCCCTATGCGACCAGCCACGAGGAACTCGATCGCGACCCGAAGGTCCAGGACGAAGTGCGCAACGTGGCGCGCGCGGTAGCCGAGGCCGTGCGCCTGCTGCGCGCCGGGCGCCTGTCTCAGCCCGGCGCCGAACTGTCCGCGCCAAGGCCGAAGTAGCCGGGTTCGCCTTCACCCTTCTTTACGCTTGCTCATCGCCGGCTCACAGTGCGTACACGCGGGCTGGCCACACTTGCCTTCACCTGCTGCCCGTTGGCGGCGGATTTCCAAGGAAAGGAAAGCCATCCATGATCTCCAAGAAGCAACGACTCCTCTTTGGTGGCCTGCTGGCCAGCGTGGCCCTGGCGGCATCGGCGCAAACGCCGCCGCCCGCGTCCACCGCCGACAAGCCGGCCAATGCCGCCCAGGCTGCGCCGGCCGCCCCGCGCATGGAGCGTGGCGACCCGGCCAAGCGGCACGAGCAGATGCAGCAGCGCCGCGCTCAGCGCCTGGCAGCGCTGAAGGACAAGCTCAAGCTCGATGCTGCCCAGGAGCCGGCCTGGAACAGCTTCGCCGCGACCCAGCAGCAGGCGCAGCGCCCGGCGCAACGTCCTGGCCGCGAAGACATCGCAAAGCTGACCACGCCGCAACGCCTGGACCTGATGCAACAGCGCCAAGCCGAGCGCGCGGCCGCCTTTGCCAAGCGCGCCGACGCCACCCGCAGCTTCTATGCCGCGCTGAAGCCGGAACAGCAGCAGATCTTCGATGCCGAAACCCTGCGTACAGGCCGGCACCATGGCGGGCACCATCATCAGCATGGCCCGCACGGCCAGGGCGCGCCCGCCAAGAGCTGAGCGCGATCGGCGACAGTGAAGCCCGCGGCCTGGCCGCGGGCTTTTCCATTGGAGGACTACTTGGGCGTACCGACTTCGCCGTCGGTCGGGTTGGTCGGGACGTCCGGACGCTCGCCCGATTCGCCGAAGCGCGGCCTGCTCGGGGTCACCTGCAGGCGCGCTTGCGCCCGCGAGCGCTCAGGGACCACTGTCTGCATGTTCGGCTGACTGTTGCTCATGGTGCTGGCTTCGCCAGAGGGCACGGGGGTGGTCGATGTGTTGCGAGCCGCTTCGTATGCCTCCGCGCGCACGGCCTCGCGCGAATTGGGCGTCTGGCCGGTGTCTGCGGGCTTGTCCGGCTTTTGCGCCAGTGCCGTGCCACCGCCGAAGGCCATGACCAGCGCCAGCAGAAGGCTCTTGCGGGAATCGAATCTCATGACGGTCTCCTTGAGTTGTCACTCGTGAAGTCCCATGCTAGGCGCGGGCCGGGGCCCGCCTTGTAGTGCCCACCCCGCTTGCACCGTAGGAAGACTCAGGACAGCCAGCGCTTCCAATCACGGAGGCTGTCCTACAGGCGCGGCAAGCGGGGCGGTTTACAACGTCTTGGTGCAAACCCCCTCCGTTTCCGTGCTGCCCGACAGCCAAGCATCGCCCTTCTCGCTGAAGGTGATGACGGTCAACACGCACAAGGGTTTTGCCGTGCTCAACCGCAGGTTCATCCTGCCCGAGCTACGCGACGCGGTGCGCACGGTGGGGGCCGACCTGGTCTTCCTGCAGGAAGTGCTGGGCACGCATTCGCGGCATTCGCGGCGCATCGCCAACTGGCCGCAGGCGCCGCACTACGAGTTCCTGGCCGACACCATGTGGCCGCAGTTTGCCTACGGGCGCAACGCGGTGTATCCACGCGGCCATCATGGCAACGCGCTGTTGTCGAAGTTTCCGATCGTGCGCTATCGCAACCATGATGTCTCGCTGCACGGTGTGGAGAAGCGCGGCCTGCTCCATTGCGTGCTGCGCCTGCCCGGCCGCACCGTGGACGTGCATGCGATCTGCGCGCACCTGGGCTTGTCGGAAATTCAGCGCGAGCAACAGCTCGAGCTCCTGTGCCACATCGTGCG